>NZ_JBXWMM010000035.1:0-1266 GCF_059609825.1 Ruegeria sp. YTSB088 | reverse complement strand
TTCGGATAGATCGGGAATTTGGCGCAGAGGTCTGCGACTTCGGCCTTGACCTTGGCTTCGACAGCGCTGTTGCCGTCTTCGCCATTGGCGGCCAGGCCGTCGACCACTTCGATGATCCAGTCGGCGATCTGGCGGAATTCGACCTCGCCGAAGCCGCGGGTGGTGCCTGCCGGGCTGCCCAGACGGATGCCCGATGTGATGGTCGGCTTTTCGGGATCAAACGGCACGCCGTTCTTGTTGCAGGTGATATGCGCCCGGCCCAGAGCCTTCTCGGTGGCGTTGCCTTTCACCCCTTTGGGGCGCAGGTCGACCAGCACCACATGGGTGTCGGTCCCGTGGGTCACCGTGTCCAGCCCACCCTTGATCAGCTGATCCGACAGCGCCTGCGCGTTGGTGATCACCTGCTTGACATAGTTCTTGAACTCAGGCCGCAGGGCCTCGCCAAAGGCCACGGCCTTGGCTGCGATCACATGCATCAGCGGGCCGCCCTGAATGCCAGGGAAAATCGCTGAATTCACTTTCTTGGCGATATCTTCATCATTGGTCAGGATCATGCCGCCACGCGGGCCACGCAGGGTCTTGTGCGTCGTGGTCGTGGCCACATGCGCATGGGGGAAGGGGCTGGGGTGTTCGCCCGCTGCCACCAGACCGGCAAAATGCGCCATGTCCACGTGCAGATAGGCGCCGACCATATCGGCGATCTGACGCATGCGGGCAAAGTCGATCTGGCGTGGGATCGCCGAGCCACCCGCGATGATCAGCTTGGGCTGGTGCTCTTTCGCCAGCGCCTCGACCTGATCGTAATCCAGCATGTTGTCCTGCTGGCGCACGCCGTATTGCACCGCGTTGAACCACTTGCCCGACTGGTTCGGCCGCGCGCCGTGGGTCAGGTGGCCACCGGCATCCAGGCTCATGCCCAGAATGGTGTCGCCCGGCTTGATCAGGGCCTGGAACACGCCCTGGTTGGCCTGAGAGCCGGAATTGGGCTGCACATTGGCAAACTCGCATCCGAACAGCTGTTTGGCGCGGTCGATGGCCAGGTTTTCGGCAATATCAACAAACTGGCAGCCGCCATAGTAGCGGCGCCCGGGATAGCCTTCGGCATATTTGTTGGTCATCACCGAGCCCTGCGCCTCCATCACGGCGGCAGAGACGATGTTCTCGGACGCGATCAGCTCGATCTCGTCGCGCTGACGACCCAGTTCCGACGTGATCGAGCCAAAAAGCTCAGGATCACGATCAGCAAGGGACTGGGTGAAAAATCCG
>NZ_JBXWMM010000034.1:0-1454 GCF_059609825.1 Ruegeria sp. YTSB088 | reverse complement strand
AGATGCCGTAACGGGGCCTGCGTCACGCACCGCCGTTACCACTTGTCAAATCCGCGCTGCGCTGCCGCCATTCCCGTATTGAACCTACCTGGAGGACGACGGGATGAGACTATTTATTGGACTAGACGTGTCATTGGCCAAGACCGCGATATGCGTGCTCAGCGAGCATGGCGAGATCATCAAAGAGGCCGAGGCTGCGAGCGAACCAGAGGTATTGGCCCATTGGATGTGTGGTTTAGACGGTGACATAGCTGCGATTGGCCTGGAGGCTGGACCTATGTCGCAGTGGCTGCATCGAGGGCTGGCAGAGTTGGGCTTGGATGCAGTGCTTATGGAAACCCGCCAGGTGAAAGGAGCACTGAAAGCAATGCCAATCAAGACGGATCGACGGGATGCTGAAGGGATTGCGCGTCTGCTTCATCTTGGCTGGTTCCGCCCGGTTCATTGCAAATCCGTCTCTGCTCAGGAAACCCGCGCTGTGCTCGGCGCCCGAAAAGCCATTCAGCAGAACATGATCGCCTTGGAGATGTCGTTGAGAGGCTTGCTACGGAACTTCGGTCTCAAGGTCGGCGCGACTTCTCGTGGTAGGTTCGAAGCCCGCATCCGAGAGTTGGCGGAAGGCAACCTCATGCTGGAATCCGCTACCAAACCTATGTTGCGTGCCAGAGCATCCTTGCGATTGGAGCTTGCGACCCTTGAGAAGCAGGTGCGTCAGCTTGCCCAGGACGATCCGGTTTGCCTCCGTTTGATGACGATGCCAGGAATTGGCACGGTCGTTGCACTAACCTTCCGTGCAGCCGTCGATGATCCGGCGCGCTTCCGGTCTTCAAAGCGAGTCGGTCCCTGGGTTGGCCTGACGCCTTCTCGCAACCAGTCCGGTGAGCGTGATGTGTCTGGCGGCATTACCAAGGCCGGCGACGTAAACCTGAGGCGGGCGTTGTGCCAGGCCGCAACTGTCATGATGAGCCGCGGACGGTCGACGTGGCTGCGAACATGGGGAGCTCAACTGGCGCAACGTCGAGGTCGAAAAATTGCGATGGTCGCCCTCGCGCGTCGCATTGCTGTCATCCTGCATCGGATTTGGGTCGATGGCACCGTGTTCCAACCGGATGTAGCACCAAATACGGCTTGATCGAATGTCTCTCCACTTGCTGCCTGCTTGATCGCAGGCCTTCGAGGTCCCGCAGGGACGTGGTTCCGATGATGCCGAGGTCTGGACCGTCGCTGACTTCAATCAAGCACGCCAATGAGATGGGCACATCGGAATTACATCGAACCAGCATCATGTTGGCAGCCGTCGCGCTGACCACGAACCGAAGCATGTACCCGAAGGATCTCAACCGAAGGCCGCGACAGAAAGCAGGGCGGACACGAACGGGTACAGCTACACCGCCTTGGCGGATCAATCATGATGCGCAAAACCGCTTGACTGGGACGGCTCCGTTACCGAAGTC
>NZ_JBXWMM010000033.1:0-1601 GCF_059609825.1 Ruegeria sp. YTSB088 | reverse complement strand
CATTTGAAGAAAAACTGGCATCACGTCAGATCCAGTATCGCAAAACCGAAGTCCCAGGGCCCCGCATGATCCAAATCCATGTGGCCGATCCTGATGGAAATCATATTCATATCGACTTCGAGGATACCGATTAACTGGCCAATCCTCGAAATAGTTGGAACGCAAAATAAAGCTCGTTACTTTTCCCAACCATTGATCGAGGTTCTTATTATTTGTTTTCTATGCTTTACGAGCCAACGGTTTTGGGTAGAAAAACACCGATTTGGAGATCAGCATGCCGGACCTCGAAACAAACAAGAAAAACGTCATCGCTTTCTACGAAATGATGTTCAACGAGTGTCGACCTGCCGAGGCCATAGCGACCTTTGTTGGTGAAACCTATACGCAGCACAACCCGCATGTTGGCGACGGCAAGCAAGCCTTTGTCGATTATTTTGAGCGCATGGCTGCCGAACACCCCGGAAAGCGAGTGGACATCAAACGCGCGTTTGCCGAAGACGATCACGTTATTCTGCATTGCCACCAAATCTGGCCCGATGGTCTCGAGTACGCAGGGATCGATATTTTTCGCCTGGATGCTGATGGTAAGGTTGTCGAGCACTGGGATGTTCTTCAGGAAATTCCAGCAAACAGCGCGAATGAAAATGGCATGTTCTGACTTAACCGTTGTGACTACTGTGCATGGAACTTCGAAAGGTCCTGTCGGCTGAGCCACGATAGTCAAAAGTCATAAGTCTGATCCAAGAAACCCGCCGAAGCGTATCTATCAAGAACCTTTTAGAAAGAAGATAAATATGCTCCCGAAGAGTATTCTTGCAGCGACCCTTGGATTATTTGCAGCTACTTCGCTTCAAGCTGGTGTACAAATTCGCTTTATAGAAGGCGCACCCAAGGACCGTTTTGTTCTGACAAATGTCGGAACGTGCGAAGTTGAAGCTTCGACCCTCAAAATCGACTTGTCGCAATCTACCGGACGTCTGATTTTCGACGTTACCGAAAAAGGTGCAGGCGTAGAGGTCTTTCAACCTCTCGAATTCGTTGAGGGTGCGGATGCTCTGCGGCAAATTCCTTCGGTTGTGGACGGGCAAAATACAATTGAACTTGAGATTGCATCCCTTGCAGTCGGGGACAAACTCGCCTTTACCATCGATGTGGATGACACCGTTGGGCAACGCGAAATCACCGTAACAGGGTCGGAGATAGAAGGCGCCACGGTGTCTTATTCCGATGCGGGTAAGACCAGTACTGCAACCTTCTCTTCCGAAGCGCTTGTCAACGTGACGACCAAGGATTGCTGAAAGCAGTCCCGCAATGTCGAATTTGTTGATCCGCATAGCATTTCTTGCGCTCATGTTGGGAGGCGGCATCCTGATCGGGATACTGACCGCACCTGGCGATTGGTATGCGCAGCTTTCTAAACCTGCTTTCAATCCACCAAATTGGATATTTGGCCCGGTCTGGACGGTGCTTTATGTGTTGATCGCCATGGCGGGTTGGCGTCAGTTCGAAACAGACCGAAGCTCGGCTGCCATGAAGCTGTGGTGGGCACAGATGGCTCTGAACTTTTTGTGGTCCCCAACCTTTTTTGTACTGCAACTGCC
>NZ_JBXWMM010000032.1:0-1775 GCF_059609825.1 Ruegeria sp. YTSB088 | reverse complement strand
CACCCACATGAAGATGACGACGGAAGAGGCGTTTGTTAAGGTTCTGCAGATGCACGGGATTGAGCATGCGTTTGGGATCATTGGATCTGCGATGATGCCGATCTCTGATTTGTTCCCGAAGGCCGGGATCATGTTCTGGGACTGTGCGCATGAAGGCAGTGCGGGGATGATGGCGGATGGCTACACCCGAGCGACCGGCAAGATGTCGATGATGATCGCGCAGAACGGCCCCGGCATCACCAATTTCGTGACCGCCGTGAAGACGGCTTACTGGAACCACACCCCGCTGCTGCTGGTGACGCCGCAGGCGGCGAACAAGACCATCGGTCAGGGCGGCTTCCAGGAAGTCGAGCAGATGAAGCTGTTCGAGGACATGGTCGCCTATCAGGAAGAGGTCCGCGACCCGACCCGCGTCTGCGAGGTTCTGAACCGTGTGATCATGCAGGCCAAGCGCGCCAGCGCGCCGGCTCAGCTGAACATCCCGCGTGATATGTGGACTCAGGTGATCGATGTTGATCTGCCCGCCATCGTCGATTTCGAACGCCCCTCGGGCGGCGAAACCGCCGTGGCACAGGCGGCCGAGCTGCTGTCGAACGCCAAGAACCCCGTTATCCTGAACGGTGCGGGCGTTGTCCTGTCCAAGGGCGGGATCGAGGCGTCGAAGGCACTGGCCGAGCGTCTGAATGCGCCGGTCTGCGTCGGCTATCAGCACAACGACGCCTTCCCCGGCAACCACCCGCTGTTTGCCGGCCCTCTGGGCTATAACGGTTCGAAGGCCGGGATGGAGCTGATCAGCGAGGCTGATGTTGTTCTGTGTCTTGGCACCCGTCTGAACCCGTTCTCGACCCTGCCGGGCTATGGCATGGAATACTGGCCGGCGAATGCCAAGATCATCCAGGTCGACATCAACCCCGACCGCATCGGCCTGACCAAAACTGTCACCGTCGGTATCGTCGGTGATGCGGCCAAGGTGGCCCAAGGCATTCTGGCCCAGCTGAGCGACACCGCCGGTGACGAAGGCCGCAAGGAGCGCAAGGAACGCATTGCGCAGAAAAAATCCGCCTGGGCGCAGGAGCTGACCTCGATGACCCACGAGGATGACGATCCGGGCACCACCTGGAACCAGCGCGCCCGTGACGCCAAGCCGGACTGGATGAGCCCGCGCATGGCGTGGCGCGCGATTCAGGCGGCGCTGCCGAAAGAGGCGATCATCTCGTCCGATATCGGCAACAACTGCGCCATCGGCAACGCCTATCCGTCGTTTGAAGAGGGCCGCAAGTACCTGGCGCCGGGCCTGTTCGGCCCCTGCGGCTATGGGCTGCCCGCCATCGTCGGCGCCAAGATCGGCTGCCCGGACGTTCCGGTTGTGGGCTTTGCCGGTGATGGTGCATTCGGCATCGCGGTGAACGAACTGACCGCGATCGGCCGCGAGGAATGGCCTGCCGTGACCCAGATCGTCTTCCGCAACTATCAGTGGGGCGCGGAAAAGCGCAACTCGACCCTGTGGTTTGACGACAACTTCGTGGGCACCGAGCTGGACACCAAAGTGTCTTACGCCGGTATTGCGCAGGCCTGTGGTCTGAAGGGCGTCGTTGCCCGCACCCAGGACGAGCTGACCGCGGCGCTGAACCAGGCGATCGAGGACCAGAAGAACGGCATCACCACGCTGATCGAGGCCCTGATCAACCAGGAACTCGGCGAACCCTTCCGCCGCGACGCAATGAAAAAACCCGTCGCAGTCGCCGGAATCTCAGCCGACGAAATGAAAGATCAGG
>NZ_JBXWMM010000031.1:0-2350 GCF_059609825.1 Ruegeria sp. YTSB088 | reverse complement strand
GACGGCAACAGCGCTGTCGAAGCCAAGGTCAAGGCCGAAGTCGCAGACCTCTGCGCCAAATTCCCGATCTATCCGAATCTTTAAGACGAAGGACCCGACCCCATGAGCTTTCATTCCATTGACCAAGCCCCAGCCCGTCTAAACCGAAGTGAATTGGCCGTGCCCGGCAGCCAACCCGGAATGTTCGAAAAGGCAGCCAAATCCGATGTCGACGTCATTTTCCTTGATTTGGAAGACGCCGTAGCACCGGACGAAAAGGAGCAGGCGCGCAGGAACATCATTCAGGCCTTGAACGACATCGACTGGGGCAACAAGACCATGTCGGTGCGGATCAATGGTCTGGACACCCACTATATGTACCGTGACGTTGTGGATGTGGTCGAACAGGCTGGTGAACGCCTTGATCTGATCATGGTCCCCAAGGTCGGAACTGCTGCTGACGTTTACGCGGTCGATATGCTTGTCACCCAGATCGAAGATGCCAGAGGCTATAAGAAACGGATTGGATTCGAGCACATCATCGAAACCGCGCTTGGCATGCAGAATGTCAGTGAGATTGCGGCAGCATCAAAGCGCAATGAAAGCCTGCACTTCGGCGTGGCCGACTATGCGGCTTCGACCCGCGCGCGAACCACGATCATCGGCGGTGTGAACCCGGACTACTCTGTCTTGACCGATGCGGATTCGGATGGTGGGCGCCAGATCCATTGGGGTGACATGTGGCATTATGCACTGACCCGTATGGTGGTTGCGGCGCGCGCGAACGGACTGCGCCCGATTGACGGACCTTTTGGTGATTTTCAGGACCCTGACGGATACAAGGCTGCCGCAAAACGCGCTGCTGTTCTGGGTTGCGAGGGCAAATGGGCCATTCATCCAAGCCAGATCGCACTTGCCAATGAGGTGATGTCGCCGTCCGACGCTGAAGTTACCAAGGCACAGCGAATTCTCGTCGCCATGGCCGAGGCCGAAGCCGATGGAAAAGGCGCTGTTTCGCTGGATGGTCGACTAATTGACTACGCATCAATCCGTCAGGCCGAAGTGCTGGTGGAAAAGGCAAGCCAGATAGCGGCGGCCTGAACCAAGCCAGAGTTGCGTGGGCATCCTGTCCGCGCGATATCATCGACAGTTACGGAAACCGAATAATGGCTAGCCGTTCCCCGATGCTATCGTCCCCATGAACCGACTGTTGCGAACATCGTCGGGGCTGGTTCTGTAGCTGCGTTGAAACGCACGTTTCAAAGCGACGGTTGATGAAAAACCAGTGGCTGCCGAGATTTCGATCTGCGACATGTTGGTGAACTGCAACAGGCTTTGCGCGCGTTCCAGCCGAAGTTCTTTGTATGTCGAAAGCAGCTTTGCCCCGGTTTTGCTCAGGAACCGTCGCTGCAGCTGCCGTGTTGAGGTTTTGAGCACGCGGGAGAGATCGGAAATCGTCAGAGGATCTTCGATGTTTTCCTGCATCGCATTCAGGGTGCGTACGACCAAAAGATCACCTTTTGCCCTATGCACCAACCGTGCGGCTAGTCTGCTTTCGTGTTTTTGCACGGGTTCGGCTAGACCAATATAGCTGCGTAGTGAGTCCGCGATATGCTCTCCGTGATCCATGGACACAAATTCAGACAACAATCTCAACGCGCTCAATCTGCTGGTCGCGCTGTGCGGACGCCCGTCGGCGGCCAGATGAGTCCCCGTGCCGCAGCTTTCCAATCCGCTTTCCAGCGCGGCCGCGGCGAAGTTCGGATGCACCGCAACGACATTTCGACCCGCTCTGCCCAACTGCACAAGAAGAAGGACAGCTCCACCGACCAGAACAGCCCTTGAAGACAGGTTAAGAACTTGCGAGATCCAGCTTCTGCGCGGACCGGCAACGTCCCAGTTGTTTTCCAGGTCGCCCCAGAAAATCGCGGCACGACCCGCCCAATAGAGAGGTCCGCCGACGGTGTCATTTCCGGACACCCGGAGATTGACCACGTAAGAGAAATCTTCGACCAGGCTGTTCAATGCGTGATAGAACTCAACAACGATTTCAGCCGATGCCAGCGCCCGCTCGTCGCTTAGGATAACATCGATGTATTTTAGTCTTTCGGGCACCTCCGGCCCTGTCTTTGCCAGGTTGGCGCGATCATTTGCGAGGACATAGTGTTTCATTGTTCCTCCATCGATTTGGCAAGAAGCAGCGCCTCGCAGGACGCTGCCCTCTTTCTTGGATTTCAATCCGTCAGGGCAAGAAGCGGATTGCTACGACTAGCTACCTATTCCGCGGCTTCTTCGTATGCATCCATTGGGGGGCATGTGCAGACGAGGTTTCTGTCGCCGTATGCGTTGTCGACGCGGTTGACGGGTGACC
>NZ_JBXWMM010000030.1:0-4234 GCF_059609825.1 Ruegeria sp. YTSB088 | reverse complement strand
TACGGGTTTTTCACCAACGCTGACGGCGGGATCATGGACGATTTGATCGTGTCGAATGCGGGGGATCACTATTTTGTGGTGGTGAACGCGGCGCTGCGGCATCAGGACATTCCGCATATGCGTGACAATCTCGAAGGTGTCGAAGTGACCGAGATCTTCGACCGCGCGCTGGTGGCGGTTCAGGGGCCCAAGGCCGAGGATGTTGTCGGCGCGTTGTGCCCTGTTGCCCGTGACCTGAAGTTCATGGAAACCACCCTTGCTGATATCAACGGTGTCGAGTGCCGCATCTCGCGGCTGGGTTATACCGGCGAGGACGGCTATGAGATCTCGATCCCCGAGGACAAGGCGATCGAAGTTTCGAAAGCCTTCCTGGGGCATGAGGATTGCGAAGCGGCGGGTCTGGGCGCGCGCGACAGCCTGCGGCTTGAGGCGGGGCTGTGCCTGTATGGCAATGACATCGATCAGAGCACCTCGCCGGTCGAGGCGTCTTTGGGCTGGGCGATGCAGAAGCGCCGCAAGGAAGAAGGCGGCTTTCCGGGTGCGGAGCGTATCCAGCGCGAACTGGCCGAGGGGGCATCCCGCAAGCTGGTGGGGATCAAGCCCGACGGCCGTGCTCCGGCGCGCCAGGGTGTGGAAATCCAGTGCACTGAGGGTAACACGATCGGCCAGATCACCTCGGGCAGCTTTGGCCCGACGGTCGGAGGCCCGATCGCGATGGGCTATGTGTCCGCGGGCCATGGCGAGCCGGGCGAGAAGGTGAACCTGATCATCCGGGGCAAGGCGCAACCGGCGCAGATCGTGGCCATGCCCTTCGTCAAACAGAATTACAAGCGTTGAAGTCAGGAGAGAGACAAGATGGCAACCTATTATTCCGAAGAGCATGAATGGCTGAGCGTTGAAGGCGACACGGCCACTCTGGGCATCACCAAACATGCCGCCGAGCAGCTGGGTGAAGTGGTGTTCGTGGAACAGCAGGAAGCGGGCGACGAGTTCGAAAAAGGCGGCGAGATCGGCGTGATCGAATCCGTCAAGGCGGCATCCGAGTTGTATGCTCCGGTCGATGGCGAGATCACGGAAGTGAACGAGGCGCTGGCCGACAATCCCGGTGCGCTGAACGAAGATCCCGAGGGCGAGGCCTGGATCTACAAGATCAAGATCAGCGATGCATCCCAGCTGGAAGAGCTGATGGATCTGGACGGCTACAAGGCCCTGATCGGGTAAACCCAAACGGAGTCCCGGCACGGGGCTCCATCGTTTTAACTTATGCCGCCGAATTTGGGCTCCGCCCGTTCGGGCCTGAACCTGTCCACCGGACAGTTTCCGGGACGGCCCTTACTCCCCGCCGGAGGCTCCTGCCAGAGCGGCCGGGCGAGACATTCCTTGAGGAGCGCTACACATGGCCTTCAAACTGACCGACTACGAAGCCTATGACTTTGCCAATCGCCGCCATATCGGGCCCAGCCCGACCGAGATGCGCGACATGCTCAAGGTGATCGGCTTCAAGACGCTGGACGAGCTGATCGACGCCACCGTCCCGCCGGCGATCCGGCAGAAAGAGCCGCTGGACTGGGGTCCGGCGATGACCGAACGCGATGCGCTGTTCCATATGAAAGAGGTGGCGAGCAAGAACAAGGTTCTGACCTCGCTGATCGGTCAGGGCTATTACGGCACCACCACCCCGGCGCCGATCCTGCGCAACATCCTGGAAAACCCGGCCTGGTACACCGCCTATACGCCGTACCAGCCCGAGATCAGCCAGGGCCGTCTTGAGGCGCTGCTGAACTTCCAGACCATGGTCAGCGACCTGACCGGGCTGGACGTGGCCAACGCGTCCCTGCTGGACGAAGCGACAGCTGCGGCCGAGGCGATGGCGATGGCCAAGCGCGGCGGCCGGTCCAAGGCCAACAACGCGGCCTTCTTCGTCGACAAGAACTGCCACCCGCAGACCATCGCGGTGATCAAAACGCGCGCCGAGCCTTTGGGCATCGACGTTCAGGTGGCCGATCCGGACACGCTGGATGCAGGTTCCGTCTTTGGCGCGATCTTCCAGTATCCCGGCACCCATGGCCATGTGCGCGACTTCACCAACGAGATCGCGGCGCTGCACGAATATAAAGCCATCGCGATTGTCGCCGCCGACATCCTGGCGCTGGCGCTGCTGAAATCGCCCGGCGAGATGGGCGCGGATATCGCCATCGGCTCGACCCAGCGCTTTGGCGTGCCGATGGGCTATGGCGGGCCCCATGCTGCCTATATGGCGACCACCGACAAGCTGAAGCGGTCCATGCCGGGCCGGATCATCGGTGTCAGCATCGACAGCCGGGGCAACAAGGCCTACCGCCTGTCGCTGCAGACCCGCGAGCAGCATATCCGCCGCGAGAAGGCGAACTCGAATGTCTGCACCGCGCAGGCGCTGCTGGCGGTGATTGCCTCGATGTATGCCGTCTATCACGGCCCCGACGGCATCAAGGCCATCGCGCAATCGGTGCACCGCAAGACCTCGCGTCTGGCTGCCGGTCTGGAAGAGGCTGGCTTTGCCGTCGAACCGGAAGTGTTCTTCGACACCATCACGGTTGAGGTTGGCCATCTGCAGAATGTGGTGATGGAGGCCGCCGTGGCCCGCGGCGTCAACCTGCGCAAGGTGGGCGAGACCCGGGTCGGCATCAGCCTGGACGAGCAGACCCGCCCCGAGACCATCGAGGCGGTCTGGGGTGCCTTCGGCATCGACCGCAAGGATGACAGCTCGAACAAGCAATACCGCCTGCCCGATTATGCGCTGCGTGAAAGCGAATATCTGACCCACCCGATCTTCCACAAGAACCGGGCCGAGGCCGAGATCACCCGCTATATGCGCCGTCTGGCCGACCGTGACCTGGCGCTGGACCGGGCGATGATCCCGCTGGGGTCCTGCACCATGAAGCTGAACGCCACGATCGAGATGATCCCGGTCACCTGGCCCGAGTTCGGCAATCTGCATCCGTTCTGCCCCGAAGATCAGGCGCAGGGCTATCACGAGATGATTGCCGACCTGAACGACAAGCTGTGCCAGATCACC
Organism: Ruegeria sp. YTSB088; assembly: GCF_059609825.1. Classification (NCBI taxonomy): domain Bacteria; kingdom Pseudomonadati; phylum Pseudomonadota; class Alphaproteobacteria; order Rhodobacterales; family Roseobacteraceae; genus Ruegeria; species Ruegeria sp. YTSB088. The sequence goes on along the minus strand of NZ_JBXWMM010000030.1, from coordinate 1,179 downwards.
GGTTATGACGCGATCAGCCAGCAACCCAACTCGGGCGCGCAGGGCGAATATGCGGGTCTTCTGACCATCCGCAACTATCACTTCGCCCGCGGGCAGGGTCAGCGCAATGTCTGCCTGATCCCGACCTCGGCGCATGGCACCAACCCGGCCTCGGCCCAGATGGTGGGCTGGCAGGTCGTGCCGGTGCAGGCGGATGAGAACGGCAATATCGACGTCGCCGACTTCCGCGCCAAGGCGGAAAAGCACTCCGATCATCTGGCCGCCTGCATGATCACCTACCCGTCCACCCATGGCGTGTTCGAGACCACCGTGCAGGAGGTCTGCCAGATCACCCATGATCACGGCGGTCAGGTCTATATCGACGGCGCCAACATGAACGCGATGGTGGGCCTGTCGCGCCCCGGTGACATCGGCGGAGACGTCAGCCACCTGAACCTGCACAAGACCTTCTGCATCCCGCATGGCGGCGGCGGCCCTGGCATGGGCCCGATCGGCGTCAAGGCGCATCTGACCGAGCACCTGCCCGGCCACCCGGAATACGGCACCGCCGTGGGGCCGGTCTCGGCGGCGCCCTTCGGCTCGCCCTCGATCCTTCCCGTCTCGTGGGCCTATGTGCTGCTGATGGGTGGCGCCGGTCTGACCCAGGCGACGAAAGTGGCGATCCTGAACGCCAACTACATCGCCGCGCGTCTGCAGGACGCCTATCCGATCCTCTATACCTCGGAAACGGGCCGGGTGGCGCATGAATGCATCCTCGACACCCGTCCGCTGGACGCCGAGGCGCATGTCTCCGTGGATGACATCGCCAAGCGCCTGGTCGATTCAGGCTTCCACGCGCCGACCATGTCCTGGCCGGTGGCCGGAACCCTGATGGTGGAACCCACGGAATCGGAACCCATGGCCGAACTGGACCGCTTCTGCGACGCCATGCTGTCCATCCGCGCGGAAGCGCAGGACATCATCGACGGCAAGATCGACGCGGACAACAACCCGCTGAAAAACGCCCCCCACACGGTGCGCGATCTGGTCGGCGACTGGGACCGCCCCTACACCCGCGAACAGGCCTGCTTCCCGCCGGGCTCCATGGGCGTCGACAAATACTGGTCACCCGTCAACCGCGTCGACAACGCATACGGCGACAGAAACCTCGTCTGCACATGCCCCCCAATGGATGCATAC
>NZ_JBXWMM010000029.1:0-5427 GCF_059609825.1 Ruegeria sp. YTSB088 | reverse complement strand
TTCGGAAAATAAGGCTGAAGGCGCGCCATCTGTTCGTCAGTCAACCAGAATAGATTGCTCATGATATACCCCTGAAACTCAGGGGCTTGAATCACGCAGCCGAGATGGCGGCAACCAAATTAATGGGTCCAGAACCTAGGCTTTTTGTTACGGTGCCACCTACTTGATTTTGGGTTGGTCGCCTCGTGTCGTTTGCAAATGAACTCGATGTACTCACTGGCAAACCAAATCCGAGCTTTCTCTCGCATAGAACGAGGCTTGTCTTTGTCACCGACAATGTCCATCGCCTTTTCGACGGCAAGCGGGTGAATGTCGGGATCAACATCTGTTGTAGACGCGATGACATACTTGCTATCATTGTGGACGGTGCACATGTGGCGCACTTCCACAAGTTTACGAATACCTTTGTCGGGCCAGTTCACCTGAAGGATTTGTGAGTCCGTGGCGAAGTGAGGACTATTTCCTTCAAATACTTCGGGAAGTCGCTTCTCCCGCTCTGCTGCAAAGGCTTGGCATTGCTCGTGGATGAAGTCGATCTTCGAATAGACTTCCGGAAGTGATGTATCGAGGTATCGTGAGATAGCTGAAAGCGTCACGCCATTAACCAGCGATCTAAAGACTTTTCCATTTAGATCTCTACGCTTTTGTCGCCTCGTCGAGCGACCAATCGAAAAGGTCTTCTTGCACGCTCTGCACTGATATCTTGGATCTCCTTTGGCCGTTTTGCCGAACTTTCGATACCGGCTGAGCATCAGCTCAACGGTCGCTCCGTGATTGACACATGCAACACTCGGACAACTTTAATGCTTTGTTCTTCTATTCAGGCGGGAGAGCCTTGCGTATTCTTCCGCCAAAGCTTTGTTGGATTTGAGGGTGCTAGACCGTCCGCAACTTGGCCAAACATAGGTGCGCTCATCTCCAGACCCGCAGACCTTGCCCCGCGCCAAGTTTGAACCCGGAGTAGCTGGTCGGTCGCGCCCCTCTCTTGGGTCAGGAAATACGCCGTAAAGGTCACAAAGTGGGTTGCGGCAAAAATTGACTGAGAAACCTCCAGGCAGGCGAGGAAGCCGAGTACTTTTTTTGTTCGCAGATTTTGCGAAGCCTTCTTGGGTTCCGGCACGTCACAAGCTCATATTTCTTAACGAAAACGACCAGCAGCCTGGCTGCTGGTCGAAAGCTCGTCAGTATTTACATATAGTGGCTTGACGTCAGGCCGCCTTGTTTCGTTCGGGCACACCTCTGCTGTGGACACTCCTCTGACGGGGGGATAAACCTGCGGAGACCAAGATTTACGTGCGCCGAGAGAGCCCTATGCCAACCCTGAACGACATCCGATCGACCTTTCTGAACTACTTTGAAAAACAGGGGCATGAGGTCGTGGCGTCCAGCCCGCTGGTGCCGCGCAACGACCCTACGCTTATGTTCGTCAATTCGGGCATGGTGCAGTTCAAGAACCTGTTCACCGGCCTGGAAACACGTGACTACAAGCGCGCCACCACAGCGCAGAAATGTGTGCGTGCTGGCGGCAAGCATAACGACCTCGACAATGTGGGCTACACTGCGCGCCACCATACATTCTTCGAGATGTTGGGGAACTTTTCGTTCGGTGATTACTTCAAACACGAAGCGATCCCGTTCGCGTGGGAACTGATCACCAAGGAATTCGGAATCGACAAGAACCGCCTGCTTGCTACGGTCTATCATACTGATGACGAGGCGTTTGAAATCTGGAAAAAGGTCGGTGTTCCCGAAGACCGGATCATCCGCATCGCCACCAGTGACAATTTCTGGCAGATGGGTCCGACCGGCCCCTGCGGCCCGTGTACCGAAATCTTCTACGATCATGGCGACCACATCTGGGGTGGCCCTCCGGGATCGGCCGAAGAGGATGGCGATCGATTCATTGAAATCTGGAACGTCGTTTTCATGCAGAACGAGCAGTTTGAAGACGGCTCGATGGTCGAACTCGACATGCAATCGATCGATACGGGCATGGGGCTCGAGCGCATCGGTGCGTTGTTGCAGGGCAGCCATGACAATTATGACACCGATCTGTTCAAGGCACTGATTGAAGCGTCGGCCGATGCGACTGGCGTGGATCCTTACGGGGATCAGAACGTGCACCACCGTGTGATTGCGGACCACTTGCGTTCGACCTCGTTCCTGATTGCGGATGGCGTGATGCCGAGCAATGACGGCCGCGGTTATGTTCTGCGCCGCATCATGCGTCGTGCCATGCGCCATGCTCACCTGTTGGGTGCCAAGGATCCGGTCATGCACCGGCTCGTACCGTCACTCGTACAACAAATGGGTGGGCACTATTCAGAGTTGACCCAGGCACAGCCATTGATTGAAGAGACTTTGTTGCTTGAAGAAACCCGCTTCAAGCAGACGCTGGATCGGGGGCTGAAGCTGCTTGACGACGAAGTATCTGGCCTTTCCGAGAGTGCGCCATTATCCGGTGAAGCGGCCTTTAAGCTGTACGACACTTATGGCTTCCCGCTGGACCTGACGCAGGATGCGCTGCGTGAGAAGGGCCGGACGGTTGATACAGACGGTTTTGACGCGGCGATGGCGAAACAGAAGGCCAAGGCACGAGCTGCCTGGGCGGGGTCGGGTGAAGCTGCTGATCAGGCAGTCTGGTTCGATGTTCTGGATACCGCCGGGGCGACCGACTTCCTTGGCTATGACACCGAGAAGGCTGAAGCTCAGGTTGCTGCTTTGGTTGTTGACGGCGCTTTGGTTGAAAAGATCGATGCGGGTGACAGCGGCTGGGTCGTGGTGAACCAGACCCCATTCTACGGCGAGGCAGGTGGCCAGGTCGGTGACACTGGCGAGTTGCGGCGCCTTGAAGATCGCGATCACCTCAGTCGGGTGGAGGACACCAGGAAATTCGCCGATGGGAAGGTCTATGCGCATAAGGTGACGGTCATCAGCGGTGCTGTGTCAAAAGGTGATGCCGTCGAGCTGGAAGTCGATCATGCGCGCCGCACTGCAATCCGGGCCAACCACTCGGCCACGCACCTGCTGCATGAAGCACTACGGGAAACGCTGGGCGACCACGTGGCGCAGCGCGGCTCGCTGAATGCGGCCGATCGTTTGCGGTTCGACTTCAGCCATTCCAAAGCGCTGAGTCTTGAGGAAATCCGGAAAGTCGAACGTGAGGTGAACGACTTCATCCGCCAGAACTCGGCTGTGGAGACACGGGTCATGACACCAGATGATGCGCGCAAACTGGGCGCGCAGGCATTGTTCGGTGAAAAATACGGTGACGAGGTTCGTGTTGTTTCGATGGGCAAGGCGTCCACGGGCAAGGGCCATGATGGCGAGACATGGTCGATTGAACTGTGTGGCGGTACCCATGTGCGCCAGACGGGCGACATTGGCACGTTTGTCGTGCTGGGGGACAGCGCAAGCAGTGCCGGCGTGCGTCGCATCGAAGCGCTAAGCGGGGATGAAGCTTTTCGGTACCTTTCGGCGCAGGATCAACGCCTTGCACAGGTGGCGTTGGAACTGAAGGCCCAGCCGGACGATGTGGTGGCACGCGTGAAGGGCCTGTTGGAAGAACGCAAGTCACTGCAGAATGAAGTGGCTCAGTTGCGTCGTGATCTTGCGATGTCCGGCGGGGCCGGGAAGGGTGGAGGCGCCGAGGCACGTGATGTGAACGGAGTGAAGTTCATGGCTCAGGCCCTCAGCGGTGTATCCGGGAAAGATCTTCCGGCATTGATCGACGAACACAAGGCTCGACTTGGGTCAGGTGCGGTGCTGCTTATCGCGGATACAGGCGGCAAGGCTGCGGTTGCGGCCGGCGTTACCGAAGACCTGACAGGGACCGTTTCGGCGGTCGACCTGGTCAAGGCCGCCGTGGTGGAATTGGGCGGCAAAGGCGGTGGCGGTCGTCCGGATATGGCTCAGGGCGGCGGCAAGGACGCGTCGAATGCGGATGCGGCGATCAAGGCCGCAGAACAGGTTTTGGGAGGATAAGATGGCGGCACTTTGGATTGCGCATGTAACGGTGACTGATGCCGAGGCGTACGGAAAATACGCTGAATTGGCAGGACCAGCCATTGCCAAGCACGGGGGAGCCTTCATCGCCCGTGCCGCGCGTTATGTTCAGTTGGAAGGCAAGGAGCGACCACGTAATGTCGTCGCCCGGTTCCCATCGCTTGAAGCAGCGGTCGAGTGTTACAATTCGGATGATTATCAGCAGGCACTGAGTCACGCACGCGAGGCAAGTGAACGTGAATTGGTCGTGGTTGAAATCACAGAGTGATCGCCAGGTTTCACGACTTGAAACGTCGTTTGCCGTAGAGTCTGGCAACGAATAGGCAATCATCTGCTTATGTCACAATCGATCAAGGAAACTCAGCCCGCAAACATGGGCTGAGATTAATTTTACATTATTGCAGGGACTTACGTGATTTTGGTGCCGCAGATTTTAGAGCTTCGCGCCCGAATTGTGGCCGCGCCATCCAATTTCTTGCGCGAAAAGGTCAGATTAGCGGACGAAATTTCGCCCTTTTTCCCCTTCAACTTTTTAGGTGATTGCTTGGGCAGGGTTGTTCGCAGATAGTTTCATGAATCGGAATGCGACCCTGTTTGACGTGCGATCGTGCGAAAAACACCGGATTGGGGTACAGGCATGAAACACTTTACAAATCTGGCCAAACGGATTGGTTCCAGACTTTTGCCGGTTTCGGTGCGGGTCGTCAGCATCTGTGTTTTAGGCATCTGCACCTTTGCCATGACCTCGGTCGCGCATGCGTCCGGGAACGGGTTTATCCCAAGTGTCGCGTCTTCACCACCTCCGTCCGGAGCCGCCAACTTGTGCGCTCAATACAATTGGGCCTGCGCAGGAAAGCGATCCGTATCCTTGTCCAGTCAGCAAGAACTGCAGGTTGTCGAACAAATTAACCGGCGTGTGAACAGGTCGACCCGCGAAGTCACCGATCAATCTCAGTACAAAACGACCGAGCGATGGGCGCTGCCCACCGCCAGGGGCGGTGATTGTGAGGACTTCGCGCTGTTGAAGAAAAGAGACTTGATCCATGCGGGGGTCGATCCAAGCAAACTCTTGATCGCTACTGTTCTGGACACGCGCCGGGTGCCTCATGCGGTGCTGGTGTACCGCTCTTCAAACGGTGATTTGGTTTTGGACAACCTCACAAACCGTATCAAACCCTGGACAGCGACGCGGTACCTGTTTCTTCGTATGCAAGACCCGAACCGGCCCGGAAGTTGGGTTGGTGTTTACGGGCATAGCTGAGGAAAACTGAAAACCTTTTTTGAGAAAGTGAATACCGGTGCAATCGAATCTTGCACCGGTATTTTTGCTTCCACACTAGAACGTTTCGCCGCCGCCTTCACCTTCGCCGCCGCCTTCACCTTCGCCGCCGCCTTCACCTTCGCCGCCGCCTTCACCTTCGC
>NZ_JBXWMM010000028.1:0-5675 GCF_059609825.1 Ruegeria sp. YTSB088 | reverse complement strand
CGAAGGTCTTCCTATCCGCAATCGCACTCGCAGCTACCGTCCTGTTCTGGCTGTAATTTAATGAGTCTGGAGCCTAAAAGAAGACGGGCCGACGGTCATCGAGCTTCCAGCGGGTACTGGCCCCGGCACCGTGAACGACGCATTCTTCCGGTTTGTAGTTGACACAGGCGCACCCGGCCCGGACGCCGGGGAGGGCGGAAAGTATCTAATTCTGCCACCTGACTACGAAGGCGAATTGCAGGGCCCGGTTGGTGGTCAGGAGACCGAGATCGACGGTGAAACCTATTACGTGGCTCAATCCACCAGCTGGATAAACTGGTTCATCGCCCGTGGGTTTCTGAAAGACGGTAAGCCGGATTTTTCGAGCCAACTCTTTCGTGAGGGTTTGAAAATCTACCCATTTGCGGAAAAGGACAACCCGCCCGAGATGATGTTTGTCGACAAATCCGGCGTCGCATACAACACCATTCACTCTACAGATTTTGATTTCTTCAAGGAATTGCACGAAGTCATTGATCGTGAACCTGTTGCTTTTCTTGACCCGGAACTGCGTGGACTGTTCGCATCCATCGGCGTTCAAAAAGGCAAGCCATTTGCGCCTGACTTGAGAATGAAGAACATCTTGATCAAAGCCGCAGAAGTCGCCAACGCGACTGCGCGCACGCTGCTTTGGTATGAGCGCAATCCAGCTGATTTCATCTACGAAGGCAGCTACTGGAAAATTGGGTTCCCGGGTGGAAACTATGAATTCCTGCGTGACGAAGGTGCAGGCGGTCGTGATCTTGATGGTCGCACCGAGTTTTTCTATTTCGCAACTGTGAACACGCCCGCAATGACGCTGAAGCTAGTGGGAAAAGGTTCGCAATACGCATGGGGGGCGCTGGACGAAAATGGTGACTATCTTGATGGTAGCAAAACGTATCGTTTGAACATTCCTGCGGACCCGCCGGCAGAGAACTTCCTTTCAATTGTGTTATACGATCCGCAAACACGATCCCAGCTTCAGACGAGTCAACCTTTCCCAAGCTACAACAGCGAAAAGCATAAGGAAAAAGTGACTTACAACGAGGACGGTTCTGTTGATCTGTATTTCGGTCCTGAAGCACCGGAAGGCTGGGAAGACAATTGGATCGAAACCGTTCCGGGGAAAGGCTTTTTTGCCATCCTGCGGCTCTACAGTCCGACGGAACCTTGGTTCGAAAAAACCTGGCGCCCTGGTGATATCGAACTGCTCGATTGATTGTTTTTTGTCAGGAGCGAGTGACGTCGCTCCTGACAACTTTTCAACGGAACCGGAGAAATCATTTTGCGGATTGTTTACATCCTGACTTGGGTCATGGTTGCTGTTTTCCTGCTTGGCGAAACGGCCCGCCGTGGCATCGGATATTTTTCGATTAACGCCACGACGATGATCGAAGACTATCTTTGTGGCCTTTTGCTGCTCGCAGCGGCGTTAGTCTGGCGCGCGGGACACAGGTACGGACCAACCTTGATGGCGTCCGCTTGGGCTTATGCCACCGGTGGGATGTTCGTGCCCTTTGCGGCCCATCTGGAGGCATGGCTACGCCAGCAGACCTTTCGGCCAGATCACCCGCACGAAGACGTAAATTCGGTAATTTTGAAGGGTGTGATTTGGGCAGTATGCCTGATCTGTTTCGTGATCTCGTTCAGAGATGCGGTCAGAAATGGAAAGAAGCAAGCGTGATCAGTGGCAATCGGCCTAAAAACAGGCCCACCTAAAGATGCCCTGAAATCCAAAATATTCAAATCTTAATATAAGTGTGGATTTGTTGCGTCTCATTATGCTCTTTTCAACCCTTAAAGAAGGGGGACGGAGACATGACACGAATACTTGGAGCCGGGCTGATTTGGCTATTCCTAGGCATTGCGATATTCTTGAGTGCTTTTCCTGCCAGTGCGCAGGAATCCACTAGTGAGCAGGACGCCGCCAAGGTGGAACAAGACGAAACTCTTGTCGAAGTCGTTGATGAATCGATTTCCGAGGATGACATGGAAATCCTGCTTGTTCCCTTTACTGCGGAAGAACTTTCTGAGCTCGCGGGCACCTGGCAAGGTTATGTACGTACTCAACTTGAAGAAGTCGCTCAATTAAATCTGAAACTTCGGACTTCAAGTGGTGATCAGGAAGATAGCCTGAGGTCACAACTGGCATCCTTAAATGACTCCGGATCGGCGGTTCTGAACAACTATCGTCTCGTACTTGAGGCGTGGACTTTAAAAGGGGCCAAGGCAGAGGATCTAAAACCGCATACAGACTACATTCTTGCGATAAAGGCGGGAGCCCTCAAAACAACTGACGTTCAGACACTGTTTCAAAATGCTTGGGCTTGGTTGTTTTCATGGGAAGGGGGAATTGGTCTGCTGATGGCCGCTCTGGGTGTTTTGCTGGCTGTCTGGGCAATGATGTTTGTCGCCCGAACGGTGCGACGCTTCACTGAGCGCGGCTTAAACAAAATCCCAACTATTTCGAGGATGTTGAAGCGCTTCATCGCCACGGCGGTATTCTGGGCGGTTTTCGTTCTTGGGATACTTGTTGTCCTGGCCCTGTTTGGGGTGAATGTCACACCGCTATTCGCTGTGCTTGGCGGTTTGTCTTTCATCCTCGGTTTTGCGCTTCAGGAAACGTTAGGCAATCTCGCAAGCGGTCTGATGATTATGGTGCTAAAGCCGTTTGATACCGGCGACTACATTCAGGTCGGGGGATCATCTGGTTTTGTGGATGAAATGTCCGTGGTTTCTACGAAAATCCGTACGTTTGACAACCAAATCATTATCGTTCCGAACAGTAAGATCTGGGGGGACGTGATTACAAACGTCAGCGCCTCGGAAGAGCGCCGGGTCGATCTGGTTTTTGGCATCGCGTATTCCGACAAAGCTGCGCAAGCAATTGACGTGCTCAAAGAGCTGGTTGCGAAACACGAACTTTGTTTGAAGACACCCGAAGCTGAAGTGTTCGTAGGCGAGCTGGGAGACAATTCAGTCAATATTTTCTGTCGCCCCTGGTCCAAATCGGACGACTACTGGACCGTGTACTGGGATTTGACGGGGCAAGCAAAGGAACGATTTGACGAAGAGGGGATTTCGATACCTTTCCCACAACGCGATGTTCATTTGATACCCGTAGAGGGAGCAAAGTCATGAGAGCTTTTGCTGTTTGGTTCACGGCTGTTTTGTTTGCAAGCAGCGTCGCGCTCGCGCAGTCCGAGGAAATACTTGCACCGCCTGAAGAACAAGATAATCCCGAGTTCATTGCGCCGGTGATTGTCGATGGCGAGGAGTTGTTCGTCGTTCGTGGTTCCAGCGCTCTTCCGGCAACTGAGCGCGCCGACAAGGTTGCTGAGCGCCTTTCCAAGGTTGGCGATGCATCTCAAAGTTCGAGCGTAAATGTTGAAATCATGGATTCCGAGTTTGGGAAACTCATAAGAGCCGACGGCCAGATGATTACAACGACGACCCAAGCGGATGCCGAATACGAACAGATGGACGTCGAAAGTTTGGCTGCACTACAGGCCGAGGCTATTGAAACCGCGATCCTGCAATATCGTGAAGCGCGATCCAATGAGGGGCTAGTAGACAGTGCGATTGCCGCTGTCGCCTGGACGGTAATTTTTGCGCTGGTTTCGTATGCGTTCTTTGCCAAACGGCGAAAGCTGTTGGAGTACATCAGAAGCAATTTGCAAAAGCGAGCAGAAGGGTTTGAGGAAGCTACGCAATCGATATTGAGAAGCAGGGCCATTGCTTCAATCATCGTTTACGCAATCCACATTTTGTTGTGGGTGCTGTTTCTCTTCTTCTTCTACTATTACCTTTCTCTGGTTCTGCTTTCTTTCGCGGAAACGCAGGGCATAGCCCAAATACTGCTGAAGTACGTGAGCGAGCCGCTGGTCAGTGTTGTGCTGGCGATTGTCGGATACATTCCCAATTTGATCATGCTTGCGATTATTGCCGCCGTGACCCGACTGGGAATTCGGGGCCTCGATCTATTCTTCGAAAACATAGAGAGCGGAGCCTTCGAACTGAAAGACTTCGAAGAACACTGGATTGCGCCAACTAAAATGCTGTTCAGGGCTTTGCTGATTGTTATCGCGCTGGTGTTTGCGTACCCCTACATTCCCGGATCTGACTCTCGAGCGTTCCAAGGCTTGACAATTCTTGCCGGTATCATGGTTTCGTTGGGGTCCAACACAGTTGTCTCGAATATGATGGCTGGTTTGTTCGTCATTTATAGACGTAGCACCAATGTAGGTGATCGTATTCAGGTTGGTGATAAGATCGGAGACGTAACCGAGATAAAGCTGATGGAAACACTCATCAAATCGATTAAGAACGAGATGATCAGCATTCCCAACGCTCAACTCCTCAATTCCGAAGTTGTGAACTATTCACGCAAAGTGGATGGCCGCGGGCTCTTGGTTCATACTACGGTCGGTATCGGGTATGAGGAACCACCCAAGAAAATCAAAGCTATGCTGGTAGAGGCAGCTCATCGAACTCAGGGGTTGAGGAAAAATCCCGAACCTTTCGTGCTTTGGACCCAGTTGGCCGACTATGCGATAAACTATGAAATCAACGCATACACATCTCGCGGGTCGAGCTTACCGAAGATCTTGTCCGATCTTCGAGAGAACATTGTCGACGTGTTCAATGAAAATGGCACACAGATAATGACGCCTTCGTACATCGCTGATCCGCTGGAACCCAAAATCCCGGCAGAGGACTGGGATGGAGAGCTTGCTCACATATCTGATTAGCGGGTTTCGGACACAGAACGTCTGTGAAAATGAGTTGGGAACTCATGTTCATATTGAAAGCGAACATATGGTTTTGACGTCTGGATTGTTCGCAATATTCAAATTCATGGTTTCCGATTTTTATTGTGTTAGGGGGCGCCGCAGGACTTTGCAAAGTCCGCTTACTGCGCATCGCAGACCTTAGTGTGTGGAGAAGCACTTTGAACTTTGTGCTCACGGCTGCCGCTGAAGGAAAATTCACGAGTGTCCGATGTTCGGATGCAGCGGGTAATTGGCCGACCAGAACACAAAGGCTGCATAATTGCGACTTATGTTAAATCCCAAACAGTCTCTGGATCGGTGCAAAATCCACAATTCTTATACCTGAGATTAATTTCGACCTGCAATGGTTGCCCGGTATTCTAAATGAGGATTTGACATGAAAAAACTTGCAACCATCGACCTGCCCAGGACAAGCGGCAACGCCTTTGAAGTGCTGGCACGCTGCCAGACCGCAGCCGAAAAAGCAGGAGCCGAACAAGCCAGAATTCAGACTTTTCTGGAGGACGCCGTTCAGGGTGATTATGAGCACTTGTTGCGTGTGGTGAATACCCACTTCGAGGTCTCTAGCGCTAGGACTTGACTAGAGAGGGCCTGGTATGCCGCCAGGCCCCTAACTCAAAATACTCTCAGTCACCAGTAAGGTTGCCTCGCAGGCTGACAGCTCATGTTGTGTTTTAGAACCTGGTCATCGCCCACGTAAAACCGGTGCGAATTTCCGACAGTTTCAGGAAAACGAATGTTTCTTCCGGTGATGTCTTGAAGGACGATGCCCGCAGTATCACTATTAGGCTCCAGACTCATTAAATTACAGCCAGAACAGGACGGTAGCTGCGAGTGCGATTGCGGATAGGAAGACCTTCG
>NZ_JBXWMM010000027.1:0-2500 GCF_059609825.1 Ruegeria sp. YTSB088 | reverse complement strand
TTTAAAGATAGCGTAACAGCTCACTGGTCTAAATAAGTTGTCCTGCGGCGAAGATGTAACGGGGCTCAAGCCATGAGCCGAAGCTTAGGATGCCGTAAGGCATGGTAGCAGAGCGTAGTGTGACATAAGACTTATCCTCTTTAGTGTCTTTCGGGGCACCTTGGAGGATCGAGTCTTTTCGATGAAGCCGGCGCGTGAGCGATCCGGTGGAGAGATCACTAGTGAGAATGATGACATGAGTAGCGACAAAGAGTGTGAGAGACACTCTCGCCGAAAGTCCAAGGGTTCCTGCTTAAAGCTAATCTGAGCAGGGTAAGCCGGCCCCTAAGCCGAGGCCGAAAGGCGTAGGCGATGGGAACTAGGTTAATATTCCTAGGCCAGGAGGATGTGACGGATCACAGGTGTAGTTCAATCTTATCGGATTGATTGGGCTGCTGAGTGGTTCCTGGAAATAGCCCTCCATCAGACCGTACCCTAAACCGACACAGGTGGACTGGTAGAGCATACCAAGGCGCTTGAGAGAACGATGTTGAAGGAACTCGGCAAAATACCTCCGTAAGTTCGCGAGAAGGAGGCCCGGTTCCTAGGCAACTAGGGGCTGGGGGCACAAACCAGGGGGTGGCGACTGTTTATTAAAAACACAGGGCTCTGCGAAGTCGCAAGACGACGTATAGGGTCTGACGCCTGCCCGGTGCCTGAAGGTTAAAAGGAGAGGTGAGAGCCTTGAATTGAAGCCCAGGTAAACGGCGGCCGTAACTATAACGGTCCTAAGGTAGCGAAATTCCTTGTCGGGTAAGTTCCGACCTGCACGAATGGCGTAACGACTTCCCCGCTGTCTCCAACATCGACTCAGCGAAATTGAATTGCCTGTCAAGATGCAGGCTTCCCGCGGTTAGACGGAAAGACCCCGTGCACCTTTACTACAGCTTCGCACTGGCATCAGGATTGTGATGTGCAGGATAGGTGGTAGGCTTTGAAGCAGGAACGCCAGTTCTTGTGGAGCCTCCCTTGAGATACCACCCTTCGCACTCTTGATGTCTAACCGCGGTCCGTTATCCGGATCCGGGACCCTGCGTGGCGGGTAGTTTGACTGGGGCGGTCGCCTCCTAAAGCGTAACGGAGGCGCGCGAAGGTTGGCTCAGAGCGGTCGGAAATCGCTCGTTGAGTGCAATGGCAGAAGCCAGCCTGACTGCGAGACTGACAAGTCGAGCAGAGTCGAAAGACGGCCATAGTGATCCGGTGGTCCCGAGTGGAAGGGCCATCGCTCAACGGATAAAAGGTACGCCGGGGATAACAGGCTGATACTGCCCAAGAGTCCATATCGACGGCAGTGTTTGGCACCTCGATGTCGGCTCATCTCATCCTGGGGCTGGAGCAGGTCCCAAGGGTACGGCTGTTCGCCGTTTAAAGAGGTACGTGAGCTGGGTTTAGAACGTCGTGAGACAGTTCGGTCCCTATCTGCCGTGGGTGTAGGAGACTTGAGAGGAGTTGCCCCTAGTACGAGAGGACCGGGGTGAACGATCCACTGGTGGACCAGTTGTCGTGCCAACGGCAGTGCTGGGTAGCTATGATCGGACAGGATAACCGCTGAAGGCATCTAAGCGGGAAGCCCCCCTCAAAACAAGGTCTCCCTGAGGGCCGTGGAAGACCACCACGTCAATAGGCCGGAGATGTAAGCGCAGTAATGCGTTCAGTTGACCGGTACTAATCGCCCGATAGGCTTGATTTGATCCAGTAATGGAAAGACAAATCAAAAACATACACACCTTTGACTAAGGATGGCTGTGTCGCGCCAAGCGACACTGTTGATTGACATAATAACCGTGCGGCAACGCGCATTCGTAAACGAATACGCTGCCTGCCGCGCGTCGCCTTTTTGCAAAGCAAAAAGAGCGACGGGGATTTTCCTCGGTTTGGTGGTCATAGCGCAAGTGAAACACCCGGTCCCATCCCGAACCCGGAAGTTAAGCACTGCCGCGCCAATGGTACTTGGGCTTAAGCCCCGGGAGAGTAGGTCACCGCCAAACCTAGAAAAATCCCCCTTCTCTCTAAACGATGATAAAAACACTACCAGGTCTCAAATAGCCGAATAGGCAATAGACCACCAAAGTGTCGCGGGATGGAGCAGCCCGGTAGCTCGTCAGGCTCATAACCTGAAGGTCGTAGGTTCAAATCCTACTCCCGCAACCACCTTGGTCGAACAGAGCCTCGAACAAGCCGCCTCAGGGCGGCTTTGTTCATTCTGGGCCAGCCCAATCATTGCTGCCAGGGCACCCTCCAGTTCGATCTGCACGCCATCCCGTTCATGTTGGATCGTAACACGTTCGATCAAGCCCCGGATAATCTCCAAGGCTCCTGTACGGATCGACGGATCCGATAACGCCTGTGCCAGATCTGCGACCTTGGAGCGATAGAGTTCGGACAGATTTGGGTGCAGTCGCACCGGTGAGGGCGTAGGTTCTGAGAGCTTCGCCTCAAGATCGGCGATCTGCGCTTCAAG
>NZ_JBXWMM010000026.1:0-18562 GCF_059609825.1 Ruegeria sp. YTSB088 | reverse complement strand
AGGCGGCGGCGACAGCGAAAGCGGCGGCGACAGCGAAGGCGGCGGCGACAGCGAAAGCGGCGGCGACAGCGAAGGCGCGGAAACCAATGCAGAAAACTCAGAAGTTGACGCTATGCAGGGTGAAAACCGCTGACCCCCCAAAGGGTGATCCTCTGAGCTGAACATCATGCTCAGGACAGGTTAGGGTCAGGGTTTGGCCTCACCTTGAACGACACCCCAAAAAAAATCGAAAGGCCGGAGCGGGTTTGCTCCGGCCTTTCTGTACAACCGGGAAGATCAGTCCCGCAGCAATTCGTTGATGCCAGTTTTCGAACGGGTCTTTTCATCCACCCGCTTCACGATCACGGCACAATACAGGCTGATGTTGTTCTTTGATGGCATCGAGCCCGCGACGACCACAGAATAGGGCGGGACTTCGCCATATGTCACTTCGCCGGTTTCCCGATCCACGATTTTGGTGGATTTACCGATGAACACGCCCATCCCCAGAACCGAGCCTTCGCGGACGATGCAGCCCTCGACGACCTCGGAGCGCGCGCCAATAAAGCAGTTGTCCTCGATGATGGTCGGGCCGGCCTGCATCGGCTCCAGCACGCCACCGATGCCTACACCGCCCGACAGGTGGACGTTTTTGCCGATCTGAGCGCATGAGCCGACGGTCGCCCAGGTATCGACCATGGTGCCTTCATCCACATAGGCGCCAAGGTTGACGAAGGACGGCATCAGCACCACGCCCGGCGCGATATAGGCCGACTTGCGGACAACGCAGTTGGGAACCGCGCGGAACCCGGCCGAGCGCCATTGGTTTTCACCCCAACCGGCGAACTTGCTGTCCACCTTGTCCCACCAGCCGCCGTCCTGCGGACCACCAGTCTGGATTTCCATGTCCTTGATGCGAAAGCCCAGCAGAACCGCTTTCTTCGCCCACTGGTTCACGTGCCAGTCACCGTTTTCCTGCTTTTCAGCAACACGCAGCGACCCGCTATCCAGCGCGTTCAGCGTATCTTCGATCGCTTCGCGTTGTTCACCTGCAGTGGCGGGTGAGATCGTGTCGCGCGCCTCCCAGGCGGCTTCGATGGCGGCTTCCAGTTGCGCGTTGGACATGGGGCGTCTCCCTACAGATTCTGTTCATGTTGGTTTGGCCTATACGCAAGCCGGGCCCATGGCGCAATGCGACGAACACGGGCCGTTTTGCGTCTGAAAGGCCCGCAATCAGCTGGTGCGGCGTATATGTCGGGTCAGAATACCTTTTGCCGTACCCAGGTCCTTCCTCTTGAGTGCCTGAACAAGTGCCGCGTGATCCTTGTCTGTCTGCTGCACCCATTTCGACCGCCAGTGCGCAAACAAATGGCGTGCGCTTGCGATATGCAGGTCGTCAATTGCATGCAAAAGCCGGGGCAACCCGCAAGGTGTCAGAATGGAGCGATGGAACGCTCTGTTCAAAGCCTCCCATTGGGGCATCGTCTGCGCTTCATCACAGGCGGCGCGCGCTTGGTCGATCTTTTCCAACGCTACAGGAGACATGTTTTGCACCGATTGCTGCAACGCCAGTGTTTCCAACGCCACGCGCATTTCGATGACCTCGCGGACCTCTGCCGGGTCCAGCGCTGTGACCCGCATCCCCCGGCGCGGCTCATGCCGGGCCAATCCATGCGCCTCAAGCCGCAACAAGGCTTCACGCACCGGAACATGGCTGGTGTCGAAGGCGCGGGCAATATGATCCTGCCGCAGCTTTTCCCCGGCGCTCAGCTCTCCGGTGATGATCTGCTGGCTGAGGTTTTGGTAAATCGTGTCCGAAATCGTGGCCGTCATGAATTATAGATAAAATCCACAACGCCCATCCACAACCCGGTAATTCACCCTGCAAGCGGGTCTGGCGCAATATTCGCGCCGCACACCAGAACGGCCACGCGTTCGCCCGGTTCAGGTCGGTACACGCCCGAGGTCAAGGCTGCCAACGCCGTGGCGCCCGCCGGTTCCACCAGAATGCGATGCGTCTGCCACAACATCTTCTGAGCTGCCGCGATGGCATCATCCGACACCAGGACCGATGTCATCCCCTGCGCCAGGTCAAAACAGATCTGCCCGATCCGGCGCGCGCCCAGGGCGTTGGCCGCGATGCCGGATACCGAGACATCTACCGGTTCACCGGCCTGCAACGCCGCGTTCAATGCGCAAGAGGTCTCGGG
This sequence comes from Ruegeria sp. YTSB088, assembly GCF_059609825.1. NCBI lineage: Bacteria > Pseudomonadati > Pseudomonadota > Alphaproteobacteria > Rhodobacterales > Roseobacteraceae > Ruegeria > Ruegeria sp. YTSB088. Next base: position 16,373 of record NZ_JBXWMM010000026.1, on the reverse strand, counting down.
TTCGACCGCCACGACCTTGCGCGCACCGTCGAACCACGCCAATGCCCCGGCGATCAGTCCGCCGCCGCCCACGGCGACCAGAACCGTGTCTGCCTGCAGGCCCTGCGCATCCCATTCCGCAAAGCAGGTCCCCTGCCCCGCCACAGTAGCCGGCGCATCATAGGCGTGTATCTGCATCGCTCCGGTTTCAGCTTCATGCGCTTGGGCCTGTGTCAGCGCATTGGCGTATTCGCCGGACACAACGCTCAGATCCGCGCCGGTTTGACGGATCAATGCAATCTTGGAAGGGCCGGCCAGTTCGGGCACGAAAATCTTGGCCGGATAACCAAGCGCCTGCGCCGCAAAGGCCGCCGCTGCACCATGATTGCCGCCGGATGCAGCCACGACACCTGCATCGGGTACGTCGAGGCTCAGCAACGTATTGAACGCACCTCTCGCCTTGAAACTGCCCGTGTGCTGCATGTGCTCCAGCTTCAGTTCAATGGGATAGCCCGGAATTCGGCTCTCGATCACCGGCGTCACTTGCGTATGTCCGTCGATACGATCCTGCGCCGCTGATATTTCGTTCTTCCAATTCATTCTTGTCTTTCCGTGACTGGCACTCTGCCCGCGAACCCTATAGCTGTTTGGAAAACACGCAAGCAGGGATCGATCACCCATGAGAGAAGACCGCCACAATCCGTTTCGCGATGCGCAGACAGATCGCTCGACAGCGAGCGAAGTGCCGGACACGCCGCAAACGCGATCGTCTGCCTATCGCCTTGCCTTTGCCGATGACGAATTCCTTTGCCGGGACGAACTGCGCCCGGTGCGTCTGCAACTGGAATTACTGAAACCCGAGATGATCATGAGCGAACGCGAGATCACCTCGACCATCGTGATGTTCGGCGGCGCGCGCATCCCTGAGCCATCGCAGAAACACACCGCCCGAACGGAAACGCTGGCTGGTCTGTCGACCTATTATGATGAGGCGCGCGAGTTCGCGCGGCTGATGACCGTGAAATCGAACGATACCGGGTGCCGCGAAAACGTGATCGTCACGGGCGGCGGTCCCGGTGTGATGGAGGCCGGCAACCGAGGCGCACAGGAAGCGGGCGGCTGCTCCATCGGTTTGAATATCGTTCTGCCGCACGAGCAGGCCCCGAACCTCTATGTGACGCCAGATCTCAGTTTCAACTTTCACTATTTTGCCATCCGCAAGATGCATTTCCTGATGCGGGCCCGTGCGATCACAATCTTCCCCGGCGGCTTCGGGACAATGGATGAGTTATTCGAATCTCTCACTCTAATTCAGACCGGCCGGATGGAGCGCGTGCCTTTCCTGCTGTTCGGACGTGATTTCTGGGAGAGGGTCATAAACTGGAAAGCACTGGCCGATGCCGGTACCATCTCGGACGAGGATCTTGACCTGTTCCGCTTTGTGGACACGGCGCAGGAAGCGGTCGAGATCATCGAAAACTGGGAACCCGCCCCGCCCCGCGACGAAATTCCGGGGCGCTGAACCATGGCCCCCAAGACCGGCGAGATGCTGCATCTGCGCGGAAATGCTCTGAGCAAGGGCGAACCTGTGGCGCTGCCGCTGATACAAAGCAGCATGTACCACCTGCCGGGTGCCCCGGATGGACAGGTAAGTTACGGCCGCGTCGACAACCCGACCTGGGTGCATCTGGAACATGTTCTGTCGCATTTGGAAGACGCGCCGTGCCTCAGCTTTCCATCAGGCATGGCAGCGATTTCTGCGGCGTTGTTCGCCACGGTGCAAGCCGGGTCACGCCTGCTGATCCCCTCCGATGGCTATTACGTGACGCGCCTTTTGGCCGATCGTTTCCTGTCGCGACTGGGTGTGATCGTTGAGGAACGCCCCACCACCGCTTTTACCGACGGCGGTTTTGACCGGTTCGATGTGGTCTTTGTAGAAAGCCCCTCGAATCCGGGGCTGGACATGATCGATCTGACAGCGGTCGCCGATCAGGTACGTGCTGCCGGGGGCGTAACCATTGCCGACAACACGACGATGACGCCGCTTGGTCAGCGCCCTCTGGATCTGGGCATCGATGTGGTTGTCTCGTCCGATACCAAGGCAATGGGCGGGCATTCCGACATGCTGATGGGCCATGTGGCCAGCCGCAAAAGCAACATCATGGAAAGGGTCGAGGAATGGCGAAAAGTGTCCGGCTCGATCCCCGGACCACATGAGGCATGGCTGCTGCATCGCGGGCTCGAAACACTGGACGTTCGGTTTGACCGGATGTGCAACTCCGCACAGAAACTGGCCGAACGATTGGCGGAACATCCCGCAGTGAAACAGGTTCGCTATCCCGGGCTGGCCGGTGACCCGTCGCACAAACTGGCGCAAGAGCAGGCCACGCGGTTCGGATTTCTGTTATCCCTGACGCTGGACAGCGAAGACAAAGCCGAAGCCTTCATCAACAGCTGCCCGCTTCTGCGCCCGGCCACGTCATTCGGAGGCGTCCACAGCTCGGCCGAGCGTCGCGCGCGCTGGGGCGACGACGTTGATCCGGCCTTCATCCGCCTGTCCGTCGGATGCGAACCAGTCGACGAACTATGGCACGCTATCGAAACCAGCCTGAACGCTGTATGATTACTTTTTGGGTTCACGCAGCTCTTTGAACACGTAGATCGGCAACACCACGCTGGCGATCAACGCCCCCAACCAGACCAGCAGCGTCGCAGCCAGCAGGTTCGAAACCCCACCCACGGTCAGCCCGGCGGCGACCAGGTCGGTCACGAAAAGACCCACGAAGGTCACGATCAAGGCGATCCCGCCCTTCAGGGCAGGTGCTTTCTTTTCGCCCAGTTTCAGGATCAGGGGTTCGGCCACAACCTGCACAACGGTGAAGACAATCACCACTACGATGAACGAGATCGGCTTGATCGCAAATCCAGACAATATCAGAGAGGCAAGCAACAACCCAATGGCATTTCCGGCCAGCAGAGCCAGGGCGGATTTTATTCTGCGCGTCATGCGGCGATCTCCGTCAAACAATAAGTATAAACATGCAGATATTATCAAGTCTGCGGGATTTTGCGAAACAATTCAATCGCCTCTTTCGTTTTACCCGTTGAAATCGCATGGTAGAACACCTTCATCCTGATCAAACCTGTCCCTGACCTGAGAGAGTGATATGAGCGACGACCCCTACACCGTTCTTGGTGTCTCGAAGGACGCCAGCGCAGCCGAGATCAAAAAAGCCTACCGGCGCATCGCCAAGGATTGCCATCCGGATCTGAAACCGGGCGATGACGCGGCTGAGGCCAAGTTCAAGGCCGCTGCCGCAGCCTATGATCTATTGAAAGACCCTGAAACACGTGCGCGTTTTGACAACGGAGAAATTGACGCTTCGGGTCAGGAGCGCCCGCAACAGCAATATTACCGAGAGTATGCCGAGGCCGCTGGAAACCCCTATCGGGGGCGTCAGGCGGATCCCGACGACATGTCAGATATCTTCGCGGAGTTCATGCGCGGTCGCGGCGGTTTTGGCGGTCAGCGCAGCCACGAGTTTCACGCTCCGGGTCACAATCTGAACTACACCCTGCAAATCAGCTTTCTGGACTCCGTTTTCGGCGCCAGTCAGAAATTGACTTTGCCGGATGGAGATCGGATCGAGGTCAAAATCCCCGCTGGTATCACCGACGGGCAGACCATCCGGCTGCGTGGCAAAGGGGCCCCGGGATACGGCGAAGGTCCTCCAGGTGACGCTCTGGTGACTGTTTCGGTCGCCAAGCACCCGGTTTTTGAACGTCAGGGCGACGACATCCATATCACGCTGCCCATCACAATCGACGAGGCCATTCTGGGCGGAAAAGTCCCGGCCCCCACGATAGACGGCGGTGTGAATGTCAACGTCCCAGCGGGCACCAGCAGCGGCAAAACGCTCCGGTTGCGCGGCAAAGGAGTAAAGAAGCGCGGCTCGTCCGGCCGTGGGGACCAGTTGATTGAGCTGACTATAACGACACCGGACAAGATTGATGACGAACTGAAGCAGCTCATGGAAACCTGGCGTGAAAAGCATCGCTATGATCCGCGGAAAGGAATGCAGTCATGACCCTGACCGAAAAGGAACTCATCGAAACGGTCTCCCGCCTGACCTCGGACCGCCTGACCGAATACCTGGCGGCGGAAATCGTCATTCCGGAACAATCGGATCAAGGGCTGATTTATCACAATATCGACGTCGCCCGTCTGGAACTGGCGTGTGAGTTGCACGAACAGTACGACATGGAGACCGATGCACTGTCGATGATGATCTCACTGATCGACCAGTTGCATGGGCTGCGGGCTGAACTGCGCGAAGCTCTGAACGCGATTGAGGCGCAACCCGAACCTGTGCGGCAGCAACTGGTCAAGGTCATCGGCACAGCGCGATTCCGTCGCAGATAACGGGGTTTTGGGCACGAATTATTTGGCGTAGAAGGCCGCCTTGATCCTTTGACAGGTAGCGCCATGACTCAGTCCATATCTGAATTGCTGATGCCTGCGGGCAATCTGCGCAAGCTTAAACTCGCTGTCCTTTACGGGGCGGATGCGGTGTATCTGGGCACGCCCGATATGTCGCTGCGCACGAAATCCGAGTTCTCGCTGGAAGAGGTGATCGAAGGGGTCGAGTTCTGCCACAGCCATGGCCGGCGCGCCTATCTGACGCTGAACCTGTTTTCGCACAACAAGGACATCCCGAAGCTGGACGAGTACATTGACACGGTCCGCAAGGTGCAGCCTGACGGGTTGATCATCGCCGACCCCGGCGTGTTCCAGTACGTCCGCGACCGCGCACCGGAACTGCCACTGCATATCTCGACCCAGGCCAATATCTGTTCGTGGCTGTCGGTAAAGTTCTGGCAGGATCAGGGCGCGGAGCTGGTGGTTCTGGCGCGAGAGGTTTCCTACCCCGAGCTGGTCGAGATTCGCGAAAAATGCCCCGACATCAAGCTCGAGGCCTTCGTCCACGGCGCCATGTGTATGACCTATTCGGGCCGCTGCCTGCTGTCGAACTTCATGGCCGAGCGCGGCGCCAATCAGGGCAATTGTGCCAATTCCTGCCGCTGGAACTATGGGCTGAAACTGCGCCTCAAGGACGGCACCCATCAGGAACTGCGGATCACCGAGGAAAACGCCGACCTGTTCGAATTCCTGCTGGAAGAAGGCTGCCGCCCCGGTGATCTGATGCCCATCGAAGAGGACGATCGTGGTTCGTACATCCTAAATTCGCGTGATCTGTGCATCATGCCCAAGCTGGACGAATACCTGAGGATCGGTGTTGACAGCCTCAAGGTCGAGGGGCGCGGTAAATCGGAATATTACGCCGCCATCGTCGCGCGGGCTTATCGCATGGCCATCGATGACTATTTCGCAGACCCCGAAAACTGGGACCCCAAGCCTTACATGCGTGAACTCGAAACCGTCGGAAATCGCGGCTACACGCTGGCCTTCCACGAAGGCCGGCTGACCAATTATGCGCATGATTACGAACACACCGCGTCGATCGCACAGTGGGAATATGCCGGGATTGTCACCGACGTGACCGAGGATGCGTTTCTGGTCGAGGTGAAAAACAAGCTGGAACCGGGTGATGTGCTGGAATTCGTCTCACCCATCTCGCGCGAGACGGTTCTGCTGCGGGTTTACGACTTTGAACGCGCATCGGATGGCGCGCGCGTGGACGCTGTTCACGGCAGCACGAAAACTGTTATCCGCCTGCCTTTCACCCTGTTCGACCACGAGGATACCGACGATCTGCGCACCCGTTTTCCGATCTATTCAGTGCTGCGCAAAGAACGCGCCCTGACCGACGAACACTGGAGCCGCATTCGGTTCGACAAGCTGGTGCAGGGATTGGAAACCTCGGGCCGCGACAATCCCGCGGCCTATGCGCGCCGCCGCGACGAACTGGTCGAGAAGATCGGCGAAGACGGCAACGAACGCCGGTTCAAGACCAACCGCATCGGCACAGAAGGCTGCTGCGGTAAGGGCTGCAACGGTTGCCTGATCTTCTGGCAGGACGACAAATACGCCTTGGCCCGTGAGGTGCTGTCCAAGCGAAAACAAGGGGAACAGCTCAGCCGCCGCGAGGCGACGGAATTGAAGCTGCCGGGCGAAAACGCCTGAGCCGGTTCAGTTGCGCGTTCGAGAGTCTTCCGGCACGTAAAACGTATAGTCCCGATCTGCCACCTGTTCGTGACAGACATGGCAATACGCCACGGCGCCAGCGCGGTCGCCCATAGTGTCCCCAAACACCGAACCGTCCGGCAGGACCATGAGGTAACGCCAGTCTGCCGTGTCCGGGCTGGCACCTTCTGTCAGTTTCTCCATTATGAACATGGCCCCGGGATGTACGTGACCTTCATCTGTCACGGTCATGCTGTCCTTGGCAAGAACCGACCCCATGGGAAGTTCTTCACCTTCCTGCAACGTCCCGTAGTTATGCGCCATGCGATTGGCATAGCTGTTCACATACCGCTGCCCGTGCGTTGCCGAGATATAGGGCGCATCGTTGAAAAGCGGCCAGCTTTGGTAGTTTAGGATCAGGTCCAGTTGTGCCACGGCGTACCCACGCGCCATGCGGCGATTGAGCGATCGGTAGTGTTCCAGAGCCTCTTCCTTGCTCAGCTCGGCAGGGTTTTCGATTGCGATATGAGCGTCCTGACCTTCAGCAAAGGCCAAGCCTGAACCTGAGACAACAGCAAGCGCAGCGGCTCCGTAACGGATGATCGTAAAAAAACTTTTATTCATAATCGTGGCCCACCTGAAATTCAGTTCGCCTGAGCGCCTTCTGACACCACTTGGAACAGTCTAGCGTTATCGCAAAAACTTGCCAGCTCTGACCCGGACAGTTCACCGGCTTGTGCATCAATTTGAGGAAGCAGAGCCCGGCGACGGGCACTGGAAATATAGCAAATTTTGCATGTGGTTTCAGCATCTGAAACATTAAGTTTACAGAAACACTTATGACGTGCGGGCGGATCTGGAAAACACTTAAAGCGCGATCCGGCCAAGCCAGGCCGAGATCGGCCGAACTCTACTGGCTTAGGCCCGTTTCGGCCTCGATTTGTTTGCGCGATTTGCGCGCCCTCTCGGTCGCCGACTTCAACTGACCACAGGCAGCCATGATATCCTCACCGCGCGTCTTGCGGATGGGTGAGGCATAACCTGCCTGGTAGATGATGTTGGCAAAGGCGCGGATACGGTTGTTCGAACTGCGCTTGTACGGCGCCCCGGGCCATTCGTTGAATGGGATCAGATTGATCTTGGCCGGAATGTTGTGGCGCTTGATGTGGGCGATCAGACGATGCGCATCTTCGTCGCTGTCATTCACACCATCCAGCATCACATATTCAAAAGTGATCCGTTCAGAGTTCGACACGTTGGGGTAGCTGGCCAGTGCTTTCAGCAGTTCCTCGATGTTCCAACGCTTGTTGATCGGCACCAGAACGTCGCGCACCTCGTCGGTGGTGGCGTGGAACGAGATCGCCAGCAAGCAGCCGATCTCTTCTGCCGTACGGGCAATTTCGGGCACAACGCCCGAGGTCGAGAGTGTGATACGACGACGCGACAGGGAAATCCCCTCGGGGTCCATGGCGATCTTCATCGCGTCGCGGACGTTTTCGAAATTGTATAGTGGCTCACCCATGCCCATCAGAACGATGTTTGACAGCAGGCGGGTCTCATCCTTGGGTGCGCCGGGGGTCGGCCATTCCTCAAGATCGTCGCGGGCCATCATGATCTGACCTACGATTTCGGCGGATGTCAGGTTTCGTACAAGTTTCTGAGTTCCGGTATGACAGAATGAACAGGTCAGCGTACAGCCTACCTGAGACGAGATGCACAGGGTTCCGCGATCGTCCTCGGGGATATAGACCACCTCGACCTCATGCCCGCCGGCGATGCGACACAGGTATTTGCGGGTGCCATCCTCGGAAACCTGACGTGTCACCACCTCGGGGATTTCGATCACGAAATGCTCGGCCAGTTGTGCACGATAGGCTTTGGCGAGATTGGTCATCTGGGCAAAGTCGCGCACACCCCATTGATAGATCCATTGCCAGATCTGGCCTGTGCGCATCTTGGCCTGTTTCTCGGGCGTGCCGTGTTCAATCAAGGTCTCGCGCAACCTGTCGCGCGAAAGACCTACAAGGTTCACCTTCCCGTCGGGCAGTTTGCGCGGGATGGTCATGACGTCTTGGGTGATCGGCGCTTTGGGCGACATTGGCGTATCTCAAAGGAATCGGGCTTGGGATGCGCCTCTATATAGGAACCTGCGCAAAGATCAAAAGGTTTCCTAAGCTGAGTGGCCCGGCACGATTTACATGCCGGGCCTTTTTGATCAGTTTACCGGCGGCGGTGTGTAGCAATCATTGGCGTCCAGGGTCTGAACCGGATCTTCCGGGCCACATTGCTCGCCCGATATCGGATAGGAATCCGCGGTCTTCTCGCAAGCGCTCAGTGCTGCGACGGATGCCGCCAGAACCAGAGCGATCCAAGTTTTCTGTTTCATCACGATGTCCTCTCTCAATGGCTGAACCACTTAGTTCACATTGCCGGATGCGAAACCTTGATACGGATCAAAACTGGCAGATGACCAAACGTCAAGCGCCCCGCGACCAAGCGGGGCCCTTTGAACAATCGGCGCACTGAGATCAGTTGGTGCAGCGCTTCTCAGCGTCTTCTATCGCAGCGGTAAAGCCCAGCAGCGAGAAGGTGTCTTTCGTCTGCGTCCCGCGCTCGGACCGGGCGGTCAGAACAGCCTCGGTTCCGCGTTTCAGGGCGGTGATGATCTTGGCATCATCCGCATCCGATGCGGCCCAGGCCCATTCGCCTTCCGTGAACAGTTCGAACTCGGTGCCGTCGACATTCAGGTTAACCGTCGAACCCGCGGCAAACGGATAGCCGCCAGTAAAGGTCAATTGGCCTTTTACCTCGGCATTCGGACGATAGAACACAAACAGCAGGATATCGCTGCGCCGTACAGAAACCACGCGTCCACCACGGGTGTTCACGGTTTCCTTGGGTGCCGAGACGCTCCAGCATTCGGTGGGATCGTCTTCGACAAAAACGCTCCAATCCGTTTTTGCAGCAACACGGTTTGTGCTTGTCGCCTGTTGGGCGATTGCAGAAGTCGCGGCGATGCCTGCCACACACAGGCCCGCAATCGTACGAACGAGCTTTGATCCCATTTGTCCAGCCTCCTAGCTCGACCCTTACCTCATACCCATCGGACACGTCTGCGAACCCTGCCGGTTCGTCTATTCGTTTGCGTCTTCCGATGATTGCCGACATACACACACTAACGCAGGTTTCGCCACAGGCGAAAGGGCGATTGGCAGAATTTTGCGCATAAATTTCGGAGGTCCAGATGACGCAGCCCATACCCATGACAGAACTTTGGCGCGGCGCGCTGCTGGAAAGTCTGCATCTGGGTCATGCGGTGATTTGCGATGACACGGGTCAGATCGTGCGCAGTTGGGGCGACCCGCAATCCATCATATACCCGCGGTCATCCGCCAAGATGATTCAAGCGCTTCCGTTGGTCACATCAGGGGCGGCGGCGAAATACGGGCTGACCAGCGAACACCTGGCGTTGGCCTGCGCCTCGCACAATGGGGCAGCGATCCACACGGATCGCGTGACGGCGTGGCTGGACCATCTGGGGTTAAACGAGCTCGATCTGCGGTGCGGCCCACAAGAGCCCGCTGACACAGCCGCGCGCGACCGGCTGATCCTGGCCGACGATACGCCTTGCCAGATCCACAACAATTGTTCCGGCAAGCATTGCGGCTTTCTGACTCTGGGCCAGCACATGGGCGCAGGGCCGGAGTATCTTGAGATTGATCACCCGGTACAACAGGCTTGTCTGTCTGCCATCGAAGAAACGACGGGCGAGACCAGCCCGGCATACGGCATCGATGGCTGTTCGGCCCCGAATTTCGCCACATCGCTCGTCGGTCTGGCGCGGTCGATGGCATGGTTTGCCAGCGCTTCGGATAGGTCTGATCGCTCCAGCGACGCGGCAGCTCAGCTGGTTGGGGCCATGGTCAAACACCCGGAACTTGTTGCCGGTGAGACCCGGGCCTGCACCGAGCTGATGCGCGCGATGAACGGACGTGTTGCCATCAAGACCGGGGCCGAGGCCGTGTTCGTGGCCATCGTCCCGGAAAAACGCATGGGCGTTGCGCTGAAGATCACCGATGGCACCACCCGCGCCAGTGAATGTGCTATCGCCGCGATACTGGTAAGCCTTGGCGTGCTGGAGGCCGATCACCCGGCCACCCGCAGATTCATGAACGCCACGCAATACAGCCGTCGCGGGCTGGAATGCGGCGTGATCAAACCAGCAACGGGTTTCCCCGACTAAGGCCCTTACATCTCGATTTCGTGGATTTCGGCCATTTCAACCGAGCCTGTCCCGTTGACGACCATCGGGCAGCCTTTGGCCATCTCGGTCGCAGCGTCGATACTGTCAGCCTTGATCACAGTGAAGCCCGAGGCCGGGTTCGCGCCGCCGTTATCGACCACTCCGTTGCTGCTGACAGTGTGAGACTGCCCAACCGGGTTGCCGGGGATAACGAGGGCTTCGCCCATATTTTGAAACCAAGCCCCCCAAGCGGCCATGGTCGCCTCGATCTCGGCGGGGTCGGTCGGGGTGTGACCCCCATGATAGACAAACAAAAACTGGGGCATATCGCTCCTCCCTGATGAAATCCTATTTGCAAAGTGCTTCGAGTTTGCGCAGCGAAGACGTCCAACCCTGATTGTGGTTCGCGGCTGCTTCGGCATCGGCCAATTCGCGGTGGTCCAGCACAAGGTGGGCACCGCTTTCGGTCGCAGCAACGGAAAGGGTCACATGGCTTTCGGCACCGCGTTGATCCTGATCGTCATGCCAACCCCATGTAAAACCCACCGACTTCGGCGGGTCGACATGTGTCACGTGGCCCGAGACCTTGTATCGCTGGCCCTCGCCATTCTCCATCACCGAATACCAAGGGCCGGTGCGTGAGAAATCCAGGTTGTGTTCCGGCACGTGCATCCCTTCGGGCCCCCACCATTGCAACAGCTTGGCACCATCGCTGATCCATGCAAACAGTTCTTCGGGACTGACGGGGAATTCCCGCTCCAGTTTCAGGTCGGCCATGAATTCTCCCTTTCGATAATATCACTCAGACGGTCGAGGCTACCTTCCCAGAATTGCCGCTTGGAAATCGTCCAGTCGGCAATCGCCCGCAATCCTTCGGATCGGATGGAATACATGCGTTGTGTGCCTTGCACACGCTGCTGCACCAACCCGGCTTCGCGCAGCACCTTGAGGTGGCGTGAAATCGCGGCGCCGGACATGCCGCGCCCTTCGATCAGATCACCGGCAGGCAGCTCGCCCTGCTCCATCAATTGCTCGACGATCGAGAATCGGGTGGCATCGGACAAAGCGGAGAACGTGGTCAGAAGTGTGCTCATATCCATTATTTAACACAAATGTTAAATAAAAGATAGTCCTGATCAGCCGCCTACAAAATCGGCGCGGCAATAGCCTTGCAGGTAAAGCAGCGCCGTCAGGTCGCCGTGATTCACCCGCACGTCGCATTTCGCGGCCACCGACGGCTTGGCATGAAGGGCAACCCCGGTTCCGGCCCGACCAAGCATTCCAAGGTCGTTGGCCCCGTCACCCACGGCGATCGCGTCACTTTCAGACAGGCCAAGCCGCGCCGTAATCTGCTCGAGCGCTTCGATCTTGGCCTGACGCCCCAAAATAGGACGCGCGACGTCTCCGGTCAGCTTGCCATCTTCAGCCAGCAAAGTGTTGGCGCGGTTTTCATCGAATCCCAAAAGCTCTGCCACCCGCGCGGTAAAGGCCGTAAAGCCACCGGATACCAATGCTGTATAGGCCCCGTTGGCCCGCATCGTCGCCAGCAATTCCCTGCCTCCGGGCATCAGAGTGATCCGTTCCCGCAGAACTTTGCCGATGACGCTTTCATCCAAATGCTTCAGCAAACCAACCCGCTCGATCAGGGCACCTTCGAAATCAAGCTCTCCGTTCATGGCGCGAGCCGTTATGTCCTTGACCCGGTCGCCGACGCCGGCCTCATCCGCCAATTCGTCGATGCATTCCTGCTGGATCATCGTGCTGTCCATGTCGGCCAGCAGCATCTGTTTGCGCCGTCCTTGCGCGGGTTGCACAATCAGGTCCACCCCCATCCCTTGCAGGTCTGCCCAAACGTCCCACCGATTGTCGGGGATGGCGTTCAACTCAAACTCTGCCGCCTCATCCGGGTTGAGCCAGAGGGCCTCTCCACCACCCCACGCATTACGCAAGGACTCAGTCAATGCGCTGTCCAGCGACGGCGCTGCCGGATTGGTCAGCAAAGTGGCGACATACATATTCAATCTCCAGTGTCCTACCCGAACGGGGTGACTTAGGGGGTCAACGCTAAACGGCCCTGATCGGTCAATTCCCAGCAGGACTGCCCTTCGAACACCGCAACACCCACCGGGCGTCCGTATCCGGCACCTGTGTCCAGATTGACGCGATTTCCATAATGCGTTGCCCGATCCACCGGAGTATGACCATGCACGATCAGCTTGGGATGCGGGCCCGGATGGGCATGGAAATCCTGTCTGATCCAGACCAGATCGTTGGCGCGCTGCTCTTTGAGCGGCACGCCCGGACGAATGCCCGCATGAATAAAGGCTAGCCCGGGCGTCTGATGCATCAGAACCAGATCGCGCAGAAAGGTCAGGTGCGATTTCGGCACCGCCGCCTGCGCCATCTGATGCAGATCTTCCAGACGGATCTGGCCTTCGAATTCCACGCCATAACTGCGCAGGGTCTCGACCCCGCCCAGCCTTTCATGCAGCCAATGATACCCGACAAGCAAATGCGGATCGTGACGTGGCGTGTCCTCCATGAACCAGGCGAACATGCGATCATGGTTGCCCAGCAGAGTGATCCAGTTCAGGCCCGCATCGCGCCCGGCAATCAGGCGCTCGATCAGCCCGCGGCTGTCGGGGCCGCGATCCACGTAATCACCCAGAAACACGATCTGGGCATCCGGGCCGCCATCGCCCTGGATCAGAAACAGCGCGCGCTCCAGCTCGGCCACCTGCCCGTGCAGATCACCAACAACGTAGATAGGCTGTGTCATAGATCCTCCGACGGTAAGATTCAGCTTGCTTGTGCCGCAGATTGCAGCCTGAGAAAACAAAGGACCCGGGCCTTCGGTCAACCGGGTCCTGAACTGTTTCTCAAACTCTACAGGCCACGTCAGGTGACATCAAACTCCAACGGCTTGATCTGTGTGAACAGACCCGTTTCCGCCAGCTTGGCGCGTGCCTCAGCCGGAACCGGTTCGTCAACATAAAGCAACGCAATTGCTTCTCCGCCGGCCTCGGATCGACCCAGGGTAAAGTTCGCGATGTTGACGTTGTTCTCACCCATTGTCCGCCCCAGAGCACCGATGATGCCCGGCACGTCTTCGTTGGTGGTGTAAAGCATATGGGCGCCGACCTCAGCGTCGATATTGATGCCCTTGATCTGGATGAAACGCGGTTTGCCGTCACTGAACACGGTGCCACCGATGGAACGCTCGCGTTTGTCGGTCACAACGGTAACTTTGATATAGCCCTCGAAAGCACCCGATTTGTCCTGATTGGTGGTCGAGATCTTGATCCCGCGCTCTTTGGCGACAACCGGGGCCGACACCATGTTCACCTCGGGGTTGAACTTTTTCATTATCCCGGCGACCACGGCGCAGTTCAACGCCGCCAGGTTCATTTCAGCGGCAACACCATCATACAGGATATTGATCGCCTTGACCGGCTCATCGGTCATCTGGCCGATGAAGCTGCCGAGATGGCCGGCCAGCTTGATCCACGGCCCCATCACCTTGGCTTCTTCCGCCGTCACACTGGGCATGTTCAAAGCGTTCTCGACCGCACCTGTCAGCAGGTAGTTCGAGATCTGCTCGGCCACTTGCAGCGCCACATTCTCCTGCGCTTCAGTCGTTGCCGCACCAAGATGTGGCGTGCAGACCACGTTGGGCAGGTTGAACAAGGGGTTGTCCTTGGCGGGTTCTTCACTGAACACGTCAAACGCGGCACCCGCAACGTGACCGGATTGCAGCGCCTCTGCCAACGCCTCCTCATCTACCAGACCACCACGAGCGCAGTTGATGATGCGCACACCCTTCTTGGTTTTGGCGAGGTTCTCGCGGCTCAGGATACTACGGGTCTGATCCGTCAGCGGCACGTGCAGGGTGATGAAGTCGACGCGGGACAGCAACTCGTCCAGCTCAACCTTTTCCACGCCCATCTTGGCGGCTTTCTCTTCCCCCAGATAGGGATCATAGGCGATGACTTTCATCTTCAGGCCAAGCGCGCGCTCGCACACGATGCCGCCGATGTTACCCGCACCAATGACACCGAGCGTTTTGTTCGTCAGCTCGATCCCCATGAACTTGGACTTTTCCCACTTGCCCGCATGGGTCGAAGTCGAGGCCTCGGGGATTTGCCGCGCCACGGCGAACATCATCGCAATCGCGTGTTCTGCGGTGGTGATCATGTTGCCGAATGGCGTGTTCATCACGATCACACCTTTTTTCGACGCCGATTCCTTGTCGATATTGTCAGTGCCGATTCCGGCGCGGCCGATCACCTTCAGCTTGTCGGCTTTTTCCAGAATGGTCGGCGTGACCTTGGTAGCCGAGCGGATGGCAAGACCGTCATATTGACCGATCACCTCGGCCAATTTGTCCTTGTCCTTGCCCAGATCGGGCATGAAATCCACGTCAATGCCGCGATCACGGAAAATCTGAACGGCGGTTTCGCTGAGTTTGTCGGAAACGAGTACTTTGGGAGCCATGTCTGTGGTCCTTGAATGTAATGAGAAGTCCGGGCCGATGCGGCCCGGTGAAGATGGGATGCGATCAGGCGGCTTCTGTTTGCGCCGCGATTTCGGCCTCAAAGGCCCATGCCAGCCAAGGCAGCATCGCTTCGATATCCGAGGTCTCGACCGTACCGCCGCACCAGATCCGCAAGCCCGCAGGCGCATCGCGATAGGCACCGATATCCAGCGCGATATTCTCGGCTTCCAGCCGTTTGGCCACAGCCTTGGCAAAGCTTGCGCCGTCCTGAATACGGGCATCTGCGAATTTCAGACAGACGGATGTGTTCGACTGTGTTGCCGCATCCTCGGCCAGATTGGCGATCCAATCGTTCTGCGCGCAGAACGCATGTACCGCACCGGCATTGGCATCCGCACGGGCAATCAGGCCCTGCAGGCCACCGACCGAGCGCGCCCAATCCAGCGCGAACAGATAATCCTCAACCGCCAGCATCGACGGCGTATTGATCGTCGCACCGGTAAAGATGCCGTCGATCAGTTTGCCACCTTTGGTCAGGCGGAAGATCTTGGGCAACGGCCATGCGGGGGTGTAGCTTTCCAACCGCTCCACCGCACGAGGGCTGAGGATCAGCATCCCGTGGGCCGCTTCGCCACCCAGCACTTTCTGCCAGCTGAACGTGGTCACATCCAGCTTGTCCCAGGGCAGGTCCATCGCAAAGGCCGCCGAGGTCGCATCGCAGATCGTCAGACCCTGACGGTCATCCGCAATCCAGTCGCCATTCGGCACCCGCACGCCCGAGGTCGTGCCGTTCCATGTGAAGACCACGTCATTGGCGAAATCAACAGACGCCAGATCCACGATCTGCCCGTAGTCGGCGGTCTTTATCTCAGCATCGATTTTCAGCTGCTTGACCACGTCGGTGACCCAACCGGACCCAAAGCTCTCCCACGCCAGCATCTCGACCTTGCGCTCGCCCAGCAACGACCAAAGCGCCATTTCGACCGCGCCGGTGTCAGACGCAGGGACGATGCCAATCTTGTAATCGGCTGGAATGCCCAGGATCTCACGCGTGCCTTCGATGGCCGCCTTCAGCTTGTCCTTGCCAACAGCAGCCCGGTGCGACCGGCCTAATGCAGCATCGGCCAGTTTGGTCAGATCAAATGTGGGGGGTTTGGCACAGGGGCCCGAGGAAAAACGCGGATTTGCCGGCCGCGTCGCCGGTTGTTCGATCGTCATGTGTATTACCCTTCCAGATACACGCCCCTCGTTGGGGAGGGGTGTCCCACGGACAGAGCTATGGGTCCTTCGCACTTGCAGCAAGCGGAAAAGACCCATCGACAGCAAAAAACGACATCCGGAAAGGGTGCGAATCGGAACAGAGGTTTCCGATTGGCGAAAAAACCCGCCGACTTCCCGGCGGGTTTTCTGGGTAATTTACTCGGCAGCGTCCATGTATGCATCCATTGGGGGGCATGTGCAGACGAGGTTTCTGTCGCCGTATGCGTTGTCGACGCGGTTGACGGGTGACC
>NZ_JBXWMM010000025.1:0-18632 GCF_059609825.1 Ruegeria sp. YTSB088 | reverse complement strand
GGTACAGCTACACCGCCTTGGCGGATCAATCATGATGCGCAAAACCGCTTGACTGGGACGGCTCCGTTACCGAAGTCCAGACCAATGACCTCTTGTCCACCTTGGCCAACGCATTGGGCGGTACGAAACTGAACGAACTTGCAAGCTGGGTGGGCATGGACGTCCGCTCAACCTCGGCCTTTCACTTTGAAGGCCAGCCGGTGACACTGTTTGCTCAGGCCGACCCTGATGCGGACGCAACCAAATTGGTGATCCGCGACAGTGACGGTACGGTGATCGATAAAGTCACTGTGCCCACGACGACTGAGGAGTTTGTTTGGGCGGGGGTGGATTCTTCAGGCAATCCAATGGCATCAGGCAACTACACTGCAACCCTTGAATGCTACAAAGGCGATGAGTTGCTCTCCGAGAAACCTGTCGCCACCTACGGTCGCGTCATCGAAGCACAGGTAGGCGTCGATGCTGTTTTATTGACCCTGCAAGGCGGTCAGGTAATTCCCGCAACTCATGTCACTGCGGTCAGAACTGGTGCTTGATCTACCGGGCCGGACAGGCCAAAGCTTGGCAAATCGACTCGCCAGAAAAAGTGATGGAACCTCTGCCCAACCTGTCTGCCCCCCCTCGAGATCTGGTTGACCATCTCCATGCGCAAGCATTGGTCAACGCACATCCTCGGTTCGAGACCTTGTACGGCGGGCGCACCAACAGGGTCTGGAAGGTCAAGGGCCGCGCAAGCGACAAGGTCCTGAAACTCTACAGCACAGCATTGCGCAATCCATTGTTTCGAAATGATGCAGAGTTGGAAGTCCAATGCCTGAAGGCGTTTGGCACCACTGGTTTCGTGCCAAGGCTGCGTGCCACAGGGCAATACAATGAAGCCAGTTGGGTGTTTTACGACCACGCACCGGGAGCACCCTGGCGGCAGGGGTCAGCCCAGGTCGGTGCCTTGCTGCGCAAGCTTCATTCCCTGTCCATCGCCGTCCAGGCGCCAGTCGGATGCAATGGCAGCGAAGACTTGCGAGCTCATGGAAACAGAATTCTGCAGGGCTGTACGTCAAACACGCGTGGCAAACTCGCAGATTTGCAACCTTCAACCTCTGTCACACCTACGGAACAGACTTGTCTGATCCATGGCGACCCCGTGGCAGGTAACATCCTGGTGGCGACCGGTGGTCTGACTTTGATCGACTGGCAATGCCCAGCCCTTGGCGATCCTTGCGAAGACCTTGCGCTCTTTTTGTCGCCTGCGATGCAGCAACTTTACCGAGGCTCACCGCTGTCGAAGAAAGAGGAAGACCAGTTTCTTTCCGCCTACGGCAGACCCGAAATCGTCGCGCGCTATCTACAGCTCAAACCGTGGTATGCGTGGCGCATGGCAACGTATTGCCTCTGGCGCGCCGAAAATGGTGCGCCCGACTATGTGACAGGGTTGAATTTGGAAACCGCAATTCTGTAACGCCCCGCCTCATCGCAGGTCGGCCAGCGCCAGCATGGCGTAGGCTGGCGGCATGAGCACACGGCGCCAGCGACCCAATGGAAACTGACCTGGTTTTTGCGTCATCACGGCTGGCGGCCCAGCGTCCTGCCCCAGAACCAAGCGCGCCAATGCTCGACCACAGTACGTGCCCATGGCGACGCCATTGCCGTGATATGCAAACCCGGCAAACATCCCCGGTTGTTCCGGAACGGGGCCGACGAAAGGTGTCAGGGCCCGTGACAGGCACACCAAACCGGACCAGATATGAGTGACCTCGACCGTCGACCAAGCAGGAAACATATGTTTGAAATCCTGCTGGACCTTTTGCCGAATGGCCGCTTCAGCCACGGCCGATGACCGCAAGCCGCCTCTCATCCCAAACAGAAAGCGCCCGTCAGGCATCAGGCGAAAATAGTGCAACAGATTGCGCGTATCATAGCACATCTGATCCGTAGTCCACCCTTGTGCCACTTGCTCGGCTCGACCAAGGGGACGCGTTACCATAACGGTCGACTGTGCAGGCATGTATCGTCCGGACATCCAGGCCGGGATATCCTCGCTGGAATATCCGTTGGTACACACCAACACCGCCTGCGCTTTGACTGGCCCGCTCTGCGTTTGCAACACAAAGCCGGACGCCGTTTTTTCAACGTTCAGAACCGGGGATTTCTGGAACAGATATGCGCCCATTGCTTCGGCGGCTCGGGCAATCCCGAACAGATATTTGCGGGGATTCAATCCGAAACCGATCGGCGAAGTGTAGGCACCATGAAACGCGCCACCCATGCCCTTCGCAGGCAGGTCTCCGGCTTCGTGCAGGGTTCCCGTCTCGTCGGCATTCCGGCGCAACACGTCCATTGCCCTTTTGGAATGCGCCATTTGGGTTTCCCCGTTGGAGTGGGTATCCGCATCGATTTGATGCTGCGCCAACAGATCAGCGACCAGTTGAACCGCTGCCTGTTCCGCTTTCGCATAGTCCCGAGCGGCGTCGCGGCCAAATCGACGCTCCATGGATTCGTGGCCAAGTTTTGAACCCCCAAGACAGCAAAACCCACCATTGCGGCCCGAAGCACCCCACCCCGGCGCGCCAGCTTCGAACACCGCAACCGAAGCGTTCTTAGCCAAATGCAGGGCAGCAGAAACGCCTGTAAATCCGCCACCGATGATGGCCACATCCACATGCATGCCGCCTTGAACCTTTGGCCAATCCGGGCTGGCAACAGTTTCGTCCCACCAGCAGCCGTCGCGAGGTTCGCTGCCATAGGCGTAGTCTGGAAATATCCGCTTCATTCGGTGCGCGCTGCGGCCATTTCGTCCTGCTGCTGCCGCACCATCGCGCGTTTGGTCACAAGCGAAGCCGTGATTACCCCGACTGTCACCACAGCGATCATGATCGTCGACAGCGCGTTGATTTCCGGGCTGACGCCAAGGCGCACGGCCGAGAATATCTTGATCGGCAATGTCGTTGCCGACGGCCCCGAAGTGAACGATGCAATCACCAGATCATCAAGTGACAAGGTGAAGGCCAGCAACCAGCCCGAGATTACCGCAGGTGCGATGATCGGCAGGGTGACAAGACGGAAGGCTTGCGCGGGCGAGCATCCAAGGTCCAGCGCAGCCTCTTCCAGCGAGCGATCAAAAGTTATGAGGCGCGAGGATACGACAACCGAAACGAAACACATCGAGAAAGTCGTGTGTGCCAGAACGATGGTCAGAATACCCCGATCCAGGCCGATGCCGATAAACAGCAGTAGCAGCGACAGGCCGGTGATCACTTCAGGCATCACCAGCGGCGCATAGATCATGCCGGAAAACAGTGTCCGGCCAAAAAAGCGCCCGCTGCGGACCATCACATAAGCGGCGGCCGTTCCCAGAATCGTAGCCAGCGTCGACGAAAAGACCGCGACCCGGATCGTGACCCAGGCGGCATCCAGGAACGCCTCGTTCTGAAGAAGCTCTCCGTACCACTTCGTCGAAAACCCGGCCCAGACCGTGACCAGCTTGCTTTCGTTGAAGCTGAAGATGATCAGGATGATCATCGGGATGTACAGAAAAGCAAATCCCAGCGTCAGCGAAACCGTGTTGAACCAACTTAATCTGTTCATCCCTCTGCCTCCGCCTGTTTCTGCTGGTTGCGCTGAAACAGCACGATAGGAATGACGAGAATCAGCAGCAGTACGATGGCCACCGCACTTGCAACCGGCCAGTCACGGTTCGAAAAGAACTCTTCCCACAGAACCTTGCCGATCATCAGCGTACCCGAACCACCCAGAAGTGATGGGATCACGAATTCACCGATCACGGGGATCATCACAAGGAAACACCCCGCGATGATGCCAGGCTTGGACAGTGGAATGGTCACCAGCCAGAAGGCCTGAAAACGAGAACATCCCAGATCCTCCGCCGCCTCGATCAGCGATCCGTCCATACGCTCCAACGCCGAATAGATCGGCAGGATCATGAAGGGCAGATAAGTGTAAACGATGCCAATATAGACGGCGGTCGAAGTGTTCAGGATCGTCAACGGGGTCGAGATTATACCGGTCCACAGCAAAATCTGGTTGAGATACCCTTCGTTCGACAGAATACCCATCCACGCGTAAACCCGGATCAGGAATGAGGTCCAGAAGGGCAGGATAACCAGCATCATCAGTGTCGGTCGCCATTCCTGAGGTGCCCGGGCCATACCGTAGGCCATTGGGTAACCCACCAACAGGGTCAGGAAGGTCGAAATCAAAGCGATCTTCACGCTGGACAGGTAGGCTTTCCAATACAGGTCGTCTTCCGTCAGCCAGACATAGTTCTCGAAGTCCAGTTGCCCGAAGAAATCTTTGATCCCCGTCCAGCCAGCGGACAGGTCCAAAGTTGGCGTATAAGGCGGGATGGCCAGGGCGATGTCCGACAGCGAAATCTTCAGAACGATGAAGAACGGCACCAGAAACAGAGCCAACAGCCAGACGTAAGGAATGGCGATCAGAATGGCACGGCGCATCAGTTGGCCAGCAGAACCGCAGCCGTGGCTGTCCAGGACAGCCAGACCGGGTCTTCCCAGGTGAACGAACGACGCGAGATGCGACGGGTGTTGGCCGTCTGTGCCTTGATGATCGTGCCGTTTGCCAATTCAACGTGATATGTGGACAGATTGCCCAGATAGGCAATGTCGTGAACCTTGCCCTGAATAGCGTTGACCGCATCAACGGGCCGTTCGGCAGAGATCGTCACTTTCTCGGGGCGGATCGCCAGATGGCAGGACTGACCGTCTGAGAAACCAGCAGGCGATGATGCCGTCAAAGGGGCCTGACCTTCGGCCCAAACGATCTGGTAAGCGTCCTCTCCGGATGGAGTGGCGCGGCCTTCGATGATGTTCACATCTCCTATGAAATCAGCGACATAAACAGATTCAGGGTTTTCATATATGCGATCCGGTGTGGCCACTTGCTTTAACTGGCCCTGATCCATCACCGCGACACGGCTGGCGACTGTCATAGCCTCTTCCTGATCGTGGGTGACGATGACGAAGGTGGTACCCGTCTTCTCCTGAATATCCATCAGCTCGAACTGGGTATCTTGTCGTAGTTTTTTGTCCAGCGCACCCAACGGTTCATCCAGCAGCAGAAGCTTGGGCGCTTTGGCCAATGAGCGCGCCAGTGCCACGCGCTGCCTCTGACCACCCGAGATCTGATGGGGTTTGCGACGGGCAAACTGTTCCAGCCGGGTCAGGCGCAGCATTTCTTCCACCCGGTCTTCCAGATCGTGCTTGGGCATTTTGTCCCGTCGCAGACCAAAGGCGATGTTTTCCCAGACACTGAGATGCGGGAACAGGGCATAGGACTGGAACATCATGTTCACGGCCCGCTTGTTTGGCGGGATGGGGTCGATATCCTGCCCGCCCAGCAGGATATGGCCTTCGGTCGGGGTCTCGAACCCGGCCAGCATCCGCATCATCGTTGTTTTGCCGCACCCTGAAGGGCCGAGCAAAGCAAAGAATTCTTTTTCGAAGATATCCAGCGACAGGTTGTCGATCGCGGTGAACTCACCAAAGCGCTTGGTCACGTTCTGGAACTGGATCAAAGGTTTCGCCTGTGGGTCTTCCCACGGCGCAAAGACATCAGAATTCAAAGCAGCCCCCGCATGGTCAGTTTGGACAATAGTGCGGCGGGGCGGTCTGGTTACCGCCCCGCGCTTATAAACCGGATCAGGTGCCTGACTTGATCTTGGTCCAAAGACGGGTCACGACCCGCTGTGTTTTCGCGGGGTACGGAGTCGTGATGTACAGGTTTTGCATCGTAGCTTCATCCGGATATATTGCCGGATCACCGATCACATCTTCCTCAAGAAACTCCTGAGACGCCATGTTGCCGTTGGCGTAGTACACATAGTTGGACGCAGCGGCCATGTTGTTGGCATCCAGAATGAAATTCAGGAACTTGTGCGCACCATCTGGATTCGGCGCGTCGGCAGGAATTGCCATCTGGTCGAACCACATCAACGAGCCTTCTGCGAACGGATGATATTCGATGTTCACACCGTTGTCGGCTTCGGCCGCGCGATCCCGCGCCTGCAGAATATCTCCGGACCAACCCACGGCTACGCAAATATCACCATTTGCCAGCGCGTTGATATATTCCGAGCTGTGAAACTTCTGGATGTAGGGACGAACGCTTGTCAGAACGTCTTCGACCTTCTTGATCACTTCCGGGTCGTGGCTGTCGGGGTCTTCACCGATGTACTGCAAGGCCATCGGTATCATTTCGGCTGGAGCATCAAGGAAATGAACGCCACACGAGGCCAGCTTTTCCATGTTCTCCGGTTTCAGAACCAAATCCATGCTGTTCAGGGCCACGTCGTCACCCAAGACTTCTTTGACTTTGTCGACGTTCACACCGATGCCCGTTGTTCCCCACATGTAGTTGATCGAGTAGGCATTGTTCGGATCATATCCTGCGGTGCGTTCCTGGATCACGTCCCACAGATTTCCAGCATTCGGCAACATGGCCATATCCAGTTCCTGAAACGCGCCCGCCTGAATCTGGCGCTGCAGGAATGTGCCCGATGGCACCACCACGTCGTATCCCGAACCACCGGCCAGCATCTTGGTTTCCAGAACCTCGTTGCTGTCGAACACATCGTAGATCAGAGTCAGACCGGTTTCTTCTTCGAATTTGCTCAGCAATTCTTCGTCGATGTAGTCGGACCAGTTATATACACGCACCTCTTCGGCGAATGCCGCCGAAGTCCCCAATGCGATGACCGCTGTCATGGTCAGCGTTTTGATTGTCATATTCTTCTCCCTGCAAGTGTACGGCTATTTTCCCGTTTTTTTAGATTTGATCAAGTTTTGCGTTTTTCCTCGATCCAGCGTATGGTTTCACGAGGTCTGTCACCTGACAAGTCAGGGTTAGTCGAAATAGGAAGAACCAATTGGATTTGATCAAAAATAAGGCATCTGCGTCGACAATCGACAATGGGAAACAGCCCGCGCATGAGCAGGTTTACCAAAAACTCAGATCACAGATCCTTTTCGGGGAATTGGTTCCTGGTCAGCCTGTCACGATCCAGGGCCTGACTGATTCGCTTGGCGTTGGCATGACCCCGGTACGCGAAGCCATCCGCCGGTTGATCTCGGATGGAGCATTGGTGTTTCAAGGCAATCGGCGCGTGAGTGTTCCGCTGCTTTCACCAGGTGACATCCAGGAAATGATATTTGCGAGAACCGCAATAGAATCAGAGCTTTCAAGGCGCGCGACGTCGAATCTGCAAACCGAAGATATTGATCATCTGGAGCGTCTCGACATGCATCTGGACCGAATGATTGCCGACGGAGACGTGGGTGGATATCTGCGCCTGAACCAGGCGTTCCACGAAACCTTGTACTCACACGCAAACGCACCGATTCTTAGCGATCTGGCCGAAAGGCTTTGGTTGCGGTTCGGTCCGTCGCTGCGTGTCGTATGTGGCCGATTCGGAACTCAAAGTCTGCCGGATCGACACAAGGATATCATTGCCGCTTTGCGCAACGGAGACGCCGAAAAAGCCGCAAAAGCAACGACACAGGACATTGAGCAAGGCATGGAATTGATGGCGGACGCCCTAACTTCCACCTAACTCAACCCGATTCGATTGACAGCAGTGAATTTGATCATATTGTGAACCGCAACTGCGTTCTTGTAGGAGATTCTCCGATGTCCACCATAACCAACCATATGCCGACCGCCGAATTGCAGGCGCTGGATGCGGCGCATCACATCCATCCTTTCTCGGCCAATGGCGCGCTGGGACAGGAAGGGGCACGCGTGATTACACGCGCCAGTGGAGTTTACCTGACCGACAGCGAAGGTGAGGAAATTCTGGACGCTATGGCAGGTCTTTGGTGCGTCAATATCGGCTATGGCCGTGATGAGCTGGCCGATGTCGCCGCGCGTCAGATGCGAGAACTGCCCTACTACAACACCTTCTTCAAGACGACCCACGTGCCCGCAATCGCACTGGCCGCCAAGATCGCCGAGCTGGCACCGGGTGATCTGAACCATGTCTTCTTCGCAGCCGGCGGGTCCGAGGCCAACGATACCAACATCCGCCTTGTACGCACCTATTGGGCCGAGAAGGGGCAGCCGGACAAGAATATCATCATCAGCAGGAAAAACGCGTATCACGGGTCTTCCGTCGGGTCGGCTTCGCTGGGCGGTATGGCAGGCATGCACGCGCAGGGCGGCATTCCGATCCCGAACATTCACCACATCAACCAACCGAACTGGTGGGCCGAAGGCGGCGACATGTCGCCCGAAGAGTTCGGACTGGCCCGCGCGCGCGAGCTGGAAGAAGCCATTCAGGAACTGGGTGAAGACCGTGTTGCGGCCTTTATCGCCGAGCCGGTTCAGGGCGCGGGCGGTGTAATCGTGGCGCCGGACACATACTGGCCGGAAATTCAGCGTATCTGCGATAAATACGATATCCTGCTGATTGCCGACGAAGTGATCTGTGGGTTCGGCCGTACCGGCAACTGGTTCGGATCCGAAACCGTGGGCATCAAACCGCATATCATGACCATCGCCAAGGGGCTCAGCTCGGGCTATGCACCGATCGGCGGGTCCATCGTGAATGACGAGATTGCCGAAGTCATTGGCGGCACCGAATTCAATCACGGTTACACCTATTCCGGCCATCCGGTCGCGGCTGCTGTGGCTTTGGAAAACCTACGTATCCTCGAAGAAGAGAAGATCGTCGAGCATGTGCGCGGTGTTGCTGCCCCCTATCTGAAAGAGAAATGGGAAGCCCTGGCCGATCACCCGCTGGTGGGCGAGGCGAAGATCGTTGGCATGATGGCGTCCATCGCATTGACCCCCGACAAAGCCAGCCGCGCCAAGTTCGCGTCCGAGCCCGGCACGGTCGGCTATATCTGCCGAGACCGCTGCTTTGCCAACAATCTGATCATGCGCCATGTGGGCGACCGTATGATCATCTCGCCGCCGCTGATCCTGACCCCGGCGGATATCGACGAAATGTTCGTGCGCATCCACAAGTCGCTGGACGAAGCACAGGCAGAGATCATCGCTCAGGGACTGATGAAAGCCGCATCCTGAAATCAGAACGGGCTTTTTCAAGGGGGCGACCCGTTTGGATCGCCCTATTTTTTCTACCGAAGCCGCTGCAAAAGTTCCGCAGTTGGATAGCCGTCCGGCATCAAGCCCCGCGCCAGTTGGTAAGCGCGGACCGCATTGATGGTGTTCGGCCCGGTGCGCCCATCGACACCCTTCGTATCAAACCCGGCCTGGGTCAGCCGGGTTTGCAACTCTTTTTTCTCGGTGAAGCTCAGCGCCCGCTCACCTCGGGGCCAGTCGGACTGAAACGGTTCACCACCCGCAAGCCGGTCGGACAGATGTCCGATACCGATCACATAGGCATCGGCACCGTTATAGGCCTCGATCACGCTGAAATTGTCAAAAATCATCAGCGCTACGCCCTGCCCCCCTGCCGGAAGCAGAATCGCCGCCTTCCCATGATCCGGCACGGCTTGGCCGTTCCCGGCCACTACACCCCGAGCGGCCCATGCAGACGGCAGCAGGGTATAGTCACGACGGGCTGCAGCGTAATCGAAATCGGCAGGCAAGCGCACCTCAACGCCCCAGGGCTGCCCCTTTTTCCATCCGTGCTGCGCCAGATAGGACGCGGCCGAGGCCAGAGCATCCGTCGGGTCGTCCGACCAGATGTCACGCCGACCATCGCCATCAAAATCAACCGCGTGATCTAGATATGAGGTCGGCATGAATTGCGTGTGCCCCATCGCGCCTGCCCAGCTGCCCAGCATGTTTCCGGCAGTGACATCCCCTGCCTGCACGATCCTCAGGGCGGCGATCAACTGAGTTTCAAAGAACTGCGCCCGCCGCGCATCAAAGGCCAGTGTCGCCAGAGAACTCAGCGTCCGGTTGCTGCCACGATAAGAGCCGAAAGATGTTTCCAGCCCCCAGATTGCCGTGACCACTTCCTTTTCAACGCCATATTCAGCCTCGATTTGCTTCAACACCTGCCGATGTTCCTGCATGGCGGCACGACCATTGGAAACGCGCGAGTCCGAGACTGCGGAATCCAGATACTCCCAGATCGGTTTCGAGAATTCCGCCTGATTGCGGTCTCGTTTCAGGATATCCTCGTCAAAGGTCATGTCCGAGAACACCCTGTTCAACGTTCTTTCCGTTATGCCCTGCTGTCGCGCGCGTTTCTGAAACGCACCGAGCCAGGCCTGAAACCGTGCGGTCACTGCCGCGGACACCCGCAAAGCCTCAACGGCCGGGCGCGGGACCGGACGGATCGAAACCGTCACATCCGCCGAGGCCAGCTGGATCGTTTCGCCGGACACTGCACTGTCTGGCCATTTCGTGTTTTCTGATGTTTCCGCCTGCACTATGGATGCCCACAATGCGACGGTCATGACGCCGCCTACGCATTTATGCATTCCGATTTTTCCTGATTACTGCTCAACCTCAGGGTAGCGCAAAATCGGTGAATCACAAAGTCTCAGACGTCCACTTCGCGCTCCTGTGCGTCGCGCTCTGCGCGGATTTGCGCCAAAACCTCACGCAGCATGGGCACGCGGTTCGGTCTAAAGCTTTGATCTGTCACAGACATGTCCTGCATGCGATCCAACCGGAAGACGCGAAAATCCTGTCTTAGGTGGCACCAGCCGAGCAAAACATTTGATCGATCCATGTAGACGATGCTCAGCGGGTTGATCCGTCTTTGTGTGGCATCGCCTTTTGCGTCCGTGTACGAGAACTCGACCGCGCGTTCGTCCCACGTCGCCTGCCGCAAAACGGCCACGTCGATTGTCGGCGCGGGCGGGCGATTGAAGCGCGTTGCCGCCAGAACCGCGTGGCTCAGACGATGGGACTGACGCTGTGGCAATCGCCCCTGCAATTTCCGTAGGGCGGCGCTGGCTGCATCTGACAAGGCAGGATCACCAATCACCTGTACTTCGCGAAGGCCGAGAACAAGGGCCTCAAGCTCGTCATCAGTGAAACCCAATGGCGGCAGTGTGGCATCTTCGATCAGAGTGAACCCAAACCCCGCTTCACCGTCGATAACGGCCCCCAGACCACGCAGCGCGTCAATATCCCTGTGAATTGTTCTGGCAGAAACACCCAGATCCTGTGCCAGCTGTTCAGACGTTCTGGGCGATGGGCCAGAACGCAGGGCTTGCATCAGTTGGAACAATCGGGCGGTGCGGGACATGATGAACCCTAGCCTACCCCTAGTGACAGGAACTGTCATTAGGTCGGTTTATTCATCTGGCACGTCAAAAAAATACGGAGCCATGCGATGCTGACCCTTCTCACCTATCCTTCTGCCTTCGGGCTGTTCAGCGCCAGCCCGTTCTGCGTCAAGACAGCCTTGATGCTTCAACACTCCGGTCAGGTCTGGCAGCGTTCGGACATGCTTGACCCGCGCAAAATGCCGCATCAAAAACTACCAGTGCTGCGAACGCCAGAGCGGTTGATACCGGACAGCGATCTGATCCGCCATTGGCTGGAACAGAAGGGGGCGGAGTTCGATCAGGGGCTTTCGGATGTGGAAAAAGCGCAATCCCGCGCGCTGGTGCGCATGGCCGAAGAGCATCTGTATTTCCACATCGTTCTGGACCGCTGGGGCAATGATGAGGTCTGGCCAATCCTTCGCGAAACCTTTTTCACTGGAATTCCAGCCATAATCCGAAAGCCGGTGTCCAATGCGATCCGAAAATCCGTTCTGAAAGGGATCTCGTCACAAGGGATCGGACGGTTCTCGTTGTCCGAGCGTCTGGACCGGGTCCAACGCGATCTCGAGTCGATCTCGGCCTATCTGTGGCAATCCCGCTTCCTGCTGGCGGATCAACCGACATCAGCAGACATGAGCGTCGGCCCGATGCTCGCCGCTATGCGTGCAACGCCTGCAGATACCCCACTGACCCGCAGGATCAAACAGGATAACCTGTTGAACAGTTACGTGGACCGGATGGAACAGGCGATACCGATTGCATGAAACCGTTTGATGACCCCTCGGTCGCCTCGGCCTTTGAAGCCCTGCCTCTGCAAGCACGCGTCGGGGCTCTGGCGCTTCGCGATCTGATCTTTGAAACGGCAAACTCTCTGCCCGCTGCCAATCCATTGCGTGAGGAGTTGCGCTGGGGCCAGCCCGCCTACCTTGCCCCCAAAGGATCAACGATCCGGCTGGGGGCTCACAAATCTGCAGGTTTCGCGCTGTTCGTACACTGCCAAAGCCGATTGATCGGTGATTTCACCTCAGCTTTCCCGGGAGAGGACCGGATCGACGGGAACCGGGCCATTCTGTTCGATGGCCCAGGCCAGATCGATAAAACCCGCCATGGCTGGCTGATTGCCCGCGCACTGACCTATCATCTTTGACGGCGCTTGCGTTCTACCTTGCGCTTGATCTTGTCCTTCTTGCGCTTGGTGCTGGCTGCCTTGCGTCGCGTCGACCGCTTGGCAGGCCCGCGCCCGCGCGGCAGGGCCTGATCGTCGATGGACAGCAGTTCCAGTTCCAACCCGCCGGTCACAGGCGTCGCCTCGGTCAGCCGCACCGTGACCCGCTGGCCGATGGCGATGATCAGTCCGGTGTCCGAACCCATCAGCGTTCCGGCCTCCCGATCAAAATGGAAGAATTCACGCCCCAAAGACCGCACGGGCACCAAACCATCCGCGCCTGTTTCGTCCATTTTCACAAAGGCCCCGAACCGGGCAATACCACTGATCCGCCCGGTGAATTCGTTGCCCACACGCTCGCTGAGATACGCGGCCAGATAGCGGTCGGTCGTGTCGCGTTCAGCCATCATCGAACGCCGCTCGGTATCCGAGATATGCGTGGCCGTCTCGTCCAGCCCCATGATTTCATCTTCGGTCAGACCGTCCTCGCCCCAGCCATGGGCCGAGATCAGCGAGCGATGCACGATCAGGTCGGCATAACGCCGGATGGGCGATGTGAAATGCGCGTAGTTGCGCAGTGCCAGACCGAAATGGCCGAAGTTCTCAGCGTTGTAATAGGCCTGCGCCATCGACCGTAACGTGCTGAGGTTGATCAATTCAGCATCTTCAGTCCCGGCGGCGGCATTCAGCAGTGCGTTCAGATGACGGGTCTGGAGCACCTGCCCTTTAGCAAGGTTCAACCCTGCCGCCTGCGCCGTTTCCCGCAAGCTTTCCAGCTTCTCGGGCGCGGGCTCCTCGTGCACGCGGAACAATAGCGGGCGACGCTTGGCGATCAGGGTTTCGGCAGCTGCGACATTGGCGAGGATCATGAATTCTTCGATCAGCTTATGCGCATCCAATCGGTCGCGGAAAGCCACGCTTTCGACCTCACCTGTATCGCTGAGCACGATCTTGCGTTCAGGCAGGTCCAACTCCAAGGGCTGCCGTGCGGATCGCGCCTTTTTCAGCGCGTCATACGCGGCGTAGAGCGGTTTCAGAACCGTTTCCAGCAACGGCCCTGTGCGGTCGTTCGGATTACCGTCAATGGCCTCCTGCACTTCTGTATAGTTCAACGAGGCGGCCGAGCGCATCAGACCGCGCACAAACCGGTGACTGATCTTGTTGCCATCGGCGTCGATCTGCATCCGCACCGCGATGCAGGCGCGCGGCACGCCTTCGTGCAGCGAACACAGATCACCCGACAGACGGTCGGGCAGCATCGGCACGACACGGTCGGGGAAATAGCTGGAATTGCCCCGCTTGCGCGCCTCGCGGTCCAGCGCGCTGCCCGGGCGCACATAGGCGGCCACATCGGCAATCGCGACCCAGATCACATGGCCGCCCGGGTTTTTCGGGTCGTCATCAGCATGGGCATAGCAGGCGTCGTCATGATCACGCGCGTCCGATGGGTCGATGGTCAGCAACGGCAAATCCCGCAGATCCTCGCGCCCTGTCAGGCCGGCGGGTTTGGCCTGATCGGCCTCTACAATCACCTTGTCAGGAAAATCATCCGGGATACCATGCTGATGGATCGCGATCAACGAAACAGCCTTGGGCGCAGTCGGATCACCCAACCGTTCAATGATGCGCGCGCGTGGCAGCCCCATGCGGTTCTTCGGTCCGGCTTGTTCGGCCTCGACCAGTTCTCCGTCCCTGGCCCCAAGAACGGCTCCGTCCGCGACCAGCCATTCGGTTTGGCCCGCCTTGTCGATCGGAACAATCCGCCCGCCTTCAGCTCCTTTCCGGAAGATACCCACAATTTTACGAGGGTTCGTCCCGATACGACGGATCAGGCGTGCTTCGTAATTGTGGTCTTCCTCATGCACGGCCGTCAGACGGGCCAGAATGCGGTCACCCTCGCCCAGCGCCGGGTCACTGGCGCGGGCAATGATCAAAACGACGGGCTCGACCCCCTCGCCATGCCATTCCAGCGGCCGCGCAAACAGGTCTCCATCCTTATTCGGAGCTTTTACCTGCAACACACTGACCGGCGGCAGACGATCCGGGTCGCGATAGCTGCGCTTGCGTTTTTCAAGATGCCCTTCGGCCTCAAGCTCCTTGAGGATGCGTTTAAGATCAATCCGATCCGCGCCCTTGATGCCAAAAGCCTTGGCGATATCGCGTTTCGAGGTCAGGGTGGGGTTCGCCGAGATCCAATCAAGGACCTCTTGCTTGGTAGGAATGCGAGTCATACGTCCGGCCTAGCATGCGTTTGCGACCGCGTCATGACTAAAAAACCTCAGGGCTTAAGATCGGAAACCGTATCGACATCGCGCAACTGATCAAGCAAAGACACACGGCAGTCTGGGATCGAAGCAAGCGTGTCAGCCAATGCGTGTTCCGACGACCAGCGTACATTGCGAAACAGACCCGCTGGCAAGCCTGTATACCGTTGCGCTCCGACCAGCCAATAGCCACCATCTGGGGCTGGCCCAAACACCATTTGAGAATGCCCCAATGCATCGAAAGCACGGGCAATATGGGGGCGCGAAATCCCTGGTATATCCGCGCCGATCAGGCAAACCGGACCTTTGGGCATCCCGCGCAGCATCCGCGCCATACGATCCCCCAGATCCCCACGCCCCTGCGCCGCGCGCGGCAGGTCAGCTGGCCAGACGCGACTTTTCAGACCTTCCTGATCGGGCGAGACGGCCAGCACGATGTGCCAGCTGGGATCGCGCAGCCGCCGGATCAAGGACCGGGTCTGGTGCCGAAACCACCACGCGGCTGCGACCATGCCGATTTCTCGTCCAAGCCGCGTTTTGACGCGGCCCGGACGAGGTTCCTTTACCATGATCACCAATGTGCGTTGCATGGGTCAGGCGAAATAGTCGGTCAGGATACGGGTATAAATCGACTTGAGCTGTTCGATCTGGCCCACCTCGACACACTCGTCGACCTGATGCATCGTACGCCCGACCAGACCGAACTCAATAACCGGGCAGTGGTTCTTGATGAAACGCGCGTCCGACGTACCACCGGTCGTCGAAAGCTCGGGCGTTGCGCCTGTTTCTGCCTTCACCGCCTTGGCCACCAGATCCGACAATGGCCCCGGCGGGGTCAGAAAGCTTTCGCCTGAAATCTTGATTTTGGCATCTATTTCAACGCCGAACTGAGCGGCCACCTGATCTGCCTCCAGTTTCAGCCAATCACTCAGGTTGGCCCCGGAATGCAGATCATTGAATCGAATATTCACTGTTCCCTTGCACTGCGCCGGGATTACGTTGGTTGCCGCATTCCCGGTGTCGATTGTCACCACTGCCAATGTCGAAGCATCGAAGTGATCCGTGCCCTGATCCAGTTCGTGACCCGCCAACCGATCCATCAGCCGTGCCATGGCTGGCAAAGGGTTTTTGGCACGATGTGGATAGGCCGAATGGCCCTGAACACCTGTGATCGTAAACCACGCAGTCATCGATCCGCGGCGGCCGATCTTCATCATTTCACCCATCTTGTTCGGGCAGGTGGGCTCACCCACCAGGCAGACTGACATACGTTCATCCGCGCCGTTCATGTAATCGAGCAAGGCGGTCGTGCCATCCAGCGCATCGCCTTCCTCGTCGCCGGTTATGGTCAGGATAATGGCGCCGTCCGGCGGTGTGTCACGTACGAAATCGATTGCCGCAGCGGCAAAAGCCGCAACACCGGATTTCATATCCGTTGCGCCGCGCCCATACATCACACCATCCCGCATTTCGGCCCCAAAAGGCGGCATCGTCCAAGCGGCCTCATCGCCGACCGGAACAACGTCCGTGTGACCGTTGAACCCGAAGCTGCGAGAATGGCCTTTCTGGCCCCACCGAGCGAACAGGTTGCTGACGCCACCGCGGTCGACACGCGTGCATTCAAACCCGGCATCCGCCAGCACCGCCTCGAGCAGAAGCAGCGCGCCGCCTTCGGCAGGTGTGACCGATGGGCAACGGATCAGATCGGCAGTCAATTGAACGGGATCGGTCATGCAATGGCCTCTGAAACAGTGTCTTTCGCGGGTTCACGCACAGATTCAACGAATTGGCCGGTTTTCCAACCCCAATCCACAAAAAAACCTTTCAACCAACTGAGAAGATATAAAAGCGACACCCTAATAATTCATAGCGATTTAACCCACGACCATCTTGCGGCCCACTGTACAATCGCGTTACTGGGCCGCGAAACAGGTGAATGAATATGAAGCGCGCATTCTTCGCACTGATCTGCCTGACTTTCGCCGTCCTAGCACAGCAGAGCATGGCACAATCCCTCACGGTCACAACGGTGACCCGCCCCCCGTTTTCCTATGTCGAAAACGGTGCGGAAACCGGCTTTTCGATGGATCTGCTTGCTGCGTTGGCCGAGTCGCTGAACTGGGATTACACTGTCAATCGGGTCGATTCATTCTCGGAAATGCTGGACGCGGTGCGGGATGGATCTGCGGATCTTGCAGTTGCCAATATCTCGATCACTGCTCTGCGGGAAACGCAAATGGACTTCACCCAACCGATCTTTGAGGCGGGTCTGCAGATCATGGTGCCATCGGAAGCCAAGCGGCAGCCGTCGCTTCTGCATGCGCTTTTCTCCACAGAGCTGTTCATCGCTATTGGCCTGGCATTCGCCATCCTGCTGGGCGGTGGCATGCTGATGTGGAGCTTTGAGCGCCGCGCCCAACCCTATTTCGACCGCAAGCTGAACGAAGCCTGGTTTCCCTCGTTCTGGTGGGCGCTGAACCTTGTCGTGAATGGCGGTTTCGAAGAGAGGATGCCGCGCACGCCCTTCGGCCGTCTTCTGGGTGTCGTTCTGGTTGTTTCGTCACTGTTCATTGTGTCAGTTTTCACGGCCCGCATCACGTCGGTCATGACCGTGGAAGCGATCACCGGCAGCGTGAATTCCGTGAACGACCTGTATGGCAAGAGTGTCGGGACAATCTCAAACTCAACTGCAGCAAACTTTCTGAACCGACGTGAGATCGAATTCACCGGCTATCCCGGGTTGGAACAGATGCTGGACGCGTTCGAGTCCAAGCAACTTGACGCTGTGGTATTCGATGCACCGATCCTGTCCTACTATGCGGCCCATGAAGGTCGGCGGATTGCATCGATGACAGGAGGCGTCTTCCTGCGCGAGAACTACGGTATCGCTTTCCCGACCGGGTCGCCTCTGGTCGAAGATGTCAACCAGGCCCTGCTTTCGTTGCGTGAAGACAGAACTTATGACGAAATCTATCGCAAGTGGTTCGGTATGCGGAACTAGGCCTGCGCCTCGTCTCCAAAAAACGGTGTCATCTGCGCGACGATCACGGCGTTTTCATCCAGCGCGCGCTGCATCAAGGCACGTTCGTCCGGTTCTATGTCATGCCCCTGTGCCTCACGTTCGGCCAGGGTCCCATAGCCGGTGACATCCAAAGGTGCGGTGTCGGCCTGTTTTAGAATAGCCACTGTCTCGCGCACAGCCTCGGCTTCATCCACGCCACTGGCGTAGCAGATCAGTGCCGCCCCGGTCGCACCGTCCGGCAGCCCGTCGCCATCCTTGCGGCCGATCTGGACCAGAAGGGTATAGACTTGCTGACGCGAGGGCTTCTTTTGCTTTTCCATGGGCCATGCATTACGCGCGGTGTTTTGAAGGGTCAACTGCTTCCATTGATCCCGGCAATGAGTTTGGGTCTTCAGCGAACCACGACCCTGCCGCAAAGGACAGAGCGCTTGCAAAAAAGCGACTCAGTGAACTCCATTCCCCGATTTCGCTCAATAATTGAGCAGCGTTTCAGTTCAACTCCCAGAGTTGAATCGGGCACATTTTCGCCGCAGTTTGGCCTTATTTTTGGCCATTTCCTGCTGGGTTCGACGCGCTTCTGGCCTTTCATAACAGTGGGGGAAGCCATCTCTACGCTGGGGCCACTGCGTAAGTCATTTTGAAACAGGAGAATTAGAATGAGTGTTCTGTCCAGATTAATGATGACAACTGCAAGTGTGATTGCGCTTTCCGGAGTACCTGCTGTCGCTGTGCTGTCTTTTGTGACGCCAGTTGCGGTTTACGCCCAAGACGGCGGTGGTGATAACGAAAGCGGCGGCGACAACGAAGGCGGCGGCGACAGCGAAAGCGGCGGCGACAGCGAAGGCGGCGGCGACAGCGAAGGCGGCGGCGACAGCGAAAGCGGCGGCGACAGCGAAGGCGGCGGCGACAGCGAAAGCGGCGGCGACAGCGAAGGCGGCGGCGACAGCGAAAGCGGC
>NZ_JBXWMM010000024.1:0-26778 GCF_059609825.1 Ruegeria sp. YTSB088 | reverse complement strand
CGAAGGTCTTCCTATCCGCAATCGCACTCGCAGCTACCGTCCTGTTCTGGCTGTAATTTAATGAGTCTGGAGCCTAGGATGTCGATTTTTTGCCCATCGACTTTGTCGGTTGAGATATCAAAAATGTTCTTACCAAGGTGCCGTTTCTGCATTGGTGACAGTTCTAATCGAGCCATGGAAAACCACCGTTCCTGTGTTTTGGTTCGAAGCTGTATTCACATCCTTCACACCCCTATCGTGTCCACAGATTTCATTGACCAATACGTTTGATTGCTTCGAACGAAACACGGTGAGGTTGTGACGCGAAATCACTGCGCTTGCACGACCTTGCAGGATACGCCGTTGGGTGGATCGATGTTGTCCCATCACCAGACAGTCCCCGCATTCGGATACCTTGAACTGGCTGCGTGTGTGATCGATGCAAGCTCGGCGGTGAGCTGGGTTTAGAAGTTTCCCTTTGCGGCTTCCGCTAGGATAAGCTTGTTCAACGTCAGATCAGACACCGCGCGTCACAATCGCTCGTTTTCCTTCGTAAGCCGAACGGCTTTCTGCGCTTTACCCCCGAACAGCAAACGGCTATCTATCGCTTCAATGTGCTGCTTGGGGATTTGAACCGGCATGTCCGACTTGAAAATAACTGATCCTGTGTTCGATGCAGCATGGGAGACCGTCAAAGATTACACCATGACCAGCCGCGAACGCGGGTATGCATTGTGGTGTGCAGTCAACACGGTAATCGACAACGACATCAAAGGGTGCATTGTCGAATGCGGGGTTTGGAAAGGCGGGTCAGCGATGCTGATCGCTTTGGCGCTCAATCAGCGCGGCGTCGCACGTGATATTGTGCTTTTCGACACGTTCTCGGGCATGTCTGACCCACTGCCCGAAGATATCGATATCAGCGGGGATCATGCCTCGGTTCTCATGGCTGGCAAACACGGCCCCGAGATCGCGGAACTCGTCAAAGCCGAAGCTCCGCTTGACCAAGTTCGCGAGGCTGTCGAAAGCACCAGCTATGACATGCGTCTTGTTCGTTTTGTTGAAGGGAATGTCTGCGACACACTTCACAAGACGCAGACGCTCGACATCGCGTTGCTGCGGCTTGATACGGATTTTTACGACAGCACACTGGCCGAGCTGAACCATTTATATCCGCGCCTGTCCCAAGGCGGCGTTATGATCATTGACGACTATGGCCATTGGCAAGGTGCCCAAAAGGCCGTGGAAGAGTATTTCCAGATAGTCGATGAAACAGGTCACAAACGCCCGATGTTGTGGGTCATCGACTATACGGGTCGGGGTGCAGTTAAGATCGAACCCACGGGTACGACAGAGATCGAGCGCTATGACTACATCCCGCCGGGGATGGAGCCGCCCGATCTGCATTCGCTGTTTCCCCACGCTGTTGCCGGGGATCCTTGGACTGTAAACTGGCCCTATCTTCGTTGCCCTGCCCCCCATGTGTGGCGGTATGACAACCGACACAGGGGCTATGTCACCGGGAATGCGTCGGTTGAAGAAGCGGCCTGTCTTTATACATTTGCCAAGCAATTTGCCGGCAAGCGCGGAATCGAAATCGGCACCTATTATGGCTGGACCGCTGCGCATCTTATGGCGGCGGGCCTTCGTTTGGATTGCGTCGATCCCGCATTCGCGATGCCAGATGTTGAGTGGGACGTTCGCAATGTCCTGGACAAAGTTCCGGGGTCGAATGGCTATACACTTTGGGCAGAGCCGTCGCCCCAATGCACTAGCAAGGTAAGGGATTCGGATCCTGAACCTTGGTCCTTTGCTTTCATTGACGGCAACCATGATGACCATGCACCGCGCGATGACGCGCGCGGAGTTCTGCCACATCTCGCAGAAGATTGCATGGTCATGTTCCACGATTTGACGTCACCATTTGTCGAAGCCGGGCTTGACGTTTTTCGCGAAGCCGGGTTTGAAACACGCATAATAAATACAATGCAGATCATGGGTGTTGCATGGAGAGGCAATGTGACCGTTCCTGATCACATACCCGATCCAAACGTGCCACACCCGTGGCCTGGACATCTACAAAAATACTTCGCCTAAAACGGTCCAGTACCAACCAAAACGAGTGGGACATGAAGCGTATTTCCCGGGCCATCAAGGCACTGAACCGCAAAAGCGCTCCAGCGCCGACAATGGCTGTTAAAAGTCCCCAAGCAACAGAAGCTGCATCACATCAGCGGGAGGCCTCTGAATCCATGGCAAATATCTGGGAAAACCTAGTAACACTGAACTCCGACGCTGAACCGAACTTTGTATTGCTGTCCCGGGCCGGTGAATATCTGGCGACAGATTCTAGAGCGGCTGATTGGGCCGATCTCAATTATCACGCCGCTCTGGAACGCGATCACTATCCGATTCCTGAAACTGCGGATCGGGAAGGGTATTATGGCGCAGACCACTTTAGCTATTGGGCAAGCGGCTTGAAAGATGCCCAGCTTTTGGACGATGTTGTCAGATACCATGGCACCGGCGAGCTAAAAGCCTGTCTTGATCTTGGATGTGCTTCGGGGCGCGTGCTGCGCCATTTGGCACTGGAAAACCCGAATTGTCGGGCCATCGGCTGTGATATCAACCGTCTTCACGTCGAATGGTGCAACGCACATCTCCCGCCGAACTGCTCTGTGTTCCAGAACCATTCGATTCCGTCGCTGCCGATTGAAGACAATTCACTGGATGCGGTTACAGCCTATAGCGTCTTTACGCATATCGAAGCGCTTGAAACCGCGTGGCTGGCTGAAATTCGTCGCGTCCTCAAACCCGGGGGCATTGCCTGGCTGACGGTGCATACAGAACATACGCTGGCCGATATGAATGAAGGCTGGCCGCTTTGGAAACCGACGATGGATCACCCGGATTCAGCATCGCTTTTGGATGAAAACCGGAACTTCAAAGGCGATCGCATGGTGCTGCGTTGGCTGGCTGAGCGGTCGTATTCCTCGAATGTCTTTTACAAGTCCAACTACTTGACCAGTCATTGGACGCGTCAGCTGGAATTGCTGGAATTGCGCAGACGTCATCCGAGCTTTCAGGATGTGATGCTGATGCGGAAACCGCTCTGAGCAGCAGATATGTTCGTCGAACGTAAGGACCTTTTGTAAGAGAGAAATATCATGCGTGCTATTGTGTTGGGAGGCAATGGATTCATCGGCTCACATGTTGTCGATGCTTTGCTTGCCGGTGGGCACACGGTCACGGTCTTTGATCGCGTGCCAGACAAATTTCGAGACCCCCTGCCGGGTGTAGAATATTTACTGGGCGACTTTCAGGACAAGATGGCGATAGCCGAAGCCCTGAACGGCAAGGACGCGGTCTTTCATCTCGTTAGCACGACTTTTCCGGGCACGGCCAATCTGGACCCCAAGGCGGACGTTACCGGGAATTTGATTGGCACGCTGAGTCTGATTGAAACGATGAACTCGATGGGGATCGAACGTCTGGTCTATCTGTCGTCAGGGGGCACCGTTTATGGACCAGCCCCAGGACACCCCATTCCCGAAAATCACCCTCTTAGCCCAATAAACTCGTATGGAATCGTTAAGGTCGCGATTGAGCAATACCTGAACATGTACCAAAAGAGTCATGGGCTGAGGCCGATCGCAATTCGCGCCGCCAACCCCTATGGCCCACGTCAGGCCCATACAGGCGTTCAGGGTGTCATTTCCACGTTCTTGAGACGCATCCACGAAAATGAACCGATCGAGATTTGGGGGGACGGGCAGGTCGTACGAGATTACCTGTATGTCGAAGATCTGGCCGATCTTTGCGTTAAGGCCGCCGAGACCGATTTTTGCGGGGCCGTGAATGCGGGGTCTGGACAGGGCCGATCCCTGCTCGACGTGATCGATGCGATCTCGCGCGTGACCAAAACGCCGCTTGAGCCTGTCTTCAAACCTGGTCGGAAAATCGATGTGCACTATTCCGTTTTGGATATCTCCCAGGCCAAGGCGCTTTTGGATTGGGCCCCATCGGCAGATTTCGACCGAGCCTTGGAACAAACCTGGCAATGGTTGCAAAACACATCCAGCTAATGTGCAAATGCATTACACGCTGCCTAATATGGACAGTACTCAGAAGACCAATCAGAAATAACGTGCAACCCTCTACATTTTTTGGCC
This sequence comes from Ruegeria sp. YTSB088, assembly GCF_059609825.1. Lineage (NCBI taxonomy): Bacteria > Pseudomonadati > Pseudomonadota > Alphaproteobacteria > Rhodobacterales > Roseobacteraceae > Ruegeria > Ruegeria sp. YTSB088. Next base: position 22,627 of record NZ_JBXWMM010000024.1, on the reverse strand, counting down.
ATCAAATAGGACCGAAATTCAGATGCCTTATCCAGATGAAATCGAATATCTTTACGACAGGCTCGCATATTTTGAACGTAATTCGACGCGATCGTCTTGGCTATTTCGTCAATTGGGCAGAAAGATCAAATATTTCCCACGCGATTTGTCGCGCAGATTGCGTCGCTCAATAAAGAAACGGCGCATACGCAACGAGACGGCACATCAGGTTGACACCCCGAGTACACACGAAAAGGTAGAAACCACCACGCCGCGAAAAGCGTCATGGGAGAACGACTTTTTCATGTCCGCTGAGATGCTGAGCTTAGTTGCGAAAGCCCGCAGCTTTGATCCCGAAATCGGGGAACTTACCGGCGATGAGCCACATTTGAAGCCGCCTGCAAATGATGCAGGCTACGAAAAATTGCGTGAGGCGACCAAGGCCCTGCCAAACTCACGATACGACACGGTTGTTCTGATGCCCGCCGGCCGCATGGGCGGCGCGGATTTAGTCGCCGCCATCCTGGTTCGAGCGCTCGTCAAATCCAAGAAAGTTCTAATTCTTCGCACCGACGACTCGCACTGGGAATGCCCGCGCTGGTACCCGGAAGATGTCGATTCCATTGATATTTCTCCGTATCTGAAAGACATTCAGAACCGCCACCAAGGCATCCAGCTCCGCCACCGCGCGCTTTACGTCATTCTCACCGAAATCGCCGCGCCACAAATCTTTAACGTCAACAGCCGCCTGGCGTTTGAGACCATGGTGTCCTATGGGCCCCAGCTTGCCAGCCAGTTCAAGCTGTATGCCTATTATTTCTGCGCGGACCGGACCGAGAACGGCAACGAAACAGGCTATCCTGTTCTGTTTTTCCAGAACATTTTCCGCCACCTGGATGCGGCAATCCTAGATACGAAATATCTGGCAAACATACTCGAAAACCGGTTTTCCTTGCCGCCGTCAGAAACCCAGCGGCTGAAAACCATCTATACGCCCGCCCAGGTCGACGCCGAGCAACAGCCGGTATCCGAACGCCCTAAGTCAGAACCGGATCGCAGCCGCCCCCGCATCTTGTGGGGTGGGCGGCTTGATCGTCAAAAACGTTTTGATCTGGTGGTACAGATCGCCCGTGAGATGCTGGATGTCGACTTTCTGTGCTGGGGCAAGGCCGTTCTCGACAAAGCCCCTTCGATGAAAAAGACGCCTGAAAATCTTCACCTCAATCCTCCCTTTACGGATTATGACGAGCTGCCTTTGGCGGATTGTGAAGGCTGGCTTTACACATCTGAATGGGATGGGCTGCCGACAATCCTCATTGAATTGGGCGCGTTGGGCATGCCGATCACAGCCAGCGCCGTCGGAGGCGTCCCTGAACTCATTGACGAGGAAACCGGCTGGCTTGTTCCGGAAACCGCAAGCGTCGATGAGTATGTCGCTCAGATTCGCACTATGATTGATGATCCCGAGGCCCGCGTGTCGCGGGGCCGCGCGCTTCAGCAACGCGTGCGGGAAAGACATTCGATGCAGGCTTTTGTCGATTCAATTGATTCAATTTAAGGCGTATATATCATGACCGATCAACCTCATGTATCAGCCATTGTCACAGCGCATCGCGAAGGCCTGATGGCCGGGCCTGCGGCGCGCAGTCTTTTGACCGCTGTGGCAGCCGCTGAAAAGGCGGATGTCAGCTGCGAGATCATAGTGGTTCTGGACATTGCCGATGACCTGACCCGCGATGTTCTGAACGGCGCATTGGGTGAACGCGCAAAATACGTCGAAAGTGCGACTGGCGATCCCAGTCTCGCACGGAACACAGGAATTGCCGCCGCCACGGGCGAACATGCATGTTTTCTGGATGCCGATGATCTGTGGTCTGAAAACTGGATTTCAGCGGCTGTCGCGGCCGCCCGGAAACGTCCCGATGCCATTCACCATTCCGCCTGCAACATGGTGTTTGGGTTCCAGAGGCTCATGTTCTGGCACGTGGATTCAGAAAGCGACGGTTTTGACGATTCCTATCTGGATTGGAGCAATTACTGGGATGCCCTCAGTCTTGCCAAAACTCAGATCTATCGGGACACCCCGTTTGAAGCCAACGAGCTTTCCAAGGGGTTTGGCCACGAAGACTGGCACTGGAACGCGATCACGATTGCCAAAGGTATTCCTCACAAACCTGTGGCGGGCACCATGCATTTCAAACGAGCGCGGACCGGGTCTCAGATGAGCAAGGTGGATTCCGTCGGCGGCATTCGTGCGCCTTTGGGCGATGGCGAAATCCTGCGCATGCAGGACTCCTGGACCTGAACGACAGCGATATTTGGGTTGCAATAGACCTGAGCCCCCACGAATGGGAGGCACCGCAAAGTGTGAGGCAATTACGCTGCCACTTTGCCGTCTGCGCACGCTTTCAAGGGGTCGACGCCTGTTAGACCCAACAGCACCGAGTCGAGTGTGTGGCCGCCTCCTGGAGCGCAAACAGAATCTTGAGGTGAACAAGACAGATTCTTCACCAGAGCATTCTGAAACCGGTGGTTAAGTGTAATGACCTGCAATCACAATCCGTTCGGCTTGCAAACATCCCGGATTCTCGCCCGAATTAACTGCGACTATCCGGGGCGCCAAACCCACATTATTTGAGAATGAGCCCAGATTGTGTGCGACCAGCTTGCAATCATCCGCCCCGGGTTCACATTAAATGCGAATAGGATTTTGGACTTGTTTTTAAGCGCCTGCATACGTCTGGCTTCCCACCTGAGAATTGCGGCGCTGAATGTAGATACTCGGACGGGATTTCCGGACAATATTATTCAAGGTCTCTGGGCGAGTGTTCTGGGGCGTCGCGGTGTCTGGGAAACCCCCGTTTCCCAGACCAGCCGTTCAGACAAAGCGCAGCGGATTCATCGAACTAGCCCAAGGACTAAGCCGCTATCGCGGCAATGGCGCTTGTGGTTGGCGTTTCGATTGATACCAGATCTGGCCGCGTTTTGAGTGGTTCCAAACTTGCCTGACGATTGAGCTTTCTCAATCGGACAGGAGGTTCCCATGACACAGGAGAAGATGAGCCCGCTGCGTGCGCGGATGTTGGAGGATATGCGCATTCGCGGGATGGGTGATAAGGCCCAGAAGGCGCATATCAGAGCGATCAAGGATTTTGTCGCGTTCCTCGGCCACTCGCCGGATACTGCCACGCCTGAGGAGCTACGCGCATACCAGTTGCATATGACCGATACCGGAGTGACGCCCTCGACCTTCAACACGCGGATCGTGGCGTTACGCTTCTTTTTCGGCATCACCTGCGGGCGCGAAGACATGAAGCGTTTCATGCAGTTCAAGACCCAGCCCAAGAAGCTACCGGTCGTCTTCAGCGTGCAAGAGGTGTCGGACTTATTGATGGCGACACCGGGGCCTGGGCTGAAGTATCGGGCCGCCCTCAGCATCTCCTATGGTGCGGGACTGCGCGCTTCGGAGGTCTGTAACCTCAAGATCAGCGATATCGACAGTGACCGGATGTTGATCCACGTCGATCAGGGCAAGGGCGGCAAAGACCGCAAAGTCATGTTGTCGCCCGGGCTGCTGGGCCTGTTGCGGGAATACTGGAAAGAGGCGCGCCCTGAGGGGTGGCTCTTTCCCGGCAAGCCCAAGATCAACCCCATCTCATCACGCCAACTAAACCGGGCGTTCACGTCGGCCAAGCATATGGCGGGCTGTGCTACCCCCCATTAGTTGGACAGTATCTGGCGTAATTTAAGCTACTCTTTGCACCTGCTGATCGGGTTGGGTTGTGTCATTTCGCTGCCAGTAGATCACAGCGGGTGGTTTGCCGCCAAGGGCGGAATGAGGGCGCTTTTGGTTGTAGAACTCGATCCACTTTCTGATGCCAGCTTTGGCCTCTGATCCGGTTTCCCAGGCATGCAGGTAGACGCATTCATACTTCAGCGACCGCCACAGCCGCTCGACAAAGATATTGTCGAGGAAGCGGCCTTTGCCATCCATCGAGATGCGCACGTTTGAGCGCCGCAATCTGTCCGTCCAAACAAACGACGTGAACTGGCTGCCTTGGTCGGTGTTCATTATGTCTGGTGCACCGAACTTGTGGATCGCCTCATTCAGCGCATCAACGCAAAATCCAGCCTCCAGCGTGTTTGAGATGCACCATGCCAGCACCTTGCGTGTATGCCAGTCCATGATTGCCACGAGGTATAAAAAACCCCGCCGCATGGGCAGATACGTGATGTCGGCGCACCAAACCTGATTGGGCCGATCCACCCGCAAGCCACGCAACAGGTAGGGGTATATCTTGTGCCCCTTGGCGGCTTTGCTCGTGTTTGGCTTCAGGTAGATCGGCATGAGGCCCATCAGTCGCATCAAGCGTCTGATCCGCTTCTCATTGACCACGTGGTCATCATTGCGCAGATGCCATGTCATCTGACGCACACCGTAGAACGGGGTCTCCAGGAACTGCTTGTCGATCAGGCGCATCAGATCAAGGTTCATTTCGCCCTCGCCCTTCGGCTCATAGTAAAATGACGACCGCGAAATCGACAGCAACGCACATTGCTTACCGACTGACAGACCTTTTAGGTTCGGCTCAATCATCTTACGTCTCACTTGCCGGTCCAAGGTTTGAGCTTTCTGGCCAAAAAATCGTTGGCGACGGCCAACTCCCCGATCTTGGCGTGCAGGTCTTTGACCTGCTCTTCATCAACCTCAGGGGTCTTCCGACCGCCGCGCTCAAATACGCCTGACGCACCTTCAAGTAGAGCACGCTTCCATTGATGGATCATCGTAGGATGCACCCCAAACCGACTGGCCAGCTCGCTAACCGTTTCTTCGCCTTTCAGCGCTTCCAAAGCCACCTTGGCTTTGAATTCCGGATGATGTTGCTTTCGTTTCGACAAATCTGATCTCCTTCGTGTTGAGGATCAGCAGACAACAAATCGCAGCTTACGTCAGTGTCCGAATTTCGGGGGGTAGCTCAGGCATTTCCAAACCGGCGACGCTACATACTTTGCGGCATAGCTTCGCGACCCACCTCTTCGAGGCCAATACTGACGTTCGAGTGATCCAGGTTCTGCTCGGCCACGCCAAGCTGACAACCACGGCGCAATACACCCATGTCGCCACCAAAACGATCAAGGATACGGTCAGCCCATACGAGATGCTGGCTGGCCTGCAAGATCAGACCCTAAAACGAAGCCGAGAGTGATTGGACGCCGGGGTGTCCCGGCCCAAACTGGAGATCGCTGACATTTTTAGAAGGCATGGCCCCGCGTGGCGGCAGGCCAATGCAGGGCATGTCAGCCTCTCACAGCTCAAAGTGATGTCGGCCATTGAAGCTTGCCGAACCGAATCTCTCGGCGGGCATGTGGCCGCGTGTACCAAGTGTGAACACCACCACATCGCCTATAACTCCTGCATTATGGGCAGATCCTGTAATGGGGAGTTGGCGTGCCGAAAGGGGTATTTTTCCGTGACTTGCGGCACATTTTTATCTCCATAACAGAACGATCCTGTGTCTCCGTTGATGCGGCCACTGATGGCCGGTCACAAACGGAGACGAACATGTTGGATATCTACTTCTCGGCACCGAAGATGCTGGGGCATTTGCGGGCTGGGCCAAGTGGCCCATACCTTGACGGTTTTGCCGCCGCGCTCGATCGTCAGGGCTATAGCGCCGACACGGCCGTGCGATATTTGCGGGCGGCAGCGCATCTCGGCCATGTCGTGGCGCGGGGCGGAACAATGCCGCGCGACATTGATCTGGCCGTGTTCAGCGAGCATTTGCGCACTTGCCGATGTCCGCGTGCCATGGGAGGGCGACGCAACCACCACACCATTTTCGGTGCCAGGCTCTTTCGTCAGCACCTTGTCGAAATCGGTGTTTGCCGGTCCGCTGCTCCGGCTTTGCAGCATGCCGAGCCGTATCTGGTGACTGACTTCAAGGTGTGGCTGCACAAGCATCGCGGGGCGTCCGATCCCACCATCAAGCTCTATGCCCGTGGCGCCTCGCTCCTGATGGCAGCACTCGGGGACGATCCTGAGCGGTGGGAACCGGCTGCCGTTCGCAGCTTCTTCCTGGACCGCGCTGCACAGTGCGGCAATCGAACCGTCGAGAAGCTGACGACCAGCCTGCGCGCGTTTTTGCGATATCTTGCTGTCACAGGCCGCTCCCGGGCCGGTCTCGTCGAAGCCGTTCCTGGCTATGCCCGGTGGCGACTTGCAGATTTGCCGCGATATCTATCAACGGAGCAGGTCAACCGGCTGATTGCGGCTTGCGATGGCGAAGTCGTTGCGCGGCGGCGTGATCGCGCAATCGTCCTTCTCCTGGCTCGCCTCGGGCTGCGGGCCGGTGACGTGGCACAGCTCCACCTCGACGACATCGAGTGGGAAACGGGCTCGCTGCGGGTCTCGGGAAAGTCGCGCTACGAGGTGCGTTTGCCACTTCCTCAAGACGTCGGGGATGCGATCGCAGCCTATCTCGCGTGCCGCTCTTCGGCATGCCAGAGCGATCACGTGTTCCTCCGCAATATCGCGCCGTTTCGGCCGTTCCGGAGCGGCGACGGCGTCTCGTCGGTGGTGAAACGCCTCATGCAGAGGGCCGACATTGTGTCGCCAGTCAAGGGCGCGCATGTCTTGCGACACACTGCAGCAACCGAGATGCTGCGCCATGGCGTTCCGCTCGAGAAGATCGGGTTGGTCCTGCGGCACAGAGGCATCGATACGACGGCCAACTATGCCAAGGTCGATGTCACGCTCCTGAAGAGGGTTGCGCAGCCCTGGCCGGAGGTTCTGTGATGTTGAAAGCCATCGAGGCATATCTTGCACTCCGCCGTGCCACCGGATTCGCAATGTTGAATGCAGAATATCTGCTCAGGAGCTTTGCCGCCTTTTCGGCCGAGCGCGGGCAAAGGCATGTCCACACGCAAACCGCAATTGAATGGGCAGCGCAGGGACCGTCTGTCGCGCAACGTGATGCCCGATTGAAAACTGTCTGCCGTTTTGCACTTCATGTCCGGGTCGAAGACGCCCGGCATGAGCTGCCGCCGGCCCATCACTTCGGCGCCCGCAAGACGCGGCGCATGCCGCATATCTACACGGCAGCGGATATCGATCGCCTCATTGAGGCTGCCCTTCGGCTTCGACCCAAAGGCGGCTTGCGCTCACGGACCTATGCGACATTGATCGCGCTGCTCTCGGTCGCCGGGTTGAGGATCTCGGAAGCCCTGAAGTTGACGGTCGCCGAGGTAACGGACGACGGCCTGCTGATCCGTGAGACCAAGTTCCGGAAAACCCGCCTGGTGCCGCTGCACGACACGGCAGTGGCGGGCTTGAAGGATTATCTGGCGCTTCGCCGGCCCTGTTCGGCGGCTGATCCAGTGTTCGTGGACGCGCGTGGGCTGCCGCTGCGCTATATTGCGGTCAAGGAAACCTTCGACAGGTTGGTCGCCAGGACCGGTGTTGTACCGGCGACGAAGCGCCGTCCGCGTCTGCACGATCTGCGACACACGTTTGCGGTTCGCGCGCTGCAAGGCACTTCGCTGGATCGCAGCCGAAGCAGCGCACATATGACGGCGCTGGCGACCTACATGGGTCACGTCAACATCCATGCAACCTACTGGTACCTGGAGGCCACCGCCGACCTCATGCGCGATGTCGCCGCGGCCAGTGAAGGGTTCCTCATCGAAGGGAGGCAATCATGACGCCGATTGCGCCCCTCATCGAAGCCTTCCTGGATCAGACACTCGCCCGCCAGCGGGGCGTCAGCCGGCATACGCGCGACTCCTACGCCCTGAGCTTCCAGTTGCTGTTCATCTTCGCTGCAAAGAGGCTGAAGGTCTCGCCATCGGCGCTGACGCTGGAGCAACTCGACGCCAATCTCATCAGCGCTTTCCTGGAATATCTCGAGGATACGCGCAAAAACGCACCGGTGACGCGAAATGTCCGGCTGGCGGCCATCAAATCCTTCTTCCGCTTTCTCGAATACAGGCAGCCGGCAGCCCTGGAGCATATCCGGCGTGTCCTGGCGATCCCATTCAAGAAGACGGATCAACGCCTGGTCCCCTAGCTTCTGAGGGAGGAGCTGCAAGCGGTGCTCGACGCTCCGGATCCCGCCACGCGCGATGGCATCCGCGACCGGGCCATGCTGCATCTGGCGGTTTGTGCAGGGCTGAGCGTGTCCGAGCTGACGGGGTTGCAGCTTGATGACATCGACCTGACGTCGATGAGCATTCGCGTCCTGGGCAAGGGACGGCGGGAACGGACGCTTCCCCTGTGGAAGACGACGGCCGCAGCTCTGCGCGCCTGGCTCGCCGTTCGGGGACGGGTTCAAGCGCCCGAGGTGTTCGTCAACGCCCGGGGAGAGCCGCTGAGCCGATGGGGCTTCGCCTATCTGCTCAAGCAGCATGCAGCGACTGCCGCTCAAGCACATCCCGGCCTCAACAAGAAACGTATCTCGCCTCACGTGCTCAGGCACACATGCGCGATGATCATTCTGCAAGCAACGCAGGACATCCGCAAAGTGTCACTGTGGTTGGGACACGCCACTCTGACGACCACAGAAATCTACACGCGTGGAGATCCGACAGAGAAGCTCGACGTCATGGAAACGATCGTTCCACCGCATTTGCGGCGCGGCGCGTTCCAGCCGTCCGACAGGCTGATCGAGCTCCTCAAGCGCCCTTCGTAATGGGGACTTGGGTTGGCGGCGCGGACACCGGAACACGATCGCATCGCCGCCAACTCCCCATTACAGGATCTGCCCATAAGGCAGGTAATGGGCGACGCCCATTACTTGCAAGAACCGCCACTGCCCGAAGTGTCAGGGGCCAGCCGCACGCGATTGGATGCAAGCCCGCGCCAAAGACCTGCTTCCAGTCGAGTATTTCCACGTGGTCTTCACGATGCCCGCTGAGATCGCCCAGATCGCGTACTGGAACAAGAAGGCAGTCTACAGCCTGCTGTTCAAGGCATCATCGGAAACGGTGATGACAATCGCCGCCGATCCCAAGCGCCTTGGGGCGAAGGTCGGCATGACAAGCGTGTTGCATACCTGGGGATCGGCGCTGACGCACCATCCGCACATCCACATGATCGTGCCGGGTGGCGGCCTGTCACCGGACGGCACAAGATGGATCACCTGCAAGCCTGGTTTCTTCCTGCATGCGCGCGTGTTGGCGCGCCTATTTCGTCGCCTATTCATCGAAGGACTGTTGGCACTGCACCGAGCGGGAGAGCTTTCCTTCTTCGGTGATCACAAAGGATTGGCTAATACCAATGTCTTCACCAAGTGGCTCGCCCCGTTCCGCAAATCCGAATGGGTGGTCTATGCCAAGCCACCCTTCGGCGGGCCGGAGGCTGTGCTCGCCTATCTCAGTCGATACACCCACCGGGTTGCCATCTCGAACCATCGTTTGGTCAGTGCGGATGCCGATACCGTCGCGTTTCGATGGAAAGACTACCGGACCAAATGTGGTGACCGCCACAAGGTCATGCGCTTGGCCACCCCCGAGTTCATCCGCCGTTTCCTAATGCATGTCCTTCCTGACGGGTTCCACCGCATCCGGCACTACGGACTGCTGGCCAGCGGTCTCCGTAAGACCAACCTTGCCAAGATCCGTGCGCTGCTCAGGCAGCAGCCACCCGAGCCGGAAGCGCAAGAAAAGGCGGAACCTGCCCCGCTCACCTTGCGCGAACCATGCCCCTGCTGCGGTGGCCCAATGCGCGTGATCGAATTCTTCCGGCGCGGCCAGAAACCGATGTCCCGCGCGCCACCTCGAGAGCAAGCCGCATGACGCAACGCCCGTCCCACATCGAACGCTCATACCGGCAGCGACCAGCTGCACCGGATCGGTCAGGACGTGTTGAGTTTATGCCTCGTTCCAATATAGCTGCGATGCTGGCGGCATGGGGCGCTCCGAAAGCTTCAAAACACGAGGTGAAACCTCCGAATACCGCTCAGCAAGGCACAAAACGGTCCGTAGGAACAATGGTCCCATCAACCACCTGCACACAATCCCCATAGACACCGCCCAGCCCCCGCGGCTTCCACCTTGGGAGATTTTCCAACGCGGGCCGCCAGAGCACAAAGCCGCACCCTCACACCCCGGCCCGCATCGAAAAATCTTCACCAAAGAAGACAGTAGGCGCTTCCTCAGAAATCTGCACTCCTGCGCGGATGTCGGCTCTGCAGGCAAAGGCTATATCTTTGCCAAACCGCGGAGTTGACAAAGTAGCGATGGAGCTCATTGCGTTGACTTGGGAGATCATTGGACTTGCTTACTTGGCGCTTCGCAAGGTTTTTGCCGTAAATTTCGCTCATGCTAGAACGCCAAGCGGCCAACCGACCATTAATCGGCCATGCAACAAACATCTCGGCCACGCCGTGTGTCTCTCAACCAATTTCGCAGGTTGCTTTCGAGCGCTACATGCTAGAAATTCTTGGAGTTGGGTAACCGCTTCAGAGAGCGGAAGAACGCGTGCGAAAGGCGGTAGTTGTGAAGCACCAAGCTATACAAGACGACTTAATTTACGATTTTGGCGTGCACAAAGGATATGATACAGAGTTCTATCTCAAAAAAGGGTTTCGCGTGCTTGGCCTCGAAGCCGTGCCAGAACTGTACAACGTGGCGGTTGAAAACATCAGTGCGTTCGGAACCCGTGCGACACTTATTAACAAGGCCCTGTATCACCGGGCAGGCGAGACAGTTTCTTTCTTTACGGTTCCCAATAAGGATGACTGGGGCAGCCTGGATCGCAACATCGCCGAAAAAGGCGTGGAGACTGCGGTCGAGATCGAGGTTCAGACAGTGGATCTCATGACCCTCTTCGAGACCTATGGCACACCGTATTATCTCAAATGTGACATGGAGGGCGGCGATTTGATCATGCGTGAGCAGCTCTTGTCCTGTGTGCAGCGACCTCGTTTTGTGTCAATCGAGATGAACGACGGGAACGAACCCGACATCTTGATTAATTGCGGCTATGAGGTTGGACAGATCGTCAACCAGTGGTTTAATCCATTCAAGACCCCGCCGAAGCCCCCGCGCGAGGGCAGCTTTGTCGAGGCACAGTTCACGGGCGAAATGAGCGGGCTTTTTGGACGCGAGCTGGACCCTACCAAGTGGCGCCCGCTAAGCGAGATTGCCGACATCTACCGCCAATGGCACACATTGCGGGCGCTCGACCAGGAGCTTGCTCCCGGCTGGCTCGATCTACATGTCTGCCGGGCCGCGGCCCTTGCCTGATGGCCTATGTCCGCTGCGCTGACCAAGCCACTCTTAACCGACATTCCCCACGGCGCATGGCCAATTCGCCAAGCCGCAGTACCCGGTCATCCACCTAAATCTTAAAACGCGATTCCAGGCTTTGCATCCATTCCAGGGCAAACAAGGTCCGCTCCAACAGCCCCAGTTTACGTAGGGCGATTGCTAGTCCGTTTTGCCGCGGGTATGCGGACAAGCTTTTGAGGATCGCTGATGCGGTGGTGGTCCCGGCCTTGATGGACGTTGCCAGCCTGAGGATCTCGGGCCAGTTATCGACAATGTGACCTGCTTTGATGGTGCCGCCAATGAAGGGTGCCATGATGGGCGGGGATTTCATGCCGGGCAGGAGATACAATTTGCGATCCTTGAAGTTTCGTAAACGCGGTGCGAAACGGAAGCCCAAGAGATAACACAGGGCAAAGACGTGATCCGTCGCGCCACCAGTGTCCACATGATGCTCTTCGATTGCGACGCCCGATTGGTGGCGAAGCAGACCATCCAAAACAAAGGGCGCTTCGCTTTCTGTAGCGGTGATGACCGTCGAGGCTTCACCGCGAGCGTGCAATCGAAGAAGCGACCAACGCTGAGTTTCTGGTGCATGGACGAAACCTATCTCCGTGTGCGCGGAAAGTGGATGTATCTCTATCGAGCGGTCGACAAAGCGGGAAACACCCTTGATTTCATGCTGTCTGAGCGACGAAATCGTCCAGCAGCAACCAGGTTCTTTACCAAAGCACTGTCGTCCAACGGGATCCCAAACAAAATCGTCATCGACAAAAGTGGCGCAAATGCAGCTGGCATTCGAGAAGTGAACAGGATCCTGAAGCGGTTCGGTTGCCCAGCCAAAGTACAGACGATTAGGTCCAAATTTTTGACCAACATGATCGAACAGGATCATCGGTTCAAAAAACGACGTGTTCGGCACATGTGTGGGTTTAAGTCGTTCGAATCCGCTTCCGCCACTTTGGACGGCATCGAGGTCGCCAACATGATCCGGAAGCGGCAATTCTCTAGTGATACGACCTCCGGCTTTCGGATGTTTGCTGAGATCGCAGAATAACTGCGTCTAGCATATCGCTGGCTTTCGTCGTTCCAAAAGTTTGCGATACTACCTCTTGTCTTACATGAATCCTAGCGTCAGTATGCCAGTGACATTGTTCCGCTCGGGATATGTTACACAAATGGATGAACAAATGACTTCGAAACCAAATCCCTCAACATCGCTACCAACCGAGCCGGTTCAGATGCAGGTTGTTGCAGCGCAGGAAGACCCCGCCGAAGCACTCGACCCGCTCGCTGAACACACTTCGAACCCCGATGTGCGTCCGCAAGAGCAGAACATCGACAATGAAGAAGGTGCTTTCGGTACGACCCCGCCTGTGCCGAGACCGTTTGGATCAACTTTCACGCCAGACATCTTAGCCGCTTACCATGCTGGTGTGATGAAGTATCAGTACCGGGGAGTGACATGTCTCAAGAGTCCCATTGATCTCGCCGTCTATATGTTGATCCTTTTTGAGAAGAAGCCGGGCACCATCGTGGAAATCGGATCGTTCCACGGTGGCGCTGCGATGTTCTATCGAGACATTACCCGAGCATGGGGACTTGATACCCAGGTCATCACCGTGGATTTCCGCTCTAACCAGTATCAAGACGAGCAGGTTGGGGCGGAAGGGATCGAATTTGTGCAGACCGACGCACTAAAACTCGATGGTAGCGATTTGGAAGAGCGACTGAAAACCGCGCCAAGGCCGTGGATGGTGATCGAGGATAGTGCGCATACGTTTGAAGTGTCATACGCGGTATTGGAATACTTCAAATCACGCATGCAAACGGGTGAATGCCTTATTGTCGAAGATGGCATCATCGAGGATCAAGGTGCGAATTGGCGTTATGATGGTGGCCCGAACCGCGCCGTTCATGAGTTTTTCTTAAATAATCCCGATGAGTATCGCCTTATGGAGAACTACAACGACTTTTTCGGATATAATCTTTCATTCAATCCAAACGGATATCTGGAAAAAACCTGAACAACTTTTAGCGCTCAAGCGGGCGCGCTAGGACGACAGATTCTGGAGGATGTTTCGCGATAGTGCGACTGGGAACGACAAAGCATAAGCGACTTCCTGCTGAGAGGTCCGGTATCGCCAGAATGCGATCCGTAGACGCAACCCAATTCTTGATTGGTAGCAGTGCCTAAGCGGCCGGGCGGAAGGGTTCCTTCAACCGGCAGTTACGTCCGCGACCCGGTCATTGCTGACCCTGAAAGCACTACAGGTCGTACGAATGGCGGGAATGCGAAACCTGGAACCTCACGGCAGGTCCTTCAATCACCGGCATCCAAGAGCAATGTCCAATTCGGGCAATGTCCACAAACCGCAGTTACCTGCCGTTCAGGCGTTCCTGCCCTACGGCAACTCCGTCCCGCGTCTTGCTCATTGCTTGACGAAATCTCGCTGCGCCCGGTGTGGAGTTCGTCCCTGTTTCCGGACAGTTTGATTATTGACCCTATGCCGCGCTTTTCCAAGTCATGGTTTCGTATCCTTGCGCGGGGGTTTGGTAACCGATGGCGGAATGACGCCGCTGGCGATTGTAGAAGACCTCAATGCACTCGAAGATCGCGGCCTTTGCCTGGACGCGCGTTCCGAACCGGTTTTGGTGCACCAACTCCTTTTTCAAGGACGCAAAGAAACTTTCCATTGGAGCGTTATCCAGGCATTCGCCGGTTCGGCTCATTGACTGGATGATCTTCGCGGAGCCGAGCAGCGCACGGTATTCGCTGCCAGCGTATTGGGCGGATTTAACCGGTCGTCGCAACAGTTTCTATCTTATCGTTTTTGAGCAGCTGGTCGATAGCTTCAACTGGTGTTTTCCACCCTAGAGTTTTACGTGGTCGCGTATTCAAAGCATGGGCAACAGCGTTTAGCTCGTTGACGCCGTGTTTGCTGAGGTCTGTCCCCTTGGGGAAGTATTGGCGGAGCAAACCTTTGGTGTTCTCATTGCTGCCACGCTGCCATGGGCTTTGAGGGTCGCAGAAGTAGACCTCGAGACCGGTATCGATACGAAGCTGCGCGTGTTGGGCCATCTCGGCGCCTTGGTCCCAGGTCAGCGAGCGACGCAGGTGGACAGGCAGGCTACTGATCGTCTCTGCGATGGCATCGCGGACCGCTTCGGCACCGTGACCGGCGAAGGCAGGTCCGTTTTTGACTGGTTTGGCTGTCCCGTGCCCCTTCATGCGTGGCAGGTGCAGGAGCATGGTGAAGCGGGTTGTGCGTTCAACCAGCGTGCCGATCGCCGAACTACCCAGTCTAAGAATGAGGTCCCCCTCCCAATGACCTGGAACCGCCCTGTCGCTGATCTCTGCCGGACGATCGCTGATCATCAACGCATCAGTGAGGAAAGACTTGCCGCGATTGCGTGCGCGTTTGCGCGGTAATCTGAGAGCGCGGCCGGACCGCAGACACGCGGAGAGCTCTCGCTTCAGCGCACCGCGCCCTTGGATGTAGAGAGCCTGGTAAATGGCTTCGTGACTGATGCGCATCGTCGGATCCTCGGGGAAGTCCACCTTCAGGCGCTGCGCAATCTGTTCCGGGCTCCAGGCAGACGACCAGCGACGGCTTTGCCGGTGAACGGCCCGCCGCCCTCTCCATACCACAACAGGCCCATCGAAGGCGATGCCGTCTGGTGTAGCGATGAGGCCGGACAGCCGATCCTGCACGTAGTCGCGCAGGGCGGGATTGAGCGTGAGCTTGCTAGCTTTCGGCCGCCTAGCCGCACGATCAGCATGCCATTGTGCGTTGATCGCACGGTAGTCGAAGTCTCCGCCACGGGTTGCCGAGTTGCGCCTGATCTCTCGGGAGATCGTGCTGGGCGATCTCTTCAGCTTCCGGGCGATGGCACGGACACCTGTGCCCCTCGCGCACTCCAAAGCTATTTCCTCACGTTCTGCGAAGGAAAGGCTACGGTTCTTCGGTAAGGGCGCCGATGGCGCAAGATGTGTGGGAGGCATTCCGCCAGAACTCCGAAACCATCGGGTTCCAACAGGGGCAGAGACACCGGCTTCAACGGCACCATCCTCACTGGATAGCCCCTCTGCAACGGCCCGCCAGAACCGGCATAGATTCTCACGTTGCCAGACTGGCGGCCTTCCTGGAGAGTTTAATTTGTCCCGAGTCGAACGTTCGGACTTTCGTCTGCCTGTTTTTGTCATCTACACCTCCATCAAAGGGGTGTTGCGACGACCGGTTGAATCCGCCTTGGCTGCCCCGGTCGCTGTGGTGGATCAGACTATCCGCCTCAGATGGGGTCCGTTGGAAAACAGCCTGGTTGAGAGCATCCAGCACGAACCCCGTAGTCATGGACGTCGAGACACGCCAACCGACGATGCGGCGGGCGAAGACATCGATGACGAAAGCGACGTAAACCATGCCCTGCCAACTTGAGACATAGGTAAGGTCACTGACCCAGAGCTGGTTTGGCATGTCGGCTGTGAAGTCGCGATTGACCTTGTCGTCCGGGCACGGCTGAGATGTATCCGGGTTGGTCGTGATCGGCTTTTGACCGCGTACAACACCCTGTATTCCCATAACTTTCATCAGACGTTCCACTGTGCAGCGGGCGATGTCATGATTGTTTCGGCGCAGTTCATGCCAGATTTTACGCGCGCCATACCGCTTGCCGCTACCGTCAAAGGCATCCTTGATCTTCTTGCGATCGATTGCGTCCTGCTTGGCTCGGTCTGACGCCAGATCAGGATCACGGGCAATGGCTGCATGGGCGTAGAAGGTGGAAGGGGCAATCGGCAGCACCCTGCAGATCGGCTCGACCCCGTGGACCTCTCGATGTTCTTCGATGAAGCCGATCATCGCCTGAACGGGCGGTCGAGCTCCGTCCCACTGCGCGGCAGTCGCCGCTTGCGGCGATGAGAGCAGGGGCACAATACGCAGATGCCTTCTTCAGGATCTCATTGGCCTGGCGCAGTTCCTTAACCTCGCGCTCCAAATCTTTGATGCGATCCTTCTCTTCGCTCGTCAGCCCCGCGCGTTCGCCGTCATCGCGCTCCGCCTGCTGACACCAAACACGTAAGCTGTCTGGCGAGCAGCCAAGCTTCGGCGCAATCGCTTTGTAGGCAGCTGAATCGCTGGAGTAATTGACACGGTTCTCTCGAAACAACCGGACGCCGCGTTCACGCAGCTCGGCAGGATAGGCGGGGGTATGTGGTCTCTTCGTCATAGGGCTCACCTTTGGAGTGTTTTACTCTCCGGTAAACCCGGGGCAGTTCAATGTGCTAACGAACCCGCCGTGGGTGTTCTTTTTCCGAACTTCGCCGGAGCACGGCCGTTCACCTTGTCTTTGCATCAGACAATACCCGGCCCCCGCTCCTTCCCCCCGTCATGCGGGAGAAGGCCCTTGGCTTCCCGTCCGTATCCACGCGATGCCGTTTGTCGATGGCCAGCCGCTTCCCCGCAGGCTTCTCACCTGCCCTACCAGAGCTCTCAATTGAGATGGCAGTCCCCGATCAACCCGCCTTCCTTTTGGGATCAATGGCGAGCAGCCGGTGGGTTTCGTTGTCGCGTTTCTGCGCCAGTCCAGAAGGAGCCGACTTGGCGCGGGGTGGGGTAGTCCCCGGAACATGTCCTGTTCTTGGTGGCCGGTGAGCAGGCAAGCCGTGGCAACTGTTTTCGACGTGTCGGCAGCAATGGAAAACAGTCGGTCCAAACCACATGCTACGGGACCATTCCGGTGCAGTCACTGACTGCCCGCAGGTCCGACAAAACTGTGGCAATCGCAGATGGGAAGGTCGAAGTGTGACGATCCAAATTGTTTCTGCGGTCGGAACACTAATGGGATTGAGTCGGATTTTCTCAACCGTCCGCGGCAGTCAGCACCACACCAGTTGAGAGGTTCTAATTGCTGATTGAGCCGTATAGGGTTTGTGACTGGCGGTTCCGAACAACCCGCCTGTTAGACCAAAAGTGCTTAGGAGCAGGCTTGCATGGCAAAGAAATCAGTGAACTGGAACAGCCGGAATTACGACCCACAAGGCGCGTTAAGTGAAGCCATGAGAACAGACCTTGCAATCAGGTTTGATATCAAGGGTTGCGAGTTGGACAACTTGTCACACAACCTCGCCTTTGCGATGGCTCCGGGCACCGTCAGACAATCCATTGTGACCATATTCCGGCAGATGGAAAAAGGCCCGGAGCAGTTGGAGGCCGTGTTGCAGGATCTGCGCCGGGCGGAACACTTCTTAAAGAGAGCGTCACAAGGATTCTCAAATCTCCGTATCGATTACCCGAAGGCTGGGCATGGGGCAGACGATCCCAACAGGCTTTTGCACGGTCGGTTTGATGACGCCGTGACCACTGTCGAAGAAATTGACCACAGCCTGACCCGAAGCGCTGGAAAGTATTCCGCACGCACACTCGACGAACCGGACAAGCGGAGGACCAGGGACGAAAGACGAACCATTGTCCTTTGGCAGATCTTCGAGTTCTGGGAGCGTATCGGTCGCCGGGTCAGCTATAGTACAGATGGTGTAACCTCCGAACGCCGGGGTCCCCTTGTGGACTTCGTGAATGCCGTGGTCCCCTTGCTGTCCAATCCGCCAGCGTCGATCAGCGGTGAGACGATCCGGAATGAGATACGGGAGTGGCGGACAGGGCGTGATGCGATGGCAAGTGTTCCGATCCCGGAATAAATTCGAGATCAGCACACTTCGACCTGTTTAGCCCGCGTTGTCATGGTCATGGCATGACACGCGTTCCTGCCATACCCCCTTCTGACGACCACGCGCACCAGCAGGTTGAGACAGCGATTGACCAGTTGGTCCGACTGCTAGCGGGCCAAGCGGTACGGGAACTGGGCCGGAACGCCTCTGACCAAAAGGAGGCGCATCAGGATGCCACAGATCAATCCAAAGAAGAGCCGAACCCGCCAGCTTCTGACGGTGAAGGACATCGCTGAACTGGACAATTGCTCTGAGAAGACGGTGCGCCGTGCCATTGCCGCGGGCCTGCTCGAGGTCAACCGGGTTGGTCCCGGCGGACGCCTTATCCGCATTGATCCGGCAGCTCATGCAGCCTACCGGCAGGCACATTGCTGGTAGTCATTCGCGACCAGTAATGTCCATTATTGTCAGTGTATTAGGAGTTTTTCGGGAAGAGGCCATCTCCGAAAGTTTCTGACTTTTCATGTTATGGTTTTCCCGAATCGGACCTCCTGTCCACACCCGACCACCCGAGACCTGATCTGTCCAAAGGAACACATCCCGATGACGAGCCATAGCCCCGTTCCATTGACACTTGCCTTCGTCAAGGCCGACACTCCGATGTTTGCCGAGCTTATCGAACGGTTGCGCTCTGACACTTCTCTGTCCGACGCACGCCGCCGCGATATGATCTCCGGCCTGCGCCGTACATCCAAAGCCCTTGGATTGCCTCCTGAGGATGTGCCTTGCGATAGCCGCTGGTTGCAGTCCCGTCTGTCCAAAGTCACACCGGCTGCACTCGGTCTTTCACCAAAGAGCTGGCAAAACGCGGTCAGTGATGCACGGGCTGCGCTCGCGCATTTCGGGCTGGTGGAACGGCGCTTCAACCGGATCGATGATCTGTCTCCCGATTGGCAAGCGCTCTGGGCGAATGTACTGGCGTCCGGCGACAAGACATTGCAACCCGCGCTCTGCCGCTTCGTGCATTTTTTGAACCGGCAGGGCGTTGAGCCTGCCAACGTATGTTCAGACCATGCCGCGGCCTGTCGAGAAGCCCTTGTGCATAACGAGATCAGCAAATCACCGGATGTCGCATATCGGGCTGCGGTCAACGGCTGGAACCTGGCGGTCCGACGTATTTCACAATGGCCCAAGGCCACCCTGCCCCTGGAAACGCGCCAGAAGGTCATCACCTTTCCCGTGACAGCATTTCCTACGCCGTTCCAAAGCGAGCTTGCAAAATTGATGCATCTTCTAGCCACTCCGGACCCGCTGGCAGATGACGGTCAGAACAGGGCACTCCGACCCGCGACCCTGTCCCAATACCAAAGACAGTTGGTTCGGTTTGCCTCCGAACTCGTTCACTCTGGTATCCCGATCGCGGAGATTAGCAGTTTGTACATCCTGGTCGATCCGCTGATAGCGGAACGTGGTCTCCGCCAGATGCTATCGCGCACCAACAACCAGACCACAAAGATGATCAGCGAGATAGCCGCGTTGGTCCGCAACCTGGCCCGGATACTCAATGCACCCGAACACACCCGGGAATCACTGGCTGGGCTTGCAGCGCGTCTTGCGGTAAAACCTCAGAATGGCATGACCCAAAAGAACCGAAGCAGGCTACGCGTGTTGCAGGAGGAGCGACACCAGCTGCGCCTTCTGCTCCTGCCTGAACGGGTTTTCGCGCGACCAAGCGGCACCTCCAAGTCGTATGGCTGGGCTCTGGCGCGCGAAGATGCGCTCGCCATCGCCATCCTTCTGGTCTGCCCGGTTCGCGTGAAGAACCTGGCTGACATCCACCTGGAACGCCACCTGCACCGTCCCGGCGATGGCCGAGCCTACCTGGTTCTGGAAGGCGGCGAGACCAAAAATGAGCGACCTGTCGAGTTCGAGATCCCACGGGATGTATTGCGCATGATCGACGCCCATCTCAAAACTCGCTGTCCGGAACTCTGCCCCGCGGGAACGCCTTGGCTGTTTCCGCGCCGAAAGAGTTGCAATCCAATCGACCCGAACGCCCTTTCGGCACGCATCTCCAAACGGGTCCGGAAGGAAACGGGGTTGGAGATGAATGCCCACCTGTTTCGGCATTTCGCGGTGATGAACTGGCTCGACGCCAATCCCGGCGGCTACGAGGTTGCGCGCCGTTTGCTCGGGCATTCGGAGGTCAGCCACACCATCAACATGTATTCCGGTCTTGAGGCACGGTCGGCGACACGCGCCTTTGCTGACCTGATCGATGCCAAGAAAGGGCGTCGCTGATGAGCCTTATTCTGCCGCCCGACGAATGGCCCGCGCAAGACCAGGAGATGTGGCTCAACCTTCAGGCGGGAGGTGGACCGCTTGACGATTGCGGCGCGCTCTCACATCTACGCGCGACCTCGCTGAAGGCTTTGGAGTTGCGCTATGCCCGATGGCTGCAATGGCTGATTACAAGCGATGCGAATGCGATCACACTGCCTCCGGCTCGACGCGCGACTCTGCCGCGCCTGTCCGCTTGGCTTCGGGACCTCTCACACACCCGGCCAATGACCCGGTTGATGTTCATTGACGGCGTTTTGCGTATCCTCTCCGCGGCTGACCCGACACAGGACTGGTCCGCTCAGCGGAGATTGAAAGCGGGATTGAAGCGCACCGCAGGACGGGGTGATCGGGATCGCAAACTTGGGCGTGTGTTGTCCAGCGAGGTTCTATTCCGTGCAGGGCTGATTCTGGCGACGGGTCATGCAGAAGCGGCGCCAACACCGCTGCGCCGTATGATGTGCCTGCGGGATGGCACCATGATTGCCATGCTGGCTTTGATGCCGATGCGGCGACGCGCCTTTGCCGGTCTTCGGATTGGCATATCCTTGCATGTCACAGCAGACACCATGACCGTCGCGCTCCCGGGGGATCTGACCAAATCAGGGCAGCCATGGGAGGCTGATGTTCCCCAGAGCATTGAGCCTCTCTTGCGTCGTTATGTCAACGAAGCCCGCCCCTATTTTTTGGAGCGTGGCCAACAGCAGCACGATGTCCTATGGGTTGGCAAAACTGGCTTACCTTTCAAAGAAAACGCGCTAGGCCCCCGAATTGCTGATCAAACGCTTAAGCTGACGGGTCGCCGCATCCCACCGCATTTCTTCCGGGATGCCGCCGCAACGACATTGGCGCGCTCCTCTCCGGAACACGCAAAGCTGATCCGACCAATATTGGCTCATACGAGCTTCGGAACGGCAGAGCATCACTACATTCACGCCCAAACCATTGAAGCAGGCCGCGACTACGCGAATCTGATCAACCAGAAGAAAAAGGTCTGTCGATGACCCGAGTCGCAATCTATGCCCGTTTCTCCAGCCAGATGCAGCGAGACGCATCGATCGAAGACCAGATGCGACTGTGCCGGGAGCGGGCAGAACGCGAGGGCTGGACCATTGTTGAAGCCTATTCGGATCGGGCGGTCTCTGGCGCGTCCATGTTGCGTCCCGGGCTGCAAGCGCTCTTCAATGCAACCCAGGAAGGACGGGTTGATCTGATCTTGGCGGAGGCGCTGGATCGCTTGAGTCGAGACCAGGCAGACATCGCTGCGATTTTCAAACGCCTGAGCTTTGCAGGGGTCGGCATCATGACTCTGACCGAAGGCGAGATCAGTGAGTTGCATGTGGGTCTCAAGGGGACCATGAACCAACTGTTCCTCAAAGATCTGGCAGATAAAACTCGGCGCGGTCTTCGCGGGCGGGTGGAGCTTGGACGCTCCGGTGGCGGCAACAGCTATGGCTACGACGTCGTCCGGCGTCTCGGGCCCGACGGCCAACCTGTTACGGGGGAACGAGTGATCAACGCAGCGGAAGCTGAGACTGTCCGACGGGTGCTTCAAGAGTTCACCGAAGGGCACTCCCCAAAAGCCATTGCGCGCCGCCTCAACACCGAGGGTGTCCTAGGCCCCCGAGGTAAATTATGGCGTGACACGGCAATCCGGGGGCACCGCACTCGTGGAACCGGCCTTCTTAACAATGAGCTCTACATCGGCCGCCTGGTCTGGAACCGGCTGCGTTACATCAAGGACCCCGAGACCGGCAGACGCGTTTCCCGTCTCAACGAGCCCTGCAAATGGATCATCACGGAGGTCCCCGAGCTGCGGATCGTCGGGGATGAGCTTTGGGAGGCGGTCAAACAGCGGCAAGGCGAGATCGAAGCCGATCCTCGCGTCAAAGCCATCAAGGAAACCCGGTTTTGGGAGAAGCGTCGCAAGAAGCACCTCCTGACAGGTCTTGCATTCTGCGGCACCTGCGGAGGGCCGCTCGCGACAGTCGGGCGCGACTACCTCGCCTGCTCTGCTGCCCGCAAACTCGGCACTTGCACGCACATGCAATCCATTCGCCGCAACGTTCTGGAAGACGCCGTTCTGGATTTGCTTCGTCAGCGTCTGATGCAGCCCGACGCAGTGGCCGCTTTTATCAAGTCCTTCAGCGAAGCCGCCAACGCAGAAGCAGGTACAGCGGAGGAAGTCCGGACCCGTCTGCAAGCCGAGCGGGACAAAGCTGCGCGCAAACTGAATGGGTTTTATGACGCAATCGCTGAGGGCATTCGCACCACCGGACTTCAAGCAAGACTCGAAGAGCTTGAAGCGCAGATCGCCGATCTTGAGGCGAAGCTCTCAGAACCTACGCCCTCACCGGTGCGACTGCACCCAAATCT
>NZ_JBXWMM010000023.1:0-33907 GCF_059609825.1 Ruegeria sp. YTSB088 | reverse complement strand
CGAAGCCGAAGCCGAAGCCGAAGCCGAAGCCGAAGCCGAAGCCGAAGCCGAAGCCGAAGCCGAAGCCGAAGCCGAAGAAATCGCTCCGGTCGAGGAAAAAGTTGTTGAGCGCGTCGTTGAAAAGCGTGGCGGGTTTGTGCCTGCTTTGCTGGGCGGTGCCATTGCAGCCGCTGTCGGGTTTGCGCTGGGCAATGGTGGGCTATTGTCAGGTGGCTCTGACACTTCGGATACCTTGGCGGCGTTGGAGTCCAAACTGGCAGGCCAATCCGACCAGATTGCCAAGCTGTCGCAAGAGCTTGCAAACAGTCCGGATGTTGCCGGTTTGACGGATCAGGTCAAAGCGCTGTCCGACAAACTGACACCCGTGGAAGGTGACCTGAGTGCGATTAAATCTACTGTGGATACGCTGTCAGGCCAGATCGGACCATTGTCAGACCGAATCGCGACGCTGGAGAAGACCCCGATCGAATCCAGCGTGTCGCCCGAATCCATGGCCGCTTTTGAAGCTGAACTGAAGAAGCTTCAGGATTCTCTGGCCTCGCAACGTGCCGAAGTTGAAGAAATGGTTTCGGACGCTCAGGCGCTTAAGGCAAAAGCATCAGCCGACGTGCAAACCGCGGCAAATGCCGCTGGTCTGTCCCGCTTGCATGGCCAGTTGGACGCGGGCCAGCCCTATTCCGATCTTGTTGCGGAACTGAAGGCAGGCGGTGTGGATGTGCCGGATGCTCTGTCCGGGCCAGCTGAGAAAGGTGTGGAAACCCTCTCCTCTCTGCGGGCCAGCTTCGCGCCTGCGGCCCGAACTGCGCTGGCAGAAGCGCGTGATGCCGACAAGGGCACTGGCCTGATTGCCTTCCTGCAACGTCAAACAGGCGCGCGGTCGGTCATGCCCCAGGAAGGGGATGGGCCAGATGCCGTCCTGTCACGTGCACAGGCTGCGCTCGCGGACGGAGACCTGGTCAAAGCCCTGAGTGAATTGAAATCACTTCCCGAAGCGGCACAGGCCGCAATGGCCGATTGGGAACAGGCGGCCCAAACACGGGTCGCGGCCGTCGATGCGGCGAATACACTGGCTTCCAGCCTGAACTCGAACTGAAGGACCTGCCATGCTGTGGTCACTGTTTAAGATCCTTGTTTTTGTTGCGATTATCGGCCTGCTGGCGCTGGGCGGTCACTTCCTGATGCAAACCAGTGGCGGGGTTCAGATCACCGTCGCGGGCACAGAATTCACGCTGGGGCCGCTTCAGTCAGTGATCGCGCTGGGTGTGTTGGTCATTGCAGTCTGGCTGTTTTTCAAGTTGCTCAGCCTGCTGATCGCAACGCTGAAATTCCTGAACGGTGACGAAACTGCCTTGTCCCGGTATTTTGACCGAAATCGCGAGCAAAAGGGATATCAGGCGCTGGCTGATGGCCTGATGGCGCTGGCCTCGGGCGAAGGGCGCGTGGCGATGACCAAAGCCACCAAGGCCGAAAAACTGCTGAACAAGCCTGAGCTGACAGATCTGTTTGTGGCACAGGCCGCCGAGATGACCGGTGACACGAAAAAGGCATCGGATACTTATAAAAAACTGGTGACCAACAACGCGACCCGGTTTGTTGGCGTACGCGGGATCATGAAGCAGAAGCTGGCCGAAGGTGATGATGAAACGGCCCGCAAACTTGCCGAGAAGGCCCTGGCGATCAAACCGCGTCACGAAGAGACGCAGGATGTGTTGCTGAACCTGCAAACCAAGGCGCAGGATTGGGCCGGGGCGCGTTCGACCCTGACCTCCAAGTTGAAGGCCGGGTATTTGCCGCGCGATGTTTTCAAACGGCGCGATGCTGTACTGGCCTTGTCCGAAGCCAAAGGCATTCTGGACGAAGACGCGACCGTCGAACAGCAGGAGCGCGCGATCGAAGCCAATCGTCTGTCGCCCGATCTGGTGCCTGCCGCTGCCATGGCCGCCCGCGCGTATATCGCCAAAGGCAAACCCCGGGCTGCGACCAAGATTCTGAAAAAAGCATGGGAGGTTCAGCCACACCCGGATCTGGCCCATGCCTTTGCCGAAATCGTACCGGATGAAACTCCCGAGCAACGTATCAAGAGGTTCACGGCGCTAACCCGCATTCACCCCGAGAATATGGAAACGCGCCTGATTCTGGCAGAATTGAACATCGTGGCCGAGGATTTCCCCGAAGCCCGCCGTGCGTTGGGTGATTTGGTTGAAAAGCAAGGTGATGCGCGCGCCTACACGTTGATGGCTGCGATCGAACGTGGCGAGGGGGCCTCGGACGCCGTTGTGCAAGGCTGGTTGGCCAGGGCGCTGAATGCGCCGCGTGGTCCGCAATGGGTGTGCACCAACTGCCATGATATCCAACCCGAATGGGGGCCGGTCTGCCAGAACTGCGGAAGCTTCGACACACTCAGTTGGCAAACGCCGCAAACGCCTGAGATCGCAAGCGCGACCGGCGTACACATGTTGCCTTTGATCGTTGGTGCGCTTGAGGATCAATCAGAAGAGCCCGAAGTCGCGGAACCTGTGGATGAGGTCGATGTGGTCGAAGTGGCGGCAGACGCCGTAGAGGTTGCAGAGGAAGACGAGGCTCAAAAGCAGGCCTGAGCCCCGCAACGCCCAACTATCAATTGTCGGCCCTGGCAACTGTTTCTTTTTATGCAGGTTGAGGTGTCCATTTCTGGCGCGTTTTGCAGAGAGCGTTTGCGGCTGTGACAAGCTTTCTTGCAACAGCAGTGATGATGACCTTGCGAGGTTTTCCGGCGGCGCATAGGCGGTTGGCGACTGTCATGAGGACTGGATTGTGATGGCTGGCGACGAGAGCGGCCTGGAACATCACATGCCATAGCAATCGTCGGCCACCGCCAATTGTGCGCCGACCACGCATGGCTCCGCTGTCATTTGCAATTGGCTCTAGGCCTGCGAGCGCGGCGGCTTGCTCGCCGGTGATCTGGCATCTCTGTGATCGGCATGGTGCTGGCAACCGGTCTGATCCCGGGAACGGAACGCGGGATGCCAGCCGTCGTGGCAAGGCTCTCATCTGTGGCGATGATATTTTCGATCCGGGCCTCAAGCTCTGCAATCTGATAATCCAGCAGGTCTTTCAATTTGGCATCCAAGGCTTCGAACATGTCAGCCGATCCCATCTTCCCATGCGCCTTGATCTGCGCCAGAAGCCGCTTTCGCGTCTCGACAAGTTGTCCGCGCTTGGACAGCAAGGCTCTGAGAAGACGTATCTTTGCATGTGGGAGGTTGCGCCTTGCATCTGGTCGGAAATCCATGAACTGCGCAATGTGTTCTGCATCGATCCTGTCCGTTTTCGCCCTCGTGCCTCGACTGGCTGCCAAAGCCTTGATTTGAGCTGGCGGCAATTTCCACGTCGTGACCCCTACTGCGTCAAGGCCGGACCACAGATGCCATTACTGCCCGCTGGCGGCTTCCAAGCAGGTGTGGGCATTTTGTGAGAGCGCCAGGTCGCCCTAGCGCACGTGTCCTTCATGGTATTGGGCATTCGCAGTCTTTGTTTGCTTGGCAGGCAATGAATATCCAGCCCATCGCGGCTGACCTCCATGCCCCCTTTCCTCTAGGCAGATTGCTTCGCAATCACCTGCCGGACAATCGATGATCGCAGCCTGTGTTACCGTATCCATAGTCTCTTCCTTCTGATCCGTGGTCCAACTTGGCCACATGCAACTGTTCGAGATGATGAAGAGAGACGGTGCTGGCTGGCCAGCAAACGTGGTCGAACCCACAAGGCTCAGATGGCATACACCGCCTCGTCAGCAGCCTCGGCCAAAGTCGCTGACGGGGGCCGCATAACAGAGTGGAGATACAGAAGGCTCGGGACCAGTTGATTTCCACTTAGCCTCATGACTCACGGGGTTCGAAATGGCGGTGAATATGTCTGACCTTTTCTGGTTGAGCGACGCGCAGATGGCGCGTTTTGAGCCCTTCTTCCCGAAGCCCCACGTTAAGCCTCGTATTGATGTTAGGCGTGTGCTGAACGGCCTGCCGAAGGTCGATTTGTTCAGAGAAGCATTGAAAGGCACAGGGATACGCGCCTGCATCCCGGGCCGAAAGCAACGCAAGAAAACCGACAAGTACGACAAGCGCCGCAACCGGTTTGAAATCGTGTTTGGCAGGCTCAAGGACTGGCGTCGCGTCGCGTCGCGACATGCAACGACAGGTGTCCGAAGGTTTTCCTTCAGCCATCGCCCTGGCCGCTCTCTTCATTTGCTTGTCATGAGTCATCGGGAAATTTGTGGTTGCTTCCCTCGGAGCTGAAAGAGGGCTCACACTTCTGGCTGGTGAAGCTGATGGAAGGAAGCAACCATGAAATACTATGTCGGACTGGACCTGTCGATGGACAGCATGCGGGTTTGCATCGTCGATGAAAACGGTGGGAAAGTGGCCTCGATGAAGGTCGAGAGCGCGCCTGACCAGATCGCAGGTGCGTTGGATCGAGTCGGCGACATTGAGGGAGCGGTGATCGAATCCGGCCGCATGCCGGCGGCAATCTGCCACGGCTTGCGAGCTTCTGGCGTTCCCGTTGTGTGCATATGGTCGCAGGAAGGGGAGGTCGTAGGACGCATAAACGTGCTGGCCGATTGTGGATTTGTGAAACTGTCTTATCGCAGCCGGGAATACGGCGACGAATGGGAAAGCCACGAATATCAAGTACGCCTTCTTTCGCAGTCATTTCACTTCGGCGGAAATCGCCAGTGGTTCGCGTGTCCAGCGCGCGGGTGTGGTCGGCGCGTCGCCAAACTCTATGGCGGGCGTATTTTTGCGTGTCGTGATTGCCACCAACTTGCCTATCCGTCCCAGCGAGAAGCAGCGTTTCAACGTAGCCAAAGGCGTGCAGACAAAATACGGGAGCGTCTCGGATGGGCAGGCGACCCAGATCTGATGGAGGGCTTGAAACCGAAGGGAATGCACTGGCGCACCCATTATCGCCTTGTGAACGAGCTTAATTATTGGGAAGCGGAAGCGGATTTGGGCTTCACCAGCTATTTCTTGGGAAAAGTGGCCCAATGCTAATCTTTTGGGCGACTACCGCGCGACTAAAGGTGGTCAGCAGGGTGGTTAGAGGCGATACGAAAAACGCTTTATCTTTTATAATCAAATATTTGGAAGAGTAACTTGGTGCCCAGGAGAGGACTCGAACCTCCACGTCCATACGGACACTAGCACCTGAAGCTAGCGCGTCTACCAATTCCGCCACCTGGGCAGGTGTCGTGGAGGGGCGTTTAAGCCTAGTGGCGGGAGGCGTCAACCAGATTCGGTGAGATTTTTTGAAGTTTTTTGAATTCGGCTCCCGGCCGGTGTTTTCGGCCCATGGCTTTCACGGCCGTCGCGGCGAATTAGCGCCTTGTTTGACTGGCCTGCGGGCGTTAGTTCTAGGGCGCAATTTCTCAGCAGGAGCCCTCTCATGTCAAAACTGGTGACGATTTATGGCGGATCGGGATTTGTCGGTCGCTACATCGCGCGGCGCATGGCGAGTGAGGGTTGGCGTGTCCGGGTGGCGGTGCGACGTCCGAACGAGGCCATGTTCGTGAAACCCTACGGTGCCGTGGGTCAGGTCGAGCCGGTGCTGTGCAATATCCGGGATGATGCCTCGGTGGAGCTGGCGATGCAGAGCGCCGATGCGGTTGTGAACTGCGTGGGCGTACTGAACGAACGTGGCAAGAACGGTTTTGATACCGTACAGGCCGAAGGAGCTGAACGCATCGCGCGTTTGGCAGCCGAGCAGGGCATCAAGCGGATGGTTCATATCTCGGCCATCGGTGCAGATGCGAATTCAGCCAGCGCGTATTCTCGGACCAAAGCACATGGTGAAGCGGGCGTTTTGAAGCATATGCCAGACGCTGTGATCCTGCGCCCTTCGGTGATTTTTGGCACGGAAGACCAGTTCTTCAACCGCTTCGCCGGGATGACCCGCATGGGACCGTTCCTGCCTCTGGTCGGGGCCGAAACCAAGTTCCAGCCGGTTTTTGTAGACGATGTGGCGCAGGCTGCCGTCAAAGGTGTTCTGGGACAGGCAGAGCCGGGTATTTACGAACTTGGCGGCCCGGAGGTGAAAACCTTCCGCGTCCTGATGCAGCAAATGCTTGAAGTGATTCACCGTCGCCGCGTCATAATTGGTCTGCCGTTCTTTGCTGCCCGGATTATGGCGAATGTGCTGGATATGGTTAAGTTTGTCAGTTTCCAGCTGTTCCCCAACAACATCTTGACCCGCGATCAGCTCAAGAACCTGCGCCATGACAATGTGGTATCCGACGGTGCCAAGTCATTTGCAGATATTGGGATTGAACCGACCACGCTGGAATCGGTTCTGCCGGAATATCTGTGGAAATTTCGCCCCTCGGGTCAGTATGACGACATTCAGAACTCGGCTAAAAACCTGCGTATCTGATCAGCTGTAGGCCATGATCAAAAGTATTACGCCAAGAATGACGCGGTAGATAACGTAGGGTGTGAAGCTGACACTGCGCAAAAGCCGCATCATCAGGCTGAGTGCCAGAAGGGCCGAAAGAAATGCAAACAGCGCCGCAATTGCCCCATCCCGGGCCAGTTGCATATCGGCCTCGCGCACAACATCCAATGCCAGCAGAGTGCCTGACGCCAGAATCGTCGGGATCGACATCAGCATGGCAATCCGCGCACCGTCTTCACGGGTGTATCCCAATTGACGCGCACCTGTGATGGTAATCCCGGATCGCGACGTGCCGGGGATCAGCGCAAGAACCTGCCACAGGCCCATGATGAACGCGTCACGTATTCCCCATTCGGCGGTTTCTTTGGTTTCGGGGGCTTTCTGGTCCACCCAATACAGCAACAGACCGAAACCCAGCATTGTCCATCCGATTACTGTGATCGAGCGCATGGCCGCGCTCATCCCTGTCACGTGCAGAATGAGGCCCGCGATCACGGTGGGAACAGTTGCAATGATCAGGCCCAGAGCAAGGCGGGACTGAGGTGTATCAGTCCGTCCGGTCAGGGCGCGCGGAAATCCGGCAACGGCCTGCTTCACATCTGACCAGAAATACAGCACCACGGCACCCAGGGTTCCCACATGCACTGCGATATCAATGGTCTGGCCCTGATCCTTCAACCCTGACAGGCTGGGCAAAAGGATCAGGTGACCGGATGAGGATATGGGCAAAAACTCAGTGATTCCCTGAATGATTGCTACGAGAATCAAGTGGAAAAGACTCATCTGCCCTGCCGTGTAGCTGCCACGTGTTTTATGCGGTTTATGGGTATAAGGGCGGTACAGAAAAAGAAAGCACGCATATAGGTCCGATTCGGATCTAAATTTTCTGATTATCTTTTGCTTTTTTAAGAGGCGGACGGTACTTTCTTAAAATAGGTCAGCATATATGACTTTTCATCCAGATGCTCTTCCCTTAAAGAAGCGGGACCAAGCCAATTCATGGAGTCTGACCCGTGGCCAAGCAACCGATGCTGAAATTTGTACAGATCGACCGCGTCATGCCGGAAAAGCGTGGTGCCAATGACCGCAAGGACGACTTTGACGAGATCTATACCGAGTTCGCCGCTGAAAAAGCGGCCGAGCAGGCGAGTCGGTGCAGCCAATGCGGTGTTCCGTACTGCCAGTCGCATTGTCCGTTGCACAACAATATCCCCGACTGGTTGCGCCTGACTGCGACCGGACGTCTGGAAGAAGCCTACCATACAAGTCAGGCCACCAATACCTTCCCCGAGATCTGCGGCCGCATCTGCCCGCAGGATCGTCTTTGTGAGGGCAACTGCGTGATTGAACAGTCGGGCCATGGAACAGTTACGATTGGTACGATCGAGAAATACATCACGGATACCGCGTGGGAAAAAGGCTGGGTCAAACCGGTCGCTCCATCGACTGAACGCACTGAAAGCGTGGGTATCATTGGTGGAGGCCCCGGAGGGTTGGCCGCCGCGGACATGCTGCGCCAGGCGGGAATCCAAGTCACGGTATACGATCGTTATGACCGTGCCGGTGGTCTGCTGATGTATGGCATTCCGGGTTTCAAACTGGAAAAAGATGTTGTTCAGCGCCGCAATGACCTGCTTGCTGATGGTGGGGTTGAGTTTGTTCTGAAATGCAACGTGGACGTGACAAAGTTCCAAGAAATCCGGGCCAAGCATGATGCCGTTATCATTGCGACTGGCGTCTACAAGTCGCGAGACTTGGCCATGCCGGGCAGCGGACTGGCCGGGATTGAGAAGGCAATCGACTTCCTGACGGCCTCGAACCGAAAAAGCTTTGGCGACGAGGTTGAAGATTTTGACAACGGTCGCTTGAATGCGGACGGCAAGAAGGTTGTCGTGATTGGCGGTGGTGACACCGCGATGGATTGTGTTCGCACTTCGATCCGTCAGGGCGCGACTTCTGTCAAATGCCTGTATCGCCGGAACCGGGCCAATATGCCGGGTTCACAGCGTGAAACGCAGAACGCTGAAGAAGAAGGCGTGATCTTCGAATGGCTCAGCGCGCCCAAAGGGTTCACGGGTGAAGACACTGTTTCGGGTGTGATCGTGCAAAAGATGCGCCTGGGACAGCCAGACGCGTCAGGTCGTCAGGCCCCCGAAGTCATCGAAGGCGCGGACTATGTCGAAGACGCTGATCTTGTAATCAAGGCGCTCGGCTTCGAGCCTGAAGACCTGCCCACGCTGTTCGGACAAACCGACCTGCCGGTCACCCGCTGGGGGACGATCAGGGCTGCGTTCCAAACCGGTGAGACCGAGATGGATGGAGTCTATGCAATCGGTGACATCGTGCGTGGTGCCTCGCTGGTGGTCTGGGCGATCCGGGACGGCCGTGACTGCGCTGATGCGATCATCGACCGCTTCAATGCAAAATCTGCCGTTGCAGCCGAATAATCCCAGCGATCAGGAGGGTTTGAAATGCCTGAATTGCAAGGCCAATGCATGTGTGGCGCGGTTACGGTGACGGCAACTCCGGCGCGGGATGCGCTTGGGGCGTGCCATTGCGACCAGTGCCGCCGCTGGACCAGTTCCGTGCTGGTGACGTTTCAGGCCGAAGAAGGCTACGCCGCGCTTGGACCCGTCAAAACCTTTACCTCGTCCGACTGGGCCGAACGCGCCTTTTGCGCCGATTGTGGTTCGGCGCTTTGGTATCGGATCACTCTTCCGGGCGAGATGCACGGCCAGACGCAAATAGCGGCAGGTCTGTTTGATAACGCCGCAGGCAACCCGCTGAAACTTGAACTATACATCGACAAAAAGCCCGAGGGCTACGCGTTCGCAGGCGAACGCCGGCAAATGACCAAAGCCGAGGTCGAAGCTATGTACGCCCCCTCTGACGAAGGAGACAGCCAATGACCAAATATGATGCCGATTGGGTGCGGGCCGAAGAAGCCAAGCGCAAATGGATGGCCGAAAATGGTCTCTATTCCGACGAAGAAGAGCATTCTTCCTGTGGCGTGGGTCTTGTTGTGTCCGTGGATGGGAAAGCATCGCGCAAGGTTGTGGACGCCGGTATCGACGCGCTAAAGGCGATCTGGCATCGCGGCGCAGTGGATGCCGACGGTAAAACCGGTGATGGCGCAGGTATTCACGTTCAGATCCCGGTGTCTTTCTTCTATGATCAGATTCGCCGCACAGGCCACGAGCCCAGGTTGGATGAGCTGATCGCGGTTGGTCAGGTTTTCCTGCCGCGCACCGACTTTGGCGCACAGGAACGGTGCCGGACCATCGTGGAAACCGAAGTTCTGCGCATGGGCTATTACATCTACGGCTGGCGTCATGTGCCGGTCGATGTCACCTGTCTGGGTGAAAAAGCCAACGCCACCCGGCCCGAAATCGAGCAGATCCTGATCTCGAACTCCAAAGGTGTGGATGAAGAAACCTTCGAGCGCGAACTCTATGTCATTCGTCGTCGCATTGAAAAGGCCGCCTCGGCCGCCGGTATTTCCGGGCTGTATCTGGCGTCGTTGTCCTGCCGTTCGATCATCTACAAGGGCATGATGCTGGCCGAGCAGGTTGCCGTCTTTTATCCGGATCTGATGGACGAACGCTTTGAATCCGCCTTCGCCATCTATCACCAGCGCTACTCCACCAACACCTTCCCGCAATGGTGGTTGGCCCAGCCTTTCCGCATGTTGGCTCATAATGGTGAGATCAACACGCTCAGGGGCAACATCAACTGGATGAAGAGTCATGAAATCCGCATGGCCAGTGGAACCTTTGGCGACTATGCCGAGGATATCAAGCCAATCATCGCCGGAGGATCGTCGGATTCGGCTGCATTAGACTCGGTTTTTGAGGTTCTGGTGCGCGCGGGCCGCTCGGCCCCGATGGCGAAAACCATGCTGGTTCCGGAAAGCTGGTCCAAGCAGGCGGTTGAGTTGCCGCAGGCGTGGCGCGATATGTATTCCTATTGCAACTCGGTGATGGAGCCCTGGGATGGCCCGGCGGCGCTGGCCATGACCGATGGCCGCTGGGTCTGTGCCGGTCTGGACCGGAACGGTCTGCGTCCGATGCGTTACGTTGTGACTGGCGATGGTCTGGTCATTGCGGGTTCGGAAGCAGGCATGGTGCCGATTGACGAGGCCACAGTGACCGAAAAAGGCGCGCTTGGCCCCGGTCAGATGCTGGCTGTCGACATGAAAAAGGGCAAGCTCTACCGTGACACCCAGATCAAGAACAAGCTGGCTCGCGCACTGCCCTTTGGCGAGTGGGTCGGCAAGATCAACGATCTGGACGAAGCGTTGGCAGGTGTGACCGAAAAGCCGATATTCTCGGGCGAAGAACTGCGCAAGCGTCAGATCGCGGCAGGCTATTCGGTCGAGGAACTGGAGCAGATTCTCGCGCCCATGGCTGAAGATGGCAAAGAGGCGCTGGCATCCATGGGTGATGACACGCCATCGGCGGTTTTGTCCAAGCAATACCGCCCGCTCAGCCATTTCTTCCGGCAAAACTTCAGCCAGGTCACGAACCCGCCGATCGACAGCCTGCGTGAATACCGTGTGATGTCGCTGAAAACGCGGTTTGCCAACCTCAAGAACGTTCTGGATGAAGACAGCAGCCAAACTGAGATCGTAGTTTTGGAAAGCCCCTTTGTCGGCAACGCGCAATGGGACAAGTTGGTCGAGAACTTTGATGCTCCTCTGGCTGAGATTGATTGTAGTTTTGAACCCGGTCGAGGCGCTTTGAGCAACGCTTTGGCCCGTGTTAGAGCCGAAGCGGAAGAAGCAGTGCGGTCTGGTGGAGGGCATCTTGTGTTGACCGACATGCGCTCGGGCGAAGGTCGGGTCGCGATGCCGATGATCCTGGCAACAAGCGCCGTGCACTCGCATCTGACCCGTCAGGGATTGCGTACTTTCTGTTCATTGAACGTGCGGTCGGCGGAATGTGTGGATCCGCATTACTTCGCCGTACTCATCGGTTGCGGTGCGACTGTTGTGAACGCTTATCTGGCAGAGGATTCACTGGCAGATCGCATTGACCGCGGGCTGCTGGATGGCACGCTGACAGAAAACGTTGCGCGCTTTCGCGAGGCCATCGACCAGGGCCTGCTGAAAATCATGGCCAAGATGGGAATTTCGGTGATCTCGTCTTATCGCGGTGGCCTGAACTTCGAGGCGGTGGGCCTGAGCCGCGCCATGGTGGCCGAGTATTTCCCGGGCATGACCAGCCGGATTTCCGGAATTGGCGTCACCGGCATTCAGGCCAAGGCCGAAGAAATCCATACCAAAGGCTGGAACAGTGGTTTGGACGTGCTGCCCATCGGTGGGTTTTACAAGGCCCGCGCGACGGGCGAGACCCACGCCTGGCAAGCGACCTCGATGCACATGCTGCAGATGGCCTGCAACAAGGCGTCCTATGAGCTGTGGAAGCAGTATTCGGCCAAGATGCAATCAAACCCGCCGATCCATCTGCGCGACCTGATGGACTTCAAACCGTTGGGCAAGCCGGTACCGATTGAAGAAGTCGAATCGATCACCTCGATCCGCAAGCGGTTCGTCACGCCGGGCATGTCGCTGGGCGCGCTGTCGCCCGAGGCACACAAGACGCTGAACGTGGCGATGAACCGGATCGGCGCAAAATCTGACTCGGGTGAAGGTGGGGAAGATCCCGCACATTTCGTGCCCGAACCCAATGGCGACAACCCATCGGCCAAGATCAAGCAGGTGGCCTCGGGTCGGTTCGGCGTGACCGCCGAGTACCTCAACCAATGCGAAGAGCTGGAAATCAAAGTGGCTCAGGGCGCCAAACCCGGCGAGGGCGGCCAGCTGCCCGGCATGAAAGTCACCGACCTGATCGCGCGTCTGCGGCATTCGACCAAGGGCGTGACGCTGATTTCGCCGCCGCCGCATCACGACATTTACTCGATCGAGGATCTGGCGCAGCTGATCTATGACCTCAAGCAGATCAACCCGCGCGCCAAGGTGACGGTGAAGCTGGTGGCGTCGTCAGGCGTCGGCACGATCGCCGCCGGCGTGGCCAAGGCCAAGGCCGACATCATCCTGATCTCGGGCCACAATGGCGGCACCGGGGCATCGCCCGCGACCAGCATCAAATATGCCGGTCTGCCGTGGGAGATGGGCCTGACCGAGGCGCATCAGGTTCTGGCGATGAACAACCTGCGCGACCGGGTGACCCTGCGGACCGATGGCGGTTTGCGTACCGGTCGAGACATCGTCATGGCCGCGATGATGGGGGCCGAGGAATACGGTATCGGCACCGCCGCCCTGATCGCCATGGGCTGCATCATGGTGCGCCAGTGTCAGTCGAACACCTGCCCGGTTGGGGTCTGCACGCAAGACGAATCCTTGCGCGCGAAGTTCACCGGCAATGCGGACAAGGTCGTCAACCTGATCACCTTCTACGCTCAGGAAGTGCGTGAGCTGCTGGCCAGCCTTGGCGCGCGTTCCGTGGATGAAATCATCGGTCGGGCCGATCTGCTGGCGCAGGTCAGCAGGGGTTCGGCACATTTGGACGATCTGGACCTCAACCCTCTGCTGATCACGGTCGATGGTGCCCATAATATCGTGTACAATCGTGACAGGGACCGGAATTCCGTGCCTGATACGCTGGACGCCGAGATTGTGCGCGATGCGGCCCGATTCCTGAAGGAC
Organism: Ruegeria sp. YTSB088; assembly: GCF_059609825.1. Taxonomy (NCBI): domain Bacteria; kingdom Pseudomonadati; phylum Pseudomonadota; class Alphaproteobacteria; order Rhodobacterales; family Roseobacteraceae; genus Ruegeria; species Ruegeria sp. YTSB088. Next base: position 20,814 of record NZ_JBXWMM010000023.1, on the reverse strand, counting down.
GGCGAGAAAATGCAGCTGTCCTATGCGGTGCAGAACACGCACCGGACCGTTGGGACCCGCGTTTCCAGCCACATTGTGCAGAATTTTGGCATGCGGAACACGTTCCAGGATGACCACCTGCACGTGAAACTGCAGGGCTCGGCCGGTCAGTCTCTGGGTGCCTTTGCGGCTCCGGGCCTGAAGCTGGAAGTGTCGGGAGATGCCAACGATTATGTTGGCAAGGGTCTGTCTGGCGGTACGATCGTCGTGCGCCCGCCGCAGGTCAGTCCGCTGAAGGCGGATGCAAACACGATCATCGGCAACACGGTGCTGTACGGCGCAACTGATGGCCATCTGTTCGCAGCTGGCCGCGCGGGCGAGCGGTTTGCTGTGCGCAACTCGGGCGCCAAAGTCGTGGTCGAAGGGTGCGGATCGAACGGGTGTGAGTACATGACCGGCGGTGTGGCCGTGATCCTGGGTGATATCGGTGCCAACTTCGGTGCCGGCATGACCGGTGGCATGGCTTATCTTTATGATCCCGAATGCAAAGCCGAAGCGTTGATGAACAAGGAAACGCTTGTGACCTGTCCGGTTGCCGTCGACCATTGGGTGGAGCAATTGAAATCCATGATCATGCGCCACGCCGAGGAGACCAACAGCCGAAAGGCCGCAGATATCCTACAGCATTGGGACGTGGAAAAAGGTAACTTCCTGCAGGTTTGCCCCAAAGAGATGCTGAACAAGCTGAGCCACCCGCTGAGCGAAGAAGCTGCGGCAGTTCCGGCGGAGTAAGCCGGAATCCCATCACTAACAGGCCTCGCGTGCCATTTGCACCACGCGGGGCCTTGGTTGTCTGCGCGGTTTCGACAGGATTCTTGCCCGCTCTCCCGAATTTCGCCATGCTTTTTTCACCTTGTAGTGATAGCCATGACCTGTTTCGGTTTCAAATGGTGACAGAGTAGGGGCGACAGGATGCCAACGACATATCGCGATCAGTTTTTCACCTTTGATCCCGCAAGCCCGCCACCAGGAGGAACAGCTGTCACTGTCAGCAGTTTCAACCTGACAGATGCGAATGATGACAATCTTATTGACGTGCCCAGTGGCGATACGGTCAATGGACAAGACGTAACAAATTCCTGGCCGGGGGATACTGTTACGATCAACGTGTCAGGCGTTGGGAACGTGACCTATACAGGAATCACTTTTTACCTGGCCGATGGATCGCGGGTTTTCACCCCTACAGACAATCAGGTGCTTCAGCCTGGAACGCTGGTTTCGACCACTTTTGTCAACACGCAAGGTCCTCTGAATGTCGGAAATCTGGGTCCACCTTGTTTTACGGCCGGGACCATGATCGCCACGCCGGAAGGTAAGCGGGCAGTTGAGGATTTGAAGGCTGGTGATCTGGTCCTTACGGTGGATCACGGACCTCAACCATTGATCTGGGTCGGGTCTACAACCGTCGCAGCCGAAGGCAAACTGGCCCCAATCCGGTTCGAAGCCGGTGTTTTCGGTCTGGATCGCCCCTTGCTGGTTTCACCGCAGCATCGGATGCTGGTCGAAGACTGGCAGGCGTCTTATTTGTTCGGTCTTTCCGAAGCGCTGGTTCCGGCACATACACTGGTCAACGATGACACGGTGACACGCGTTGAAGGCGGTGAGGTCGAATACTTCCACCTCTTGTTCAAGCAGCATGAGATCGTCATCGCCAACGGAGCGAAGAGCGAAAGCTATTATCCCGGGCACGCGCTGTCAGCCTCGGATCGCGAGACTCAAAGCGAGGTGCTGCACTTGTTTCCCGAGTTGGCAGGTCTTGATCCGATGTCGCTGAAAACCGCTCGCCCGATCATTCATCCGCGTGAGGCGCGTGCTTTCGCGATTTAGGCCGTTTCAAACCGGAACCCTGCGTCGTATAGCTGAGGCATGGCTAAGAAAGCAGCCCGCAAATCTGGCGGGAAAAAAAGTAAGGCATCCAGAACGAAAGTACCGGTGGCGCGGCAGGTTCGCCGCTGGGTAGTGCGCGTGGCCATGGCAGTTGTGTGTCTCGTGGTTGCTCTGGTCCTGATTTATTCGGTCGTGAACCCGCCCGTGACGCATACCATCTGGTCGGCATGGCGCCGGCTGGGAAAGGTTGAACGCGAATGGGTGCCGATCGAGGACATGGCTCCGATCATGGCAAGATCAGTTGTGGCGGCTGAGGACGCAAATTTCTGTCTGCATTGGGGCTTTGACGTTGAAGCCATTCGCGATGCACTTGAGGATGGCGGAAGTCGCGGTGCGTCGACCATCACGCAACAGGTTGTGAAGAATGTGTTCCTCTGGCAGGGCCGCAGTTGGGTGCGCAAGGCTTTGGAAACCTCGATCACGCCGGTGGTTGAAATATTCTGGAGCAAGCAGCGTATTCTTGAAGTGTATCTGAATGTGGCCGAAACCGGGAACGGCGTGTTTGGGGTCGAAGCTGCTGCGCAACGCTATTTCAACACCAGCGCGTCAAAGCTGACCTCGGTTCAGGCGGCACGGATTGCTGCAATCCTGCCGTCACCACGCAACAGGTCTGTCACGGATCCAACTGCCAGAACCCGCAGAAGAGCGGCTTCAATTCTCGATGGGGCGGCCACCATCCGCGCAGATGGTCGCGCAGATTGTTTCGAGGATTGAAACCCGCTATCTGCCAAGGGTAAATCTGTCGGGTATTCACTGGTTCGATTGGAAGTCCATGGCGCGTCTGTTTCACGTTCCCCTCTCTCCGTATTGTCGCAAGGTCCGTCTGTCGCTGGCGGAGAAGAAGATCGAGGTTGAGCTGGTAGAAGAGCGATACTGGGAGCAGGATCCTGATTTCCTGCGCCGCAATCCGGCGGGAAAAGTACCCGTGTTGCGTCTGGACGGGCACATCATGTCGGAAAGCGCGGCGATCTGCGAATACATCGAAGAAACCCGCCCTGAGCCAGCTTTGATGCCGAAAAACCCCGAAGCCAGATTTGAAGTGCGGCGCCTTGTCGGGTGGTTCGACGACAAGTTTCACCACGAGGTGACATCGAAACTGTTGTATGAGCGGGTGAACAAAAAGGTGACGGGACAGGGGTATCCGGACAGCAAGCATATCAAACAGGGCGCCAGGGCGATCAAATACCATCTGGATTACATGGCATGGCTGCTGGATCATCGCCGCTGGCTTGCGGGGGATCAGATGACACTGGCTGATTTCGCGGCCGCGGCGCATCTGTCTTCGCTGGACTACATCTCGGACGTGGACTGGCATCGCAGCCAGGTGGTCAAGGACTGGTACGCAAAGATCAAGTCTCGTCCTGCGTTTCGGTCAATTCTGGCGGATCAGGTGCCTGGTTTCCGACCGCCGCCCCATTACGCTGATCTGGATTTCTGATAGGGTACGCAAGGGGGGCTGTCTGCCCCCATCGCGCTGTGGGCGCGATTCCCCCCGAGGATTTTTTTGGCCAGATGAAGAGCGGATCGGATCTTAAGGAAAAGCTGGTGCAACAAGCCTTGGCAGAGGGGTTTGTTGCCTGTCGTGTGTGCCGGCCATGGGATGTTCCACTGGTGCCGAAACGCTTGCGGGCATATTTGGATGCCGGTTACCACGGGCAAATGGGATGGATGGCCGCGCGCACACAATGGCGTGGCGATCCTGCCGCCCTTTGGCCCGAGGCGCAGTCAGTCGTCATGTTGGCCGAAAGCTATACGCCGGAACATGACCCGACAGAGATCCTGAATCACCCGGATCGCGGTGCAATTTCGGTCTATGCGCAGAACAAGGACTATCATGATCTGGTCAAGAAGCGGCTGAAACGGTTGGCGCGATGGCTGATTGCCGAAGCCGGGGGGGAAGTAAAAGTGTTTGTCGATACCGCACCGGTTCCCGAGAAAGCTTTGGGGCACGCAGCCGGATTGGGGTGGCAGGGCAAACATACCAATCTTGTAAGCCGCGAATGGGGGAATTGGGCTTTTATAGGGTCTGTTTTCTCCACACTGGACCTGCCGGCGGATAAATCAGAGTTAGACCACTGCGGGTCGTGCCGCGCCTGTCTGGACAGTTGCCCGACCGATGCGTTTCCGGCGCCGTATCAGTTGGATGCACGGCGGTGCATTTCATACCTGACAATTGAACACAAAGGTCCGGTGGACCAAGAGTTGCGCAATAAGTTGGGCAATCGGATTTACGGCTGCGACGATTGCTTGGCCGCCTGTCCCTGGAACAAATTTGCCGTCGCCGCGAGCGATATGCGCTATGCCGCCCGGGACGATCTGAAAGCGCCCGGCTTGCAAGAACTGGCGGCGCTTGACGACGCAGCCTTCCGTGCGCAGTTTTCTGGCTCACCGATCAAGCGCATCGGGCGGGACCGGTTCGTGCGCAACGTTCTGTATGCCATTGGAAACTCGGGACAGCCGAAATTGAAAACAGTGGCCCAGAATCTGGTCGAAGACCCCGACGAGACGGTGGCCGACGCGGCGCGCTGGGCGGTGGAACAACTGTCATAATTGCCGCAAACAGGCTGGACGTGTCGTGCATAACCGCTACACCCATCCCCAGCGAACAGTGAGGAGAACCCGATGACGTTGTCTTTGGGGGTAGATACGGGCGGGACCTATACCGACGCGGTGTTGATCAGAGATGAGAAAGAGGTCATTGCCTCGGCCAAGTCGCTGACCACCCGGGCGGATCTGGCGATTGGTGTGGGCAGGGCGATCTCGTCTGTACTGGCAGAGGCGCAGGTCACGCCGGATCAGATCTCGATGGCGTCATTATCGACGACGCTGGCCACGAATGCTCTGGTCGAGGGGCAGGGCGGTCGTGTCGCGTTGATCTATATCGGGTTCAAGGACAGCGATCTTGAAAAACACGGGCTGAAAGAGGCGCTGAAGGGTGATCCGGTCCTGGTGATTGCGGGTGGGCATACCCATTCCGGGGGGCAGGCTGCGGCCTTGGATATCGCTGCGCTTGAGGCCTTTTTAGACTCTCATAAGGGGGTTTCCGGCTTTGCGGTTGCTGCTCAGTTCGCCACCCGCAACCCGGCGCATGAGTTGGAAGCGGCGCTCATAATCTCGGAAAGAACCGGGGCGCCGGTGACCTGTTCGCATCATTTGTCCGCCAAGCTCAATGGTCCGAAACGCGCCGTGACGGCTGTTCTGAATGCGCGGCTGATCGGGATGATCGACCGCCTGATCGGGCGTGCACAGGATCAGCTGCGTGCTTTGGGGATTTCTGCGCCGATGATGGTGGTGCGCGGCGATGGTGCATTAATGAGCGCGGAACAGGCGCGGGAACGGCCGATAGAGACAATCCTCAGCGGTCCGGCGGCTTCTATTGTCGGGGCGCGATGGCTTACCGCAGCGGACAATGCGCTGGTCTCGGATATCGGGGGAACCACGACCGATGTTGCACTTATCCGGGATGGAAAGCCCGCGATTGATCCGGCCGGGGCGCAGGTGGGTGGGTTTCGCACCATGGTTGAAGCCGTGGCGATGCGTACCCAAGGTCTGGGCGGTGACAGCCAGGTGCATGTTGTGGCCGAAGGGCTACGGGGCGGTGTGTTCCTCGGCCCGCGTCGGGTGTTGCCCGTATCACTGATCGCATCAGAAGCACCAGACGTTGTGAATTCCGTGCTGGATGAACAATTACGGGCCACGACTGTAGGCGAGCATGATACACGCTTTGCCCGCCGCGTGACCGGCATCGACACCGACGGAGTCGGTGCACGGGAAGAGATCTTGTTGGAGAGGCTGGGCGATCAGGTTCTGCCCTTAAGTGCGCTACTTCGGTCCCGGATGGAGAACGGAGCGCTGACGCGGCTGGTGGATCGCGGGATCGTTCAGGTCTCGGGCGTGACACCGTCGGATGCCAGCCACTTGCTGGGGCGGGTCAGCGCCTGGGATGTCGAGGCGGCCCGTAAGGCACTGCAGCTTATGGCACGTAAACGGGTTGGGTCAGGGGATATGCTTGCACACTCGCCCGAGGCCCTTGCGCAGATGATTGTCGATCAATTGACCAAACAGACCAGTCTGGCTTTGTTAGAGACTGCTTTTTATGAAGAAAAAGATGGATTTGGTGTGCTGCCGCATGATTTGGCGCGTCATGTTCTGACACAGCGTGGGTTGGCACAACACCGTGGGTTGCTGTCGTTGAGCGCTGCTTTGAATGTGGATGTGGTGGGCCTTGGGGCGTCGGCCCCCAGTTACTACCCTGCCGTGGGTGAGCGGTTGCATTGCCAGATGATCCTGCCGGAACATGCAGGCGTGGCAAATGCGATTGGTGCTGTCGTGGGGCGGCTGACATTGCGCCGCTCGGGCACGGTCACATCCCCGGCGGAAGGGCGGTATCGCGTGCATCTGCAGGATGGTCCGCAGGATTTTACTGCGTCAGAGGACGCTTTGGCCTTGTTGGAAAAGGTTTTGATGTCCGAAGCGGAGGGCGCAGTGCGAGAAGCCGGCGCAGAAGACATTCGCGTGATCGTGGATCGTGACATCAAAACTGCACGGGTCGAGGCAAAGGATGTCTTTGTCGAAGCCATGATCACGGTCGAGGCAAGCGGACGTCCGCGGGTGGCCGCAGACTAGCCCCCCTGAAAGATCCAGAGGGGCCGGGCAGGTGGCGCTTTATTCTGCTGCGCTTGCGCGCTTGGGCAGAACCCAATCTTGTCGTGGGAAGTGGCAGGTATAACCGTTCGGGATCCGCTCCAGATAATCCTGATGCTCTGGCTCGGCTTCCCAGAAGTCTCCGACAGGCTCGACTTCGGTCACTACTTTTCCGGGCCACAAGCCGCTGGCATTCACGTCGGCGATAGTGTCCAAGGCCGCCTGTTTCTGCGTGTCATCCACGTAGTAGATCGCAGATCGATAGCTCATGCCGATATCGTTGCCCTGACGGTTGACCGTAGTCGGGTCATGGATCTGGAAGAAGAACTCCAGCAGGTCGCGATAGCTGATCTGAGACGGATCGAACCAGATCTCGATCCCCTCGGCGTGGGTGCCATGGTTGCGATAGGTTGCGTTGGGCACGTCGCCCCCAGTGTAACCGACACGGGTACGCGACACGCCCGGCAGTTTGCGGATCAGATCCTGCATACCCCAGAAGCAGCCCCCGGCCATTACAGCGCGTTGTTGGGTCATCAGATATCCTCCACTTGATTCACGTATTCGCCATAACCTTCGGCTTCCATCTCGTCCCGATGAATGAACCTTAGCGAGGCGGAGTTTATGCAGTAACGTAGCCCGCCATGTTCACGCGGACCATCCGGGAAGACATGCCCCAGATGGCTGTCGCCGTGTTTCGAACGAACCTCGGTCCGGATCATGCCATGCGTGGTATCGCGGAACTCTTCGACGTGTTCGTGGACGACCGGCTTGGTGAAACTGGGCCAACCGCAGCCGGATTCGTATTTATGGGTCGAGGCAAACAGCGGTTCACCTGATACGATATCCACATAGATACCCGGTTCTTTGTTGTTCAGGTATTTCCCGGTGCCCGGACGTTCTGTACCACTGCGTTGAGTGACGTGAAACTCTTCGGGCGAAAGCGCAGCAATGGCCGTGGGGTCTTTGGTATAGCGAGTCATGGATCCTCCGGCTGAATTATTGTTTGCGCCATTATCTGGGGGCTGCGGAGTGGAAAGCAAAGCGATATTTCAAACCGCTCTCGCAGTCGTGCAAGTGATCTGAACAACAAAGACATGCGTATCAATCTAAAAGGGAGGACAAGACATGATGAGATTGCTGCTTTTGACTGCCCTGATCTTACTGGGCCGCGCCGTTCAGGCGGCGCCTCTGACCGGTGAGTTCGACTCGATCGACGGAGGCACATTGGCCATCGAAGACTGGCGCGGCCAACCTGTGCTGGTGGTCAACACCGCGTCGCATTGTGGATTCACGGGACAATACGCGGCTCTGCAAAAGGTGCATGAGACTTATTCCGGCAAAGGACTGGTCGTTCTTGCGGTGCCGTCGGATTCATTCAATCAGGAGCTGGAATCGGCAAATGAGGTTAAACAGTTTTGTGAGATGAACTATGGGCTGACCCTGCCGATGACGGACATCACTCCGGTCAAAGGCGCAGACGCCCATCCGTTCTACAAAGCCGTTGCCGCCCGGACCGGTTTCACGCCCAAATGGAATTTCAACAAGATCCTGATCGATTCTGAAGGGGAAGTGGTTGCGACCTATGGGTCGAACGTTAAACCCGATTCCCGCAAATTGTTGTCTCAGGTCGAAGCCTTGCTGCCCTGAGCGCCCTGTCGTGAAATCTGAACCGCAAGAATGCCAAGGGTCGTGACGGCAACGCCGACCGCGTCCATCCCGCCCAACTTTTCGCCCAGCAGGATCGCTGCGATCGTGACTCCGAATACAGGGTTCAAAAAGTGGAAAGTGGCGGCCCGAATGGCTCCGATCCGATCCAGTAGCAGGAACCAGATCAATGTGGCCAGCAATCCGGGGAAAAGGGTTGTGTAGATGAACGCCAGCGCCAGCGGAAGTGTCGGGTGAATGTAGATGGTCTCAAAGATCGGAGCGGCCAGGAACAGCGCGGCTGAGCCTACCAGCATCTGCAAGCCGACGACCATCATGAAGTTACCGCCAGACGTCGCACCGCGAACCGCAAGCGTGGCAAAAGTCAAAGCAAGCGCCCCCGCACCGCATAGTGCGACCCCGAACATATCGACGCCCGCGCTGATCCGGCTGCTCATGATAAGGGCGACTCCGGCGAAACCGGCGAACAGACCCAATACACCAAGCGGGCGCAGCTTGTCCCCGAACATCAGCCAACCTGCCAGTGCCACCAACAAGGGCATAGTGGAAGCGATAATGGCCGCGACCGAAGCCTCGACCGTTTGCATCGCGTAGAAGTTCAGGCCCAAATACAGGGCATTTTGGCAGATTCCGAACAGGATCGTGGCACGCCATTGATTTCGGGTCAGGTTCCAACTTTGCCCCATCGCGCGGGCAATCATGACCCCCAGAACACCGGAGATCAGAAACCGCAGTGCCAGCGAAAACAGAGGTGAGGCATCCGCCACGATGATCCGCGCCGAGGTAAAGGCAGATGACCAGATCAGGGCAAATGTCAGCCCCATGGCTATGGCGCGCAGATCCATGGAGACCCCCTGTCACGTCGCGCGGACTGTCCCTGATTTTGAGATCGGTCGCAAGCAGTGCGCGTCAAAAAAGACACATGCGTGATGCAAGAAAAGTCTTGCACATGTTTATATTGATTGACTGGCCAATTAAAGATATCGGCGGCAGGACCTGACATATCAAGGGAGGTTTGTCGGTGCTTCTGGAGTACATTCTATCTTTCGGCGTCCTGCTGGCATTGGGCCTGGTCGCTTTCTTCGTCGTGAAATGGTGGAACCTGCGCTGCGTTGGCGTGACACCGGTACATCTGTTCACGTTCATCGCGATCCTGTTCACATCCGGTCTGGATGTCGGCCTGATCATGTTCCCACTGACCGAATTCGGTGGATATGCCGACGACCCTGCTTACGCCTTCGCAAACCCGCTGGCGATCGAGTTCGGATTCTGGGGCTTTCTGATCTGGGCCTTTTATTTTCTGACGGCCTTCTACTTCTGCGTGATCGAACCCCGTGTGAGGTTCTTTGAGATCCCGCTGGTCAAGCTGATCAACAACGCGGTCATCATCGGCACCTGTGCTTTCACAGCCAGCCTTTTCCTGATCTACTTGCCCGGCTATTTGCCCGAGGTCGGAGACGGCGAATCCGTCGTTAATACCTTCTACATCATCGTGTTTGTTGTCATTCTGGCGGCGGCTTATTCTTCGACCGATCTGAAGTATGTCCGTATCCTGTCGGTCGGTTCTACTTTTCTGTTCCTTGCACTGATTCTGGGCATGTGGGCAGCTGCAGGCATGGGCGTGACCGGGTTCGTGGAAACCGGCAGCGATATCGGGGCCTATTTCGCCAACCTGCACAAATTTGTCCTGCCGCTGACCGACTATCACGCATTCTACCTGTTCTGGTGGTTTGCATGGTCGATCATGATCGGCCAGTTTACTTCGCGCTTCGTGGGTGGTCTGACCACGTGGCAGTTGCTTGCCGCGCTGCTGATCTTTCCGTCCATACCGCTGGGGATCTGGTTCACCGTTCTCTACTATTACCATCTGAACGGCATTAGTACCGCAGGCATCACCAACATTGCGATGGTAATCGTGGGTGTGACGTTCGTGATCAACTCGCTGGACTCGCTGATCCGACTGTACACCGACAACCTGAACCTGACCGTGGAACGGTTTGGCAAGGCGATCTATGTGGCTGGCAACGTCGCGCTGTTGTTTGCCCTGACCCTGCTGTTCCAGAGCCAGTGGCTGCAGATTCAATGGATCGGAGCCGTCGTGGTTGGCCTGTATCTGGCCTGCGTCGTTTATATCCTGATCACTAAACACCAGGAGGTGATGAGTATCGATTCAATGCCTGAAGATCGTGATCTGGACTTCCACAAGGTTGAGACGGTTCACTGACCAACCTATCGAAGCAAATCGAAAAAGGGCGCCTCTGGCGCCCTTTTTTTGATCGTCCAATGTCGCAGTTCTGTACAATATGCGGACTTTTCAACCACTCGGTATCCCGACGCGGACGGTCATTGTCTTCGCTGCACGATTGAAATGAGTGTCGCGCGTGGTGCGATCCACTCGTTCGCGAAATGAAATTCAACAAGGTTACTTGCCAGCTGTCGGATAGATGAACCCATTTACCGGGTAGGAACTGCCATACCGGCCCGGTTGACTTTCAACCCGGACCACTGTCCAGTCATTGTTTTTCGAGACATCCTTGACGCCCATTTGCAACGACACCTTGTTGCGGTGCCAGTTGGCGTGATTCACAATGACTTCGCGATCGGAGACTATATCGGATACGACGGCCACATGGCCCAAGGGCATCCCGCGGGTTGCCCGAAACGACATTACCGCTCCAACAACCGGTTCCTTGCCTCGCTCAAACGTTTTTCGAGCTTTCCCCCACCAGTCCTTCGCATTGCCGCGAATTTCTATACCGCTGAGGTCTCGCGCGTAGGGCACGCACCACACTCGCTGCCCTCTTGACCGCTTCTTCGAGACCTCTTGCAGAGCCATCAACTGACGTTCAGGATTGAGATCCTCATCGGTTGTGTTTTGCGCGCAGGCAGAGACAAGTGCAAAGAGGCCCACCGCGATAGCGGATCGGGCAGCGCCGGACACGCGCGGCCAAGTCGATTTCTTTCTACATACGATGGTTTGCAAGACGTTTCATTGCCGGTTCGAAGATTAACGGAGTTGTAAGGCGATCAGGCAAGTTATGGAAAGAGGCCCGTCAACGGTACGGCAAGATTTCGCCGGTTCACATTCCCAAGTTCAGGCCGATGCCTGCATGGAAGGCGATTTGTGACGTTAGTGACGCATTCTGAACCGAAACATGGTGTCGGAATCGGGTTCAAACCCGACACGCACAAAACACTGACGCAAAAGAAAAAGAGCCCCCCGAAGGCGGCTCTCTATCGTTGTCCCGAAAGTTGAAATCAGCCGTTCACGCTGTCTTTCAGTGCTTTGGCGATGGTCATTTTCACAACCTTGTCGGCTTCCTTGGTGAAGGTCTCACCAGTGGCCGGGTTGCGGACCTGACGCTCGGGGCGTTCGCGACAGTAGATTTTTCCGACGCCGGGCAGGGTCACTGCGCCACCGGCCGAAACTTCGCGGGTGATCAGGCCGGTGATGGCCTCCAGCGCGGAGTTCGCAGATTTCTTGTCGGTTCCCATTTCCTCAGCGAGAGCAGCAACCAGCTGAGTCTTTGTCATAGGCTTTGCCATTTCTTGGTCTCCTTAACGTGCCCGATCTATAGGGCCTCACCGCGTAACTGTAACGGGATATTGTGGCTAAACACAACGAATAGTAGCGCTGAAAACCCTAAAAATATGGGGAAAACGTTGCTTTTTTGCGTCAGAGAAAGGCTGTTTCGTCGAAGGAGCGCAATTTCCGGCTGTGTAAGCGCTCCAACGGCATGCCGCGCAAGTGCTCCATCGCCTTGATGCCGATGGCCAGATGCCGGCTGACTTGAGTGGTATAGAAGGAAGACGCCATGCCCGGCAACTTCAATTCTCCGTGCAGGGGTTTGTCCGAAACGCACAGCAAAGTGCCGTACGGAACGCGGAACCGATAGCCGTTCGCTGCAATGGTGGCACTTTCCATATCCAGCGCGATTGCCCGGGATTGACTCAGACGCTGGACCGGACCGGACTGATCGCGCAATTCCCAGTTTCGGTTGTCGACCGAGGCCACTGTGCCTGTCCGCATGATCCGCTTCAGCTCGTAACCTTCCAGTTTGGTCACCTCGGCCACGGCGTGTTCCAGCGCCACCTGCACTTCGGCCAGAGGCGGGATCGGCACCCAGACCGGCAGATCGTCGTCCAGAACCTTGTCTTCGCGCAGATAAGCATGGGCCAGAACGAAATCGCCCAATGCCTGTGTGTTGCGCAACCCGGCGCAGTGACCGACCATCAGCCACGCGTGCGGGCGCAGAACTGCAATATGGTCGGTGGCGGTTTTTGCATTGGATGGGCCAACACCGATGTTCACCAACGTAATTCCCGAACCATCTTCGCGCTTCAGGTGGTAGGTTGGCATTTGTGGCAGTTTCAGCGGTTGTTCGATAGGTGCCTTGGGGTCCGTGATCTCGGCATTGCCGGTTGAAACAAAGCTGGTATAGCCGCTGGCAGGATCCGCCAATTGCTCGCGGGCGTAGTTCTCGAATTCCGAAACATAGAACTGGTAGTTCGTGAACAACACGTGGTTTTGAAAGTGACCTGCGTCAGTTGCGGTATAGTGTGCCAGCCTCGCAAGCGAATAATCCACGCGTTGGGCAGTAAAAAGAGACAAGGGACCAACAGCGTCTTCATGGTCATGCACACCATTGACGATGTCATCATTGGTGGTTGTCAGGTCAGGAACGTCAAACACATCGCGCAGGGTGAAGTCAGCCGCCCCCTGATGAGGTACAACCAGATCGGGATTGTTTGCCACGGCAAAATGCACCGGAATCGGCGTGTCCGACGCCGCAATTGTCACAGGCTGGCCATGGTTCTTGATCAACAGTGCGATCTGTTGGGTCAGGTAGGATCTGAACAAATCCGGGCGCGTCACCGTCGTGGCGTGAACGCCGGGTTCGGACACGTGACCAAAGCTCAGGCGGCTGTCGACTTGGGCATAGGTCGAGGTTTTGATGCGAATTTCCGGGTAATAGGCTCTATATCGCGCGGCAGGCGCTCCATTTCCCATGGCTTCCGAGAAACTGTCGCAAAGGAAATCGGTCGCCTGGATGTAAAGTTCTTCCAGCCGTGCAACGGCGGCGGCGGGATCAGTAAACTGCTCTGGCGCGGGTGCTTCGGGGGTCAGGAGTGTTGTCATGCCAATGGTTCCAGAAGATCTATTTTTTCAAATGTGCGCACGTCAACCAGTCCGAGATCCGAGATTCGAAGTTCCGGAATTACGACCAGCGCCAGCAGAGAGTGCTGCATGTACGCGTTGTTCAGATGACAGCCACAGTCCTGCATGGCTTGCACCATCTTATCAGCCTTGGCCGCGACTTCGGCAGCAGGACTGTCGGACATCAGGCCAGCGATGGGCAGTTCGACCAGCGCCAGTTCCCGCCCGTCACGGTACAAGGTGATGCCACCGCCCATTTCGGCCAGGCGGTTTGCGGCCAGCGCCATCTGATCCCGGTCCGTACCGACGACGATCATGTGGTGACTGTCATGCGCCACGGTCGAGGCCATGGCCATTTTTCCCTGATATCCAAAGCCCGAAACGAAAGCGTTGGTGACGCCCCCGGTGGCCCGGTGCCGTTCAACCAAAGCGATCTGACACACCTCGCCTTCGCCTTCGACCAGACCGCCAATGATCGGTAATTCTGCTTTCAGCGCCTTGGTCGGCGCCTGGTTTTCCACCACGCCGATGACGTTGGCCTGAACTCTGTTGGCTCCTTCCGGTGCCTTGATCTCAAAATCGGCCGACGTCAGTTCATGCCCCAGATGAACGGTGTTGCGCGCTTTTTCGGGCCAGTTCAGATGTGGACAATCCACCTTGATGGCACCGTTTTCCGCTACCACCTGCCCGCGGGCCATCACCATCTCAATCGGCAACTCAGTCAGATCTGAACTGAGGATGATGTCCGCTCTTCGCCCCGGAGTGACGGATCCGATTTCGCGCTCCAGCCCGAAATGAGTTGCCGTGTTGATCGTCGCCATCTGCAGCGCAACCAGAGGGTCGCACCCACAAGAAATGGCATGACGTACGACGCGGTTCATATGCCCGTCATTTACCAATGTGCCGGAATGACAGTCATCCGTGCATAGAATGAAGTTGCGCGGATCCAGCCCTTTTTCGGTCACGGCAGTGATCTGGCTTTCCACATCATACCAGGCCGAGCCCAGACGCATCATCGAGCGCATCCCCTGGCGAACCCGGGCAATGGCGTCGGCCTCGCATGTGCCTTCGTGATCATCTGCCGGGCCACCCGCCACGTAAGCTGCAAAATCAGGCCCCAAATCAGGCGAAGCATAGTGCCCTCCGACGGTTTTCCCGGCCCGTTGAGTGGCGGCTATTTCGGCCAGCATCTTGGGATCACCATGGATCACACCTGGGAAATTCATCATCTCACCCAGCCCGATGATACCGGGCCAGTTCATCGCCTCGGTCACGTCTTCGGGCGTGATTTCATAGCCTGTCGTTTCCAACCCGGGTGCGGATGGTGCGCAGGACGGCATCTGAGTGAAGATATTGACCGGTTGAATCATCGCTTCGTCATGCATCATGCGCACGCCGTCTAGACCCAGCACGTTGGCGATCTCATGCGGGTCGGTGAACATGCTGGTCGTGCCATGGGGGACGACCGCACGTGCAAATTCGGCCGGAGTCAGCATGCCGGATTCGATATGCATATGTGCGTCACACAAGCCGGGCAAAATGTAACGCCCTTGCGCGTCGATGATTTCTGTTTCCGGACCGACGCAATGCGAGGCATCCGGTCCGACAAAGGCAATTCGCCCGGCGGCAATCGCCACAGAATGATCCGGCAGCAATTCGCGGCTGTGTACGTTCGCCCAGATTCCGCCCTGAATAACCGTGTCTGCCGCCTCACGTCCGGCTGCAACTGCGATCAATTTAGGGGCGACTTCGGGCCAGCTTGGGAAGGGTATGTATTCCATGGCTCAACTTTCACGAATGCGCCAGCGGGTGCAACCCCGGTTCTTCGTTGTTATGGATTCCTCATGTGTATTGGGTATGCCTTCTGGTCCGGGCGCGCCCGCCGCGCGTCAGCGATGCTCGGCCCAACCTACGAAGATGCCCCGGAGGGGCATTGCCGTTGGGCGGGAGTAATTCCCTTTATGCCGCAGCCCCGATTTCTCGCCGTACCCAATCAGCAAAGGCTACGGCTCCGGGTGTATCCTCGGCCTGAGGGGATAACAGCAGATAGTAGGACTCCGGCATTTGAACGCGGTGCTCAAACGGCGCAACCAGTTGACCGCGCTCGATCAGATGACACGCGATAGTATCATGAGCCAGGCACAGACCGCCGCCAGCCACGACTGCTGACAGGCAAACCAGATAGGTGGTCGCGTAGGTTATTGGCGGATTTTCCCAATTTAGGCCCTGATCTTCCGCCCAACTTGGCCAGTTGGACAGCAGGTTGGAGCAGTCGAAAAGTGGCTGTTCCTTAAGATTTTCCAGACACACCTGATATCCGGGAGCGCAGACCGGATAGTAGTGTTCGGTGCGCAGAATTTCGGTTCGGACTGTATCCGACGGTCGAAGCGAGAACCGAATCTCGACCGCTGCGCCTTCGGCCATTTCGCGCGACTCCCAAAGCTCGGTGAAGATATTCAGTTGAACATCCGGATGTTCTGTCCGAAATGCCGGCAGGCGCGGGGCCAGCCAATTGACGGCAAAGCTGATGTTGCATTGCACCTGCACCGCGTTTGGCTGCGCACCAGTAACCGCCCGGGTTCCGCGCATAAGCGTCCGGAAGGCCTCTCGCACAACTGGCAGATATGTGATTCCGGCCTCGGTCAGTTCCAATGCTTTGGGTCGACGCAGAAACAGTGGCTGCCCCAGATGCCCTTCCAGAGACTTGATCTGCTGGCTGACGGCGCTTTGCGTCATGTTCAGGTCTCGCGCCGCGCCAGTAAACGAGAGATGGCGTGCGGCGGCCTCGAAAGTGCGCAACCAGCCCAGCGGAGGAAGCGAGTTCTGCATCTACATAACCTCGGCATAAGTTCAGCTAATGGGATAGTCGTGTTTTTTTCGTTGGTCAAACCGCCGGACCCCATGCAGATTTGGCCACGACCAGCCGCGAAAGGAGCCAAGCATGAGCCTCACCAGTCTTCGTCCCAATATCGACCATTGGTCCGAGCGCGTGGATATGGCCGCCACCTTCCGCTGGACGGCCCGGCTAAACATGCATGAGGCGGTTGCCAACCATTTCAGCCTGGCGGTGAATGATGACGGCACGCGGTTTCTGATGAACCCCAATCAGGTGCACTTTGCGCGCATTCGTGCCTCGGATCTATTGTTGCTGGATGCCAAAGACCCGCATGTGATGGAACAACCCGGTGCCCCGGACCCGACGGCCTGGGGGCTGCATGGCTCAATCCACCGCCACTGCCCTCATGCGCGTTGCGTCATGCATGTGCATTCGATCTTTGCGACTGTTCTGGCCTCTTTGGCCGACAGTTCATTGCCGCCAATCGATCAGAACACGGCAACCTTTTACGACCGTTACGTGGTAGATGAAGAATTCGGAGGTCTGGCCTTTGAAAGCGAGGGCGAGCGTTGTGCCGGGATGCTGTCTGATCCCAGGAAAAAAGTAATGATCATGGGCAATCACGGTGTTCTGATCATCGGCAGCGACCCTGCCGATGCCTTCAACAGGCTGTACTACTTTGAGCGCGCGGCCGAAACTTACATTCGTGCTTTGCAAACCGGACTGCCCCTGCGCGTCTTGTCGGATGAGATTGCCGAAAAAACAGCGCAAGAGTTGGATGACTATCCCGATCAGGCCGAGGCGCATCTGCGTGAGATCAAAGCAATCCTTGATTCCGAAAGTTCGGACTACGCGACCTGAGGCGAATGCGATGCACATGGTTGAAGCGGGTGGCTTGGTTGCGTCCGGATAATCGGACTCAAACCCGTTCAAACAAAGCGATCAGGGCGGTGTCATCCTTGTTGGGGCCAGCTGCGAGATCTCCGTATATACGGATTTCGGGCAGGGTCAGGTTGCGAATCTGATCCTGTTCCAGTTTGCGGAACGCTTCAGCAAAACCCAGTTCCTTGAAATGGCGCGCATTGATAGAAAGGGCAAACTGCGCCCCGTGGCGAGCCACGCTTAACAGCGCGGGCAGCACCTCGGGGCCCAAATGACCATGTGTGAACGTGCCGGATGAAACTATGCCGGAATAGCTGTGACGCGGAACAGGGATGCCCTGTGTCAGATCAGCCTCGATCGCGTCCCGGTAAATGTCCTTGCGCATCGCCTGATCCAGCATTTCTGCACTGATATCGGTTGCATCAATGGGTCCGACGCCAAGCGCCGACAACACCGCGCCACACAGGCCGGTTCCCGCTCCGACATCCAGAACGGGCCCCTGACCACCCGCGCCGACAAACGCCCGCGCCGTGTGGGTGTGAAGCTGATAGTCTTCGCGCGCGGCGAAACTGTCATCATAATCTCCCGCCCACTCCGCATAGAGCTGTTTGTTCTCGCCCGGAGAACTCAGCGCGTAGGCCGAATGCAGGTCAGGTGTTTTCTTGCTCATGACCAACAGAAAGGCGCAATCGAAGATTCGATTCAAGTGCGTCCATGCGGCGCTTGCATCCCGGCACGGCGCAGATCATCAAAGGTGCATGACCAAGACGCTCTTTTCATTTGGCCATGGCTATTCTGCTCAGGCCCTGTCCCGAATCCTTGCCCCGAAGGGCTGGAAAACTGTTGGCTCAACGCGAGACCGTGAAGGGATGGCTGCAATTAGGGCCTTTGGCGCCGAACCGCTGATCTGGCCGGGTGAGGCGCCGAACCTCGATGGGGTGAGCCATTTGCTGATCTCGACTGCGCCAAATGAAGAAGGCGATCCGGTGTTGGCGGCGCTGGGCGATGAAATCGCCAAGCGGGCCCGTCAATTCAAATGGGTGGGCTATTTGTCGACAACGGCCGTCTATGGCGACCATCAGGGTGGGTGGGTTGACGAAGACACGCCGCCTGCACCGACCGCCCGGCGCGGCAGATGGCGTATGCTGGCCGAGGAGCAATGGTCGGCAATTCCGGGGCTGCCTGTTCATATCTTCCGTTTGGCAGGTATCTATGGACCGGGGCGCGGGCCGTTTTCCAAGCTCAGGCGTGGTGGATTGCGGCGCATTATCAAACCGGGGCAGGTGTTTTCGCGCATTCATGTGGAAGACATCGCGCAGATCTTGAAAGCCTCGATGATGAAGCCGAATCCGGGACGGATCTATAATGTATGTGACGACGAACCTGTCCCGCCGCAGGATGTCATAGGATACGCTGCCGAGTTACAGGGTTTGCCCCTGCCTCCTGCAGTCCGGTTCGACGACGCCGATCTGACGCCGATGGCGCGCAGTTTCTACAACGAAAACAAGCGGGTTCGAAACGACCGGATTAAGGATGAGCTTGGTATTGATCTGATCTATCCCAATTACCGGGTTGGGCTTGAGGCCCTGATGAAGGGCCAATAGTGCATTTACAAGGCAGCCGCCTTGATCATGTCTGCGGCCTTTTCCGCGATCATGATTGTGGGTGCATTTGTATTACCCGACACTAAGGTCGGCATCACCGAGGCATCAACGACTCGCAGACCTTCAAGCCCCCTCACACAAAGCTGGGGGTCGACGACCGCCATTTCGTCCACGCCCATTTTGCAGGTGCCTACAGGGTGATAGATCGTGTCGGCGCGGGCGCGGATATGCTCCGCCCAATCAGCGTCGGTTTTGGCAGTATCCGTACCGAACAACTCTTTGTGCCGATAGTTGTCTAATGCAGGAGCCTGCAGGATGTCCCGTGTCATTCGCGCGCCCTTGATCATTGTATCCAGATCGCGTGCATCTGAAAGAAACCCCGGATCAATAGAGGGTACTTCCATTGGGTCGGAGCTTTTCAAACTGACTGTCCCCCGGCTGTCCGGGCGCAGTTTGCAGACATGACAGCTATATCCGTACCCGTAGTGCAGTTTGCGGGCATGATCATCGACCATTGCGATAGTGAAATGCAGCTGGATGTCGGGACGCTCCAGGTCAGGGGAGGTTTTCAAAAACGCCGCGCCTTCGGCAAAGGGGGTAGCCGCCATCGAGACGCCCGTCTTGCCCCACCGATGAACATGCTTCAGCATTCGCGCTGCCCCTGCCGGGCCAATCCCAAAATTGTCTGTATCTCTGGTTTTGAAGATCAACGTGAAATCCAGGTGATCCTGCAAGTTCTTTCCCACGCCGGGCAACTCGTGGCGAACAGTGATTCCGTGCGGTTCAAGATCGCTCATTGCACCAACACCCGAAACCTGAAGCAGTTGCGGCGATTTCAAAGCGCCTGCGCACAGCAGGACTTCGCGCTTCGCCCGAATGGCGATGTCTGCGCCCTTGCCTCTCGCCCGGTATACAACGCCCGACGCGCGCTTGCCCTCAAAGCTCAGCCTACTGGCATGTGCATGCGTGATGACCGTCAGGTTCGGGCGGTCAGAAGCTGGAAAAAGATAACCAGCAGCCGCAGAACAACGCTCACCATTCTTTGCCGGGTCGTGAAACTGTGTAACCTGGTACAGGCCGACGCCTTCGTTGTCGCCTCGGTTGAAGTCTTCAGTATAGCGGTGTTGGAGTTGCTGAGCGGCTTGAATGAACGCAAGGGTGATTGGACGAGGTTCTTTTTGCAGAGAAACATGCAACGGCCCCCTGTCGCCATGCACGCTGTTAGCGCCAAGTTCATTGTTCTCGGCCCGTTTGAAATATGGCAATACGCTGTCCCAGTCCCAGCCGTCGCAGCCCAAATCGGCCCAGCCATCGTAGTCCTGCCGCTGACCGCGTACATACAGCATGGCGTTGATTGCGCTTGAGCCGCCCAGTGCCTTGCCGCGTGGTTGATAGCCCTTGCGCCCCTTCAACCCGGGTTGCGGGACCGTTGCAAAAGCCCAGTTGTTGATCCTGGGGCGCCCCCGTAGTGCGGCAACAACGGCGGCAGGCATTCTGACGAAAAGGCTGTTCCCACCGCCACCAGCTTCAAGCAGGCAGACACTTGTGGATGGATCTTCGCTCATGCGATTGGCCAGAACCGAACCGGCCGAACCTCCGCCTACGATGATATAATCGAATTCCATGCTATCTTTCGCACCTCTCGCGACACCGTAGCTCTTATGAGCGTTCGGGCAGCGTTACCATCTCTGTTGTGAGAGTGCGTTAATCGCTCGAAAAAACAATTGTGACCCCAAGTCAGTTTCTTGCGTACTCTGAACGATATTCTTGATAGTCAGGTTTGCGTCGATCGAAGGACCCAAGGGTGTTTTACAAGCCGCTCTCTTCTGCCTGGACTCTCGATTCCATCTCAGAAGCGAATGTTTCTGGTTCTTCTCGGGAAATCTGCACAACGAACGTGAGCTGAAGAGATTGATTTGTTAAAGTAAATTGTTGTTTTCATTAACTAACATAAGAAATCGACGAAAAATGTGGAGTTTTTTCAAAATGGGGGTTGCAGGTCCCAGACCTAATCCGTAAATACCCCTTCACCGGCGCTGCTGAGGCGGTGCTGACGGGCTGGAGAGACGGTCGGACGCATCGGAGAGACGGTGGAGACG
>NZ_JBXWMM010000022.1:0-35230 GCF_059609825.1 Ruegeria sp. YTSB088 | reverse complement strand
GATTTGGATCATGCGGGGCCCTGGGACTTCGGTTTTGCGATACTGGATCTGACGTGATGCCAGTTTTTCTTCAAATGCGCTCAGCCCCGTGGCTGAGAGCGCAAAATGTTCGAGTTTGAGCTTCACTTCGGAGCCGACGTTAGGTGTTCCTTCTTGACCCACTAGGTGGAGCACGGCGTCATCACCCGCATACAACCATGCTCCAGGAAACGGAAAATCAGGACGAGCCCCGAGTCTCAAACCCAAGACCTCTTCATACCAAGTAACCATGTCAGACAACTTAGTTGTCACGATATTCACATGATCTA
This sequence comes from Ruegeria sp. YTSB088, assembly GCF_059609825.1. Taxonomy (NCBI): domain Bacteria; kingdom Pseudomonadati; phylum Pseudomonadota; class Alphaproteobacteria; order Rhodobacterales; family Roseobacteraceae; genus Ruegeria; species Ruegeria sp. YTSB088. The sequence goes on along the minus strand of NZ_JBXWMM010000022.1, from coordinate 34,922 downwards.
GTCGCTCAATTCTCATCTAAAAACCCTCAAGCACGAGCTTTCCTTTGGCCTTGCCACTTTCGAGGATAGCATGCGCTTTCATTAAGTTTGCAGCATTGATTGTACCAAGTGTATCGGTTGCTGTGGATCTGATCTTTCCATCGTCTATCAACCCGGCAACCTGATTCAGTATTTCGCTTTGACGATTCATATCTCCAGTCCCAAACAGCGACCGAGTGTACATGAACTCCCAATGCAAAGAGATCGATTTGGGTTTGAATGGCGCGATGTCAAAGGTCTCAGGATCATCGATCAACCCAAAGCGACCTTGAGGTGTCATCACCTCTCCGGCTTGAGACGCATAAAGCTGGGAATGGTTCGTTGAATAGATGAAATCCACACTTTCGATACCGAGAGCCCCGAGTTGTGTGCCAAAAGGTTCCGCATGGTTTATGACATAGTGTGCGCCAAGCTCTTGAACCCAGTCTTGTGTCTCGGGGCGGGACGCCGTCGCTATCACTGTCAATTCAGTGAGAGCCCGGGCCAATTGAATGGTGATTGACCCGACACCGCCTGCGCCACCTATAACCAGCAACGTATTTGTCCCGCCGGGAATGGCATCTTGGACTCGCAAGCGGTCGAACAGCATCTCATAAGCAGTGAGCGTCGTAAGCGGCATCGCCGCAGCCGCTGATGCAGGTATGGATTTAGGAGCAGCCCCCACGATGCGCTCATCCACAAGATGGTATTCGGCATTGGTTCCAGGCCGATTGATCGCCCCGGCATACCAAACGGTGTCTCCCGGTTTGAAAGTCTCGACCTCTTCGCCAACGGCTTCGACGATCCCTACGGCGTCCCACCCTAGAATGTCAGGTGCGGGACCCTCAGGAGCACGTCGTTGCCGAATTTTTGTGTCGACCGGGTTCACCGAAACGGCTTGCACTTCGACAAGCAAATCATGACCTGACGGGGTGGGTTTGTCTGCTTCGAATTCGATCAATGCATCCGCCTGATCAATTGGCCCGGCCGTACGAAATCCAACAGCTTTCATGGCGTGCTCCTCGTTCTGGTTCAAAATCAACCGATGAAGGTCATCTCATTCAATGTGAATTCGGCGACCGCTCCGTCTGTCGCCGCCATGTATGCAGCCAGATGTGGGGCCCCCATATGAGTTTGCCAAAGCTCTCGGCTTTCCCAATTTTCATAAAACACGAAATGAGCCGGGTTATCGTTGTCTTGGTGCAGGTCGTAGTTGATGCAACCTTTTTCAGACCGGGTGATGTCGATGAGCTTGGTGAGCTCTGCTTTGACAAGGTCGATCTTGCCGGGGTTGGCTTTGATGTTGGCGACAATGGTCAGCTTGGCCATCAGGTCGTTCCTTTGCTGTTTTGATTGACGTTGTAGATTTACGCCGTCGACGAAACGGGATAAACAGACATTCATCGGAAATATAATCCGGAAATACCGGCTAATGCTACTCGACAACCTCCGCCTCTTCCTGACCATCGCCGAGAAAGGCAGCCTTGTCGCGGCGGCCCGAGAGACAGGTCTATCGAGCACAACTGTCTCCGAACGGCTCGCTGCGCTGGAATCACACTACGGTGTGGTGTTGTTCAACCGAACGACACGCTCAATCAGTTTGACCGAAGAGGGTCGGGTCCTGATCGATGGCGCCAAGAGCGTTCTGAGTGAAGTCACCGACCTCGACACCCGCATTCGCCTCGGCGCCGAAACCCTTTCTGGCCTGATCCGCGTCAGTGCGCCTATTGATTTAGGTCGTGGTGTTGTCTCTGACATGATCGCTGAATTCACCGAAGAGAACCCGGCTATGTCAATAGAACTGTCGCTATCCGATGGCTATGTCGATCTCGTGGGTCAGGGTTTTGACTTGGCTGTTCGGTTTGGGGACATCACCGACAGCTCACTCCGAATACGCAACCTTGGAAGCTACCAGCGTTTCGTCTGCGCAGCACCCAGCTATCTGGCGGCATATGGAGCACCAGAACTGCCCGAAGACCTCGCAAATCATAACTGCCTAGTTATGCGTTTCGGTGGTTCGCTCGACAATGTTTGGGAGTTTGGCGCAGGCCGAGAACGCCAGCTTGTTCCAGTCAAGGGAAACCGAATTGTAAATGATGGCTCGCTTATCCGCAGTTGGGCTCTGGCAGGCCATGGCATTGTGTTGAAGTCGGAACTGGATGTTGGCGATGATGTCAGAGCCGGAAAGCTTGTGGCACTGTTAGGCGACTTCCTCCCACCACCCAAGCCGCTACAAATGATGTTTCCACCCGGCCGAGCCCAACCTCGCCGAGTGGCAGAGTTCGCGCAGTATCTACGCCGGAAAATGGGTGCGGTCTGACCCAAACGGGTACAAGCAGCTGCGAACTGTTCCAAGAGGGCAATTCTTCAGCGCTCAGTTTCAAGATCACTCAACGACCCACAACCTTTTTGGAAGTCGCGCTAGACCCAGACCATTCGATCCTCAAACCACATTTTACCACCTGAGATCATAACGATTCCAAGGCAGATGAACCCGATATCGAACTTCCACAATATCTGTAGGGACGCGCATAGCGCTGCATCCCTATCATTAATTTTATTCAGAAAGTCTGGGTGTCTTCGCCCATAATATTGCACAGCATTTGCGCATTAGTTTGCACGGTTCACTATACGCGCTCAATTGTCGATAGCCGTACAGTGGCTCGATCAACTTGAACGCACCGAAACTCAATCAAAAGTGCATTCTGATTGGAGCAATTCACCCCAAAATCGAACAACGCAACTCAATTGCGAGGTTAATCGCTCGACCATTTGCCGAACTCTTCGGGAAGGTTTCGCCAAGGGGCACCAGTCCGGGCGATCCAGAAAATTCCATCGAGAACACGGCGGTGGTTCGTGGGTTTTGCGCCCGTTCAGGGCGCGGACAGCCATGATAACACGCTTCAAGAACGTCCATTCCTTGTCCGACATCAGGTCTCGTGGCAAGCTGGTCTCCATTGCAGATACCAGCTTGAATAATACTTAAACCTCGGCGTGAATTCCTTTTGTCAACACGACCTAGCCCGCAATTGCGGTCGCGGCTAACCTGATGCACGATGCAGCGAAAGGACACACTATGACCAAATCATTAAGAACTTGTTTGTCTTTGTGGTTGGTTGCAGTCGCTCCTGCGTATGCGCAAGAACCTCCTCGTCTCGTTTTGCAGCTGACCGTTGACGCGTTTCGGGGCGATCTACCGGCACGCTACTTTGAGAATCTTGGGGAGGGTGGCCTTAAGTATTTACTAGAAAACGGTGTACACTATCTGGACGCCCATCACTGCCATGCCAATACAGAGACGGTTGTCGGACACGCTACATTGGCGACCGGGGCAACACCGGCAGTGCACGGGATGATCGGAAACATCTGGTTCGACAGTACCTTGGACCGCGTTGTCTACAACGTTGAAGACAGCACCGCTCCGCTTCTTGGAGATGGTGCTGGCGTCAATGACGATATTGAAATTGACCCAACACAGGCGGCAGCTGGCACAGATGGGCGGTCACCACGCGCTATGCTTGTTACGACGCTTTCGGACGAACTAAGCGCTTCCACTGCTGGTGCGGCCAAGGTCTTTGGAGTTTCAATCAAAGACCGTGGGGCTATTACAATGGCGGGACAAAGCGGCAAAGCCTTCTGGTTCTCAAAAGCCGCAAATCGTTTTGTCACAAGCTCCTATTATTACGACAAATACCCGGATTGGGTTTCCGCTTGGAATGACGCATCGCCGAGCGCCTCCTTTGAAGGAACCTCTTGGGAATTGATGCACCCAAAGGAAGCCTATCTCTTTGGCGACCGCGACAACCAACCATGGGAGACGGATGTCGCCGGGTTCGGCATAACCTTTCCTCATCGCTATTCTTCGACGCAAAATGGGTTTGACCCGCTAGAAAACCCCTACTTTACGACCTTTTTAACGCTTAGTCCCGCTGGCGACGATCTGACGGCGCAATTTGCCAAACGATTGATTGATGCCGAGGATATCGGGCAAGACGCGGTAACGGATTATCTGGCGATTAGCTTCTCGTCCGTGGACTACGTCAACCATGTGTTTGGCCCCTCCAGTCTTGAAGCCGAGGACACGATATACCGCCTCGATCAGACTCTCATGAATCTCTTCGCGTTTATCGACGACCGGATTGGGCTGGAAAACGTTTTGATCGTTCTATCGGCGGACCACGGCACCACTGATGCACCGGGCTATTTGGAGAGTGTTGGCATCCGAACTGGCCTTGTTGCTCCAGACACCTGGGACCCGACGGAACAGATAGCCAAGCTTAAGGAGCGGTTTCGGATCACCGGGAAATTGCTTGAGGGTTATAATCACCCCTATCTCAATATCGCCCCCGAAGTATTGGCTCGCAGTGATATCGATTTACCCACGCTGGAGTCAGCTATTGCAGAAGAGCTTCTATCCTTTCCCGATGTGGCATTCGCCGTCCCCGGTACGGCTATCGAAGCAAACACCCTGCCCGATACCGGCATCATGCGCCTGATCCGCAACAACTATCATCCCACCCGATCCGGGAACATATACGTAGTCTTCAAACCCGGTTGGTTCATCGCAGACTTTGATGGTCTGTCCGTCACATCCACCCACGGGTCACCGTGGCGCGGTGACACACATGTGCCGATTATCTTTGCTGGACCGAACTTAAAACCACAACGGGTCGCACGCCGGGTTTGCACGACTGCTCTCGCATCCACACTTTCTGCCTTATTGAGCACGGCACGTCCTAATGGTGCGAGTGGTGAGGTACTACAAGAAGTCTTGGATTAGACCGCTGTAAAGCGCGAGACCTGATATCGAAGCGCGCTGGGCTAGACGGCATCTTCCACACGTTATCCGCATATTCGCAGCTTCCTGGCAACTACGGCACCCGCCCAACGCAGCACTCTTTAGCGTACTCAGCTGCGGAGCAGATCTTCACGGAACATAACGTTCTGGCTTCGGAGACTGAATACTCTCCAAATACTCAGCAATTTCGATAAGTCTGGAAGGAATACGCGTAACCAAACCGTTGCCCGTATCGAATTCGACAGCAGGGCCGTCATTCAATTCGGTGATTATCGGCATGTCATCGCGAGGTTCTTGTACTTTCAAGTAACCGTCCAAGATCGACATGACCTCCAACATGGGCCACACGCCCCCCCTTCGGTCGGAAACCTTTGTTAAATCAGCAGGCTCTGTTTTCAAAGCAGCTGCGTCAGGTCCTTTTCCGGATGCATCGATTCCGTGACATCGGGCGCAATGCTCAACAAAGAGGTCTTTGCCAAGGTCCGAAAAATCGTCGGCCGCAGATACCGTTGCAGCCAAAGAAATGACTATGCTCGCAACGATCATGAAGTGCCGCATAAGCCGGAGGTCCTTTGTTATACGAGAGTTTACTACAACAGAAATGGACCGACATCTTCCCCCGGTCAACATCGGTCCTTTACCAAATAACATTCGCTATCCTGTGGCCCAAAACCGATTGATGGGGACAGGCAGCAGCGAGCTCAGAACAGCATCACCATTTAACATTCGAAATTTAGCATGTAATCACGTTCGTCTCTTTGACATAAATCATATGTCAACTCGCATTTAGCCAGAACTGAGCTCGACTTGCCAATTCGGCCAAAAGATCTTGAGTGTCTGCTGACGCCTAGCTGACAACGGCGCTTCACAATGCTAGGCCTGCAATAGTCACCGGGTCAAAAAAGGTGCAAGTCCAGAACACCGGCAAACGGTCAATTGCTGACCTAGCGCCAAGAACACTAATCTACTGTTGGATGCTTTCTAAGAAAAACAATAACCCTGCTAACTCGCGCGGAGTGGGCGTCAAGACACCCTCGATTTCAACCGGAACCAGGTCTTCCGCCATTTCCCCGCCAAACTCCGGCATAACCCGAGCAAGATGGCTGTTTTCTGGGTCGCCATAGATGTAGCTTAGTGCCCGTGCTTGAGGGAAAGTGCCTCCGTTCTCCACGCTCAATGTTGTCAAATCTGTTGGCGCAACGGAAAGACCGCTGCTTGCCGGGCCACCGCCTCTACCATCCACACCATGACAAGAAGTACAGTTTTCCGAGAAAAAGGCCGCCCCATCAGCGCGAGTGGGCATGACGTCGGCGTCAGGATACAGATCTGTACACGACACTGTGGCCAGAGCAATAAATCCAGCCGACAAAATAACCCACCTTTTAGCGTGCATGCTCTACCCCGGTTTTTAATCCAGCCTACGGTCTATTATAGCACATGGCAATGACAGCAACTGCGGTTAAAAATCAGGAAGGGTCAACTTTACAAACTCTTACAAGGACATGGACATTGCCGCTCACCATGGGCGGTGAAAGCTATTTCTAGACCTTCTATGTCTGTGGGCATTTCACTTTTGAGAATCTAAACAAAGTATACGACAATCTGGATTGGGAGATCCAAACATGCTGGAAACCTCGTCCCGAATAGTTTGGCTCGAAGCGATAGGGGCGATCCTAATGATCCTACTCGGGTCCGGGCTGCACTTTGCATTTGTTTTGCTAGGAAGTTGGACGCCGGTGGCGCTTGTGGCAGCTGTCAACGAGTCAATTTGGGAACACTTAAAGCTGGCTTTTTGGCCAGGATTGTTTTGGGCCTGCCTAATGCCGCTTCCACCCCGACTTACAAGAAGGGACGTATTTAGTGCTAAAGGAGTTAGCCTCGCAATTACTGCTATTTTGATTGTAATAGTATTCACAGCATACACAGCGATATTTGAGCGCAACTTTCTGTTGATTGATATTGGAATATTTGTTGCAGCAATTTGCATCGGCCAGATCGTGTCAATTCTGTTGCTTGCTTACGAAGATCGAATGCGTGCACTCATTCATGTATTCGGCCTGGTTCTCCTTGGGGTTCAAGCTGTCGCCTATAGTACCCTAACATTTTTCCCTCTTAATCATTGGCTGTTCATTGAAGAACATTCTGGCACGATAGGTATTCCTACCCGTTAGATGGACAGTCGGTCCTATTGGTGACGCATGCATGCATCCCCATGAATCAAAAAAACGATTTTCCCAAGCTTGACGGGCCTTGAACAGGGCGTTTGAGTATAGGTATGGACCGTTGGATTTCGGATTCGATTGCCAAGATCAATGCAGATGCTCACCGCTCTGCCGATACGCACCTTTTCAAGCTTCCCGTCCGGGGGCTGAATGGCGTAGACATCTATCTCAAGGATGAAAGTACACATCCCACTGGCAGCCTCAAGCACAGGCTGGCACGTTCGCTTTTCCTTTATGCGCTTGTAAACGGGAAAATAAGGGAAGGGACACGTGTAATCGAAGCCTCGTCTGGCAGCACTGCCGTTTCAGAAGCTTACTTCGCCCGTATGATCGGAGTGCCTTTTACCGCGGTTCTCCCAAAATCTACCGCCAAGAGCAAAATCGACCTAATCCGGTTCCAAGGTGGGGAAATCCACTTCGTCGATGCGGCGCCGGACATGCACCAGGCCTCGGTTGAACTGGCAGCTGAAGTCGGTGGCTACTTCATGGATCAGTTTACGTACGCCGAGCGGGCGACGGATTGGAGAGGCAACAACAACATTGCAGAAAGCCTTTTTCGTCAGATGGAACGAGAGCCACATCCAATTCCATCGGTAATTGTGATGAGCGCGGGCACTGGCGGAACTTCAGCAACGTTGGGGCGGTACATTCGCTACAAAGGCTTTAACAGTGAATTGATTGTTGTGGACCCCGAAAACTCAGTGTTTTTTGATAGCTTTCGAACTGGAGACAGGACCCTGACCCGCCCCTGTTCAAGTCGTATTGAAGGTATCGGACGTCCCCGGGTAGAGAAGTCATTTTTGGCAGATGTAATCGACCGTATGATCCAAGTGCCGGATGCGGCAAGCATTGCGACTATGCTCTGGCTTGAAGATCGGATCAGGCGGCGGGCGGGCCCATCAACAGGCACAAACCTTTGGGGGGCTTTGCAAATTGCGCAAGAGATGGAGGCTGCCGGACGATCTGGCTCCATTGTCACTATTCTGTGTGACGACGGAAACCGTTATCTCGACACCTACTACGATCCGGAATGGGTGATGGAAAACTTCGGCGAAACCGCTTCTTACGAAGCTAATTTGGCGGCATACCACTGAATTCAAACGAAGAGGACGGCATGAAAAGGGTGAAATTTGTGTTTGCAGCGCTTCTGGCATCAATGGTCGCCGTGGTGGTTTGCCCCACAACAGTTTTGGCCGCCTCCAAGGAAGCACAACGGATCATCGAAAGCGCGGCTGCTGATTGCAAAAACTTCGAGAATGGAGAATTTGATCAGGGTGACGCTGTGACCGAGATCGAGCTGCGCTCACAGTTTGGCGCGGTTAAGGCTGAACTCGTAGATGAAAGCCAGTATTCCTGCTCTTCTGCTGCCTCTATGTACTGCGGAACAGGGGGTTGCATGCTCAATCTTATCGTCGACGATGAGACCATGTCATGGCAGGCAACGGGTTGGCGTCTTATTGACTGGGGGCCTGACCGTATACTGCTTATTGGACGAGACGGTGGTTGGTGCGGAGGCGCAGGAGCCGAGGTTTGTTACGAGGCTCTGGTTTGGAGTAATGGGAAGATTCTAACCGTAGGTTCGTCGCCAGAGTAAGACCGCGCAGCGCTAGCGGTTGTTTTACGCGTTTGGCCTAATGGGCCAGAACTTTTGGATCGAGCTTTATCTGTTCGACGACGATTTCCTAAAATTTCGACTTATTACCGAAACAAAAAACTTTTCCGCGAGGGCGATGGCAGACATGAAGATGATAAAGCACCTGTCATAACGGGTCGCGACCCGGAACCGCTCTTTCAGCCGTCCAAATAAGTTCTCAATCTTGTGACGGATTCGATAAATCTTGGCCAAATATGGTGCAAAATCTTTGCGGTTCTGTTCCGTTTCTCTGGATTCGCAAGACCCGCTAGTGAATAACCGCTTCGAGCCGCAAGCAGCCAGTGATGCTCACCTCAGAGAACGGCAGCACCGAACTCTAAGCCGACCTTCAAAGAGATATTGTAAACTTCGAATTGCGAGCAAATCAGGCGTTCAGCTAGGTTCACGTTTTCAGAAAAATGAAGTCGCATTTCTTTTCTGGGCATTGGATCAGGCGATTGAAAGTTAAAGCCTAAATACTTTTGTGAGGGTAATCCGATAGGAAGAACTGCCGAAAACAATGTATTCAGTGAGAAAGCCAAATTGCTTAAGTGAGGGACGCCGTGACTTCTGAGAACGCCCTAATCTACCTGTCTGACGACGATCTCGGGGGGTTAGGCATCCAACCTTCCGAAGTTGCCGATGCCATCGAGGCTGCCCTAATAGCCAAGGCAGATGGAAAGCTTCACACTTCTCCCAAGACAGTCATCTTGCCCGCCGACGGGCGCTATGCAATGTCAACTTTGGCAATGGGAGATGATGGATTCATCGTGACCAAGCAGGTTACAGTGTGTCCGGAAAATCCGGCGAGGGGTCTTCCTGCGATAAACGGTGCCATCATGGTTATGGATGCGCAAACAGGACAACTTCGCGCGGTCTTGGGGGCGAATTGGATTACGGCAGTCAGAACTGCGGCGCTGTCAGTGGTAGCAGCGCGTCGGCTTGCTGACCCTCATGCCGAGACGGTGGCATTTGTAGGCGCGGGTGTGCAGGCACACTCCCACCTAGTCGCGTTTTCAGAACTATTTCCCCTGAAACGAATTCGCGTGTTCGGGCGTGGTAAAGAGAATGCCGACAAGCTTTGTCGTTTTGCTCGCGGCATGGGTCTCGAAGCCGAAACATGCGCCAATGCCAAGGAGGCTTTGAGTGATGCCGAACTGATAGTGACATCGATAACGTTGAACTACTCTATTGAACCCTTCTTGGATGCCCGATGGCTGAAGCCGACTGCCTTCGCCACCATAACTGATGCGTGCATCCCGTGGGTGCCGGCGCATATGACTGCTTTCAAAACGGTAATTGTCGACGACCGTTTGCAGGAATTGGAAAGCGACAAGCCGATGTTGCCATACGAGCAAATTGCCGGCGACTTGACGGAATTGGTCACTGGCAAAGTCGACGTCCGAGCACGCAATAAACCGGCGGCTTTTGCTTTCAGAGGGATATCATTGGGGGATTATGCTGCTTCGGTCCTCGCAGTTCGCCGGTTCACCGAAAAACCCGTGAAGTGAGGCCAAAGTCATGAACACCCACTTTTTTAGATCCCGGAATGGTCGCTTTGGGCCCAGATTTGCCGTTCTCTGCCATCAGTTCAATTAGTTGGTCGCAGCCCAAGACGGACATACGAATTGGCACCGCAATGTTAAACTGGACGGGTAATTTGTTATCGAGATATTTGATTGCAGATTTCAGTTGATAGGAGTGCGCTACTTGCGCACCCCATTTCTTTGCATGGTGCCGTTTATTGCCGCTTCAGCATCCGTTTCGCAGCGGCTTCCAGACTTTCATAGCTGTCGCCAGACACCGATACGGCCACTTTCTGGATTGTTCCGCCTTCGAATTCTCCCGGTGTGCTGTACAGTTGGCTGACAGCGTCACCGCTATCGTATCCGATGCACAACCCATCCCCGGACAGCGTAAATTTGCCAGATTGCGCGCGCATGTCACCCGAAGCCACCTCCTGATCATCGATGTAGAGGTTCATCGATCCCAAGACCTCACCGTTGTCACCGGTGCCAGTCGCGTCAAACTCCATTCCCAGCGTGTAGGTGCCGGGTTCCAGCTCTGCGTTGGATTCAAAGGTCTGCTCGGGTTCAATTCCTAGGAAGTTGTAGGTGTAGTACAACTTCTTTTCCTTCACGACCAATGCATGGCCGCCAAAGCGTGAGCCGTGGGCAAAAATCACGCCGCTCGCGTCTGCATCTTCGATCTCGACATTCGCGAGGATCTTGTAGTCCCGCCCACGTATGTTGACGGCTACGCCTTCTGGCACACAGGTCGTGTTCGGATAATAGACATAGGTGTCACGTGGGGGTTCGGCCGTTGGACGCTCGATTCCAAGGATCTCCACTGCGCTTCGGTCGTCGAGAGGCAATACATTGTTCTTGGCGGCCTCATCAAACCAGACCTGGATCAGCTCTTGCAACTTTTCCGGCTCCTGTTCGGCGAGGTTGTTTGCTTCGGAACGGTCTACGTCGACGTGATAAAGTTCCCAAACATCTTTATCGAAGTTGCTTGTCCCGGTCAGCGGCGCATGAACGGCGACGGCCTTCCAACCATCTTTCCAGATGCCGCGCGTACCAAGCATCGTGTAGTATTGCACCTCTTTTTGGGTGGGATCGTCCGGTTCCGCGTCAAACGTGTATGCCATCGACACGCCGGATAGAGGGTATTGTTCGACGCCATTGTTTGTCGTGGGCATCTCCAGCCCGGTGATTTCCAGAATAGTTGGAACGATATCAACCGAATGGTGATACTGGTGACGGATTTCTCCCCCATCGCTGATGCCGTTTGGCCAGGACATGACCAGCGGATCATTGGTTCCGCCGGCATAATTCGAATAGCGCTTGAACATCTTGAACGGAGCTGAGAAGGCAGCGGCCCAGCCTGTTGGATAGTGGTTATAGGTGTCTGGGCTGCCCAGCGTGTCGAGGTATTTCATATTCTCAGACAACTCGTCCGGAAAGCCGTTGAAAAATTTGTTCTCGTTAACAGATCCATTTGGAGACCCTTCACCAGAGGCTCCGTTGTCGGCGGCGTAGATGATCAGGGTGTTTTCATACTGTCCTGTTTCTTTCAGGTAATCGACAATTCGCCCAACCTGACTGTCGGTATATTCCGAGAATCCTGCGTAAACTTCGGCCATGCGAACGAAAAGTTTTTTTTCGTCGTCATTGAGAGTGTCCCACGGGCGAATGGTGTCATCCGGATTGGCGATCTCCTCGGGCAGGAAATTCAACTCCGTATTGACTGTGCCCTCAGGTACAATTCCCCTTTCGATCATGGCTTTGGTAATCTCTTCACGATAAACGTCATAACCTTCGTCAAAGACGCCTTTATATTTATCGGACCATTCCGTTGATGCGTGATGGGGCGCATGATTGGCGCCAGGGTTGAACCACATGTACCAAGGCTTTGATGGGTTCGTCGCTTTCTGGTCGCGCAGCATCGAAATAGCCTGGTCGGCCAAATCCTTGGACAAGTGGTAGCCGTCTTCTGGGCCATAGGGTTGTTCTATGAAACGGTTATCTTCGACAAGGTCAGGATACCATTGGTTGGTTTCTCCGCCCAGGAATCCATAGAATCGGTCGAAGCCCTAGTTCAACGGCCATTCTGTGCGGCTTGCACCCGAAGCGACGTCCTGCTCGGGGACGTTGTGATTCTTGCCAATCCAGAATGTGCTATAACCATTGGCCTGCAATACTTCAGCTATTGTGGTCACTTGCGGAGGCAACCGTCCGCTGGCCCCCGGAAACCCGTCCGCAGTTTCCGTGATCGCAGCCATCCCGTTGAGATGATGGTTGCGGCCGGTCAACAGGGTCGAACGCTTTGGTGAACACAGTGCAGTGGTATGCCATTGAGTAAACGTCAGTCCCTGTTCGGCAAGATCATCCATCGTCGGCATGTTGATTTTTCCACCGTAAGGGGACCAAGCACCCAAACCTGTGTCGTCATAAAGGACAAACAGGATATTGGGAGAACCTTCTGGTGCAGCCTTTGGCGTGAACGGCGTCCAGTCTGACTGAGAGTCTCTGACATCCAACTCGATCTTCCCGTTGAAGCCTGGATAGCCGAGAGGCTCTTTCATAACCGGGGCATCCTGTGCCAACACTGCAATCGGACTTAGGGCAATTATCATCCCCAAAGTGGTTGTGCTTCTAACCATCAATCAAACCTCCCAAAGAAATCAAAAGAAGAACAACAATAGCTACGAGTTCTTCGCGCTCATCCTATCAGTGCGAAGTTTTCGATCAATTGTTGAGAATCGCGTGGCGCCTTTGGGAGGCCGCAGGCCGAACTTTGCAAAGTCCGCTTTCTGCGCATCGCAGACCTTCGCAAGAATCCAAGCAAAAAGGGCCGCATGGAACCCAAGTTTCCTTAGGGAGGCCCTTTGCGGGGTTGAGTAATGCAAAGGGTCAAAACCGCAACGACTAAGCCAAAAACTGATTGAATTCGTGGCTTATGCAGACAAACGCGCAACGCAAATCTATGGGCGAACTACGCAAACTTTTGGGGCGTGCGAAGTGTTATGCGCAAACCTACACCTGATGTAGGCGCGCGGATATCGCTGCGTCCCCAACACTGATTACATTCAGAAAATTACGGAGTCTGCGCCCATAACCTTGCGCGAGATTTGCGCATAAGTTTGCATTTTTTGCCCATAAGTTTGCGCGGCGCGTAGAATTCGTTCAATTAATAGTAGTCCTCGCATAACTCAATCGACTTTCGACGCTCATCCACAATCAAGAGTGCACTCTGGCCGGAAAAATTCAACCCTAGCCAGTGGGAAACAGTTCTAAGGCAATTGTGAGAGACTAGTTGGCCAAGACAACGTCGAGCGCCTTGTCTGAGCCGATCTTATTTTCCTAGCTAGTACCGCATACTCATTATCGAGCCTCCGAATTCTTCAGTGAAACCGCAACACATGACTACCCAATCACGAGGCTGATCAGCGAAGCCATGGACGCAGGCATGATCCGCAAGGCGGATCCTGCCTTCGCAACCAATCAGCTTCTAGCGCTCGTGAAAAACTCCTTCTTCTGGCCGGAGTTTTTCCTCGGAGAGAACCGGACGCCTAAAGAAGTACTGGACGATTGTGTCACGATGTTTCTAAAGCACTACAAAGCAGAAGTATAATGCATCACAGAAAAGAACAGCTATGTGTCGTAACACGAACCTTGAATGCTCGCTGTAGCATGTCTGCTTTGGGCTGCGAGTTGGAGACACAGCTACGCAGAATGCAAAATATCGTTTTGCGGCGCCTCTCGCAGATAGCCTTGTTCAGAACGCTGTTTACCACGAAGCTCAAACTCACATCCGGTATGATCCAGGCGTCCGGTTGGTCCACTTTCGGAAGGCCCTATGAAAGTTCGCCGGGGCCGAGAAGCCAGTGTCAAACGCGATTTGATCTATACTGTCCGAGCTTTGCTGAAGTGCACGGATCGCGATATCGCGGCGTAGAGCATCTTTGATGTCCTGAAAAGATGTTCCTTCGTCTTTCAATCGTCTATTCAGGGTCCGAGGCGTCATTTTTAGAGCCCTGGCCGCATCCGGAAGCTGACAAGTCTGCCATGTCGCTCCGTAAAGAAATGCTCGGACACGAAGGCTATTTGTATGGGCGCGCGAGCCAGTAAAGATCCAATCCAGCGGCGCGCGCTCAAGAAACACGGATGCCTCGGCAGGACTTCGACTTATCAAGCGGGTGAACTGGCGCGGGTCAAAGCGAATGCTGGTTTGTGGGGCATCAAACTCAACGGGACACGGGAAGACAACCGAGTAATCTGCTGCAAATTCCGGACGGCCAAAGGCAAAACAAACCGTTTGCACCGGTGTTTCTGACCCGCTGAGCCAAGATAACAACCCATGCGCCAGCTTCAGGATCAGCATATGGCCGAAACGCTGCGCCTGAGTGCCACTTAAGTAAGGCACCAAAGCCAACTCCACCTCATCTGGCTTGTTCCGCAAGTCAAAATAGAAGTCATCCAGAAGCAGATTCCAAAACGTCGAGAACCGATAGAGAGCCGAGGTCAGGCTGCTTGCTCCGCGTTGAACCGTCACAAGATGCTGTAAGGCGCGAGGCCGGATCGGACGGCTCCATAGGCCCATCATTTCGTCCCCTGTCTCAGGAGCGGCAAGCTGATAGAGCTGGGCGATCTCATTGAGCGTGACACGTTGAGTTGGGGCCATGGGACTGGCTTGAAGGCCAGAGCGTTCCAGCAATGAAGCCATCTCGTCCGGGGTGCAACGAGACCTAAGAGCACCCAGCCAATCCTGAATAAATGCCGCTGATACTGTCGTCAGAGAGATTGGGTCGTGGTTCGTCATAGAGGTCTCAGTTTGGCGTAATCGGATAGTATTTTGGCAAAAGATGAGCTTAACGGCAATCCAATCGGCAGATAAATGACGCAAAACCATAGTTTCCATCAGGGATGCCCGATATGTCCTATCAGCCGCCTGTTCAAGATTTGATGTTTTGTGTCGAACACCTGTCGCATTGGGAGCAGGTCTCTTCGTTGGCGATGTATTCGGACTACGACCTTGCGGATATTGGTGCTGTGCTGGAAGGCTATGCCAGGTTCTGCGGTGAGCAGATCGCACCTTTGTACCATATCGGCGACACGCTAGGGGCTCGGTTTGATAACGGGCGCGTGACCATGCCTGAGGGTGACGCGCACGCCTATGAACAGTTCGTCGAGATGGGTTGGCAGGCCCTGACCCACCCAGTGGAATACGGCGGCATGGGATTGCCGCGAACTGTAGGCGCTGCGGCAGTAGAGATGCTGAATGCCGCGGACATGAGCTTTGGCCTTTGCCCGTTGCTGACCGACGGAGCGATTGAGGCGCTACTGCTGACTGGCTCGGACGAACAAAAAACCACATATCTTGAACCACTGATCGCGGGGCGCTGGTCCGGCACGATGAACCTGACAGAACCACAAGCGGGAAGCGATCTTGGCCGCGTAGCAACCAAAGCGGTGCAACGCGCGGATGGCAGCTATGGCATCTCGGGAACGAAGATATTCATCACATATGGTGCTCATGATCTGACCCAGAACATCATCCATTTGGTATTGGCCCGTACACCCGACGCACCTGCCGGGCCCAAGGGGTTGAGCCTGTTCATCGTGCCGCAGAAGCTTGTGGAAGCGGATGGGACAGTAGGAGCCGAAAACACGGTCAACTGCGTGAGCATCGAACACAAGCTGGGTGTTCGCGCCAGTCCGACAGCGGTTCTGGAATACAAAGACGCCACAGGGTTCCTGATCGGCGATGAAAATCGCGGGTTGGAATACATGTTCATCATGATGAACGCAGCGCGGTTTTCGGTCGGAGTACAGGGCATTGCGACTTCTGAGAGAGCCTACCAACGCGCTCTGGCCTATGCACGTGAGCGAGTGCAAAGCCGCCCGTTGACTGGTCAGGCCAAAGACGCCGTCGCCATCATCGAACACCCGGATGTGCGCCGTATGCTCATGCGGATGCGAAGCCTGACTGAAGGCGGGCGGGCCATGGCGGCTGCAACAGCAGGGTTACTGGACATCGCACATCATCAAGATAGTCCGGATATGACTGCTCTGTCCGAATTTATGGTTCCGCTGGTTAAGGGGTTCTGTTCAGAACGTGCGGTCGAGGTTGCGTCGTTAGGTGTGCAGATTCACGGCGGCATGGGCTTTATCGAAGAAACCGGTGCCGCGCAGCACTACCGTGACGCCCGCATTCTGCCGATTTACGAAGGCACCACAGCTATTCAGGCCAACGACCTTCTTGGGCGCAAGGTGATGCGCGACGGTGGTGAAACCGCCCGCAACTTCGCAGCACGGATAAAGGCAACGGAAGTGGAACTGGCTGAGGGTGATGCAACCGCGCAAGCTATCAGCACAAACTTAGCGCGGGCGCGCGGCGCGTTTGAATCCGCGTTGGATTGGTTGTTGGAGAACAGCCGAAAGAACATCGATGCTGCGTTTGCGGGCTCTGTCCCGTTCTTGATGTTGTCAGGCACGCTCGCGGCAGGATGGAAGCTGGCGAAGGGTGCACTGGCTGCGCAAAGCGCTCTGGACGCCGGGCAGGATGCGCGATTCATGACTCAGAAAATTGCTACTGCACTCTTCTTTGCCCAGCACATCTTGCCCGAGTGCATTACAGAACACACCCGCATCATGAATGGCTCGCGCAGCCTGCTTGATGCGGCTTTTCCCGAATAACTCCTCGAAAGGACCTGACCCATGAATGATGTCGTGAACCCCGATACTTACGAAAGCCTCTCGATTTCGGAGCGTGAGAACGGCCTGTACGTCGTAACTTTGAACCGCCCTTCAAAGCGCAACGCGCTGGATGTGGTCACAATCGAGGAACTAATCCGCTTTTTTAGCGGTGCGCGAATGGCTGGCGTCAGAGCCGTTGTTCTCGCTGGTGAAGGCAACCATTTCTGCGCGGGACTTGATCTCGTCGAGCATTGGAAAGCCGACCGTAGCCCCGATGACTTCATGCATGTCTGCCTGCGCTGGCATGAGGCGTTCAACAAGATGGAATACGGCGGTGTGCCAATTATTGCTGCGCTCAACGGTGCCGTTGTCGGCGGTGGACTGGAACTGGCTAGCGCAGCGCATATCCGGGTGATCGACCCGGGAACCTATTTCGCTCTACCCGAAGGTCAGCGCGGAATTTTCACTGGTGGCGGAGCCACCATCCGGGTGTCAGATATGATCGGTAAGTACCGCATGATCGACATGATCCTGACGGGCCGCGTCTATCAGGGGCAAGAGGCCGTCGATCTGGGATTGGCACAATACATCACCGAAGATGGCGGCAGCATGGCAAAGGCGATGGAACTGGCAGAACAGATCGCGCAGAACCTGCCGCTGACCAACTTTGCCATCTGCTCTGCGATCAGCCATTTGAACAACATGTCCGGCATGGACGCAGCCTATGCAGAGGCTGTGGTGGGCGGAGTGGTCAATACCCAACCTGCGGCTCGTGCGCGCCTAGAAGCCTTTGCAAACAAAACTGCCGCCCGTGTGCGGCCCAACAGCTAAGTCAGGCGGAACCGGGATGCGTCACCATTTCGAAGCCCTTCAGAAGACGCGGGCAAACCATGTTCCCTTGTCGCCGATATCCTTCCTGCGCCGCGCCGAAAACCTGCACGGCGCGCGAACGGCGGTGATCTATGGTGACACTCAAAGAACATGGGCCGAAACTGCAACCCGCATTCGCGCTGTGGCCGGTGGGCTGGTGGAACTTGGCGTGCAGAAAGGCGATACCGTCTCGGTGTTGAGCCCTAACATTCCAGAACTCTTCGAGTTGCACTTTGCGCTGCCGCTGACGGGCGGGGTCCTCAATACGCTGAACACGCGGCTGGAACCGGAAACCATCGCCTACATTCTGGATCACGCGGACACGAAGCTGGTGATCGTGGATCAGGAGCTTGTACCACTTCTGTCTCATGCCTTTGATCTGCTTGGTCGTACCTTGCCAGTGGTCGAGATCGTCGATCCCGTTGCCCCAGGCGAGAACCTTGGTGGTCAGAGTTACGACGCGCTGACCAAAGCCGCGCCGTTGTCGGTGGAACCGCTCGATGACGAATGGGATGCCATTGCGTTGAACTACACGTCTGGTACGTCCGGTCGCCCGAAAGGCGTTGTCTATCACCATCGCGGGGCCTATCTGATGGCGCTCGGCACAGGGACGGCTTGGCAGATGCCGCCTTTCCCGGTCTATCTGTCAGTGGTGCCGATGTTCCACTGCAACGGCTGGGGGCACCCGTGGTTGATGGCCATGCTTGGCGCAACTGTCGTCTTTACCCGTAATCCAACCGCAGACCGTATTCTAGGCGCGATCCGCGCCCACGGCGTAACTCATTTCGGTGCGGCACCCATCGTGTTGCAAATGCTGGCCGAAGCCGAGAGTGACGCGGCCCCCTTCGATCCCGCGATACGCGTTTTGACGGCAGGTGCCCCGCCACCGCCTTCGGTGCTGGAAAAAACCCGCTCTATGGGGCTCGATGTCATGCAGGTCTACGGCCTGACAGAGACCTACGGCCATATCTCACAGTGTCTTTGGCAGGATGACTGGGACCAATTCAGCCCAGCGGAGCAAGCTGAATTGCAAGCGCAGCAAGGCATCGCCTTTCCGATGGTCGAAGAGGTCACGGTGATCGACCGTAGCAGCGACACACCCGTAACACGCGATGGTGTTACACAGGGCGAAATCGCCATTCGGGGCAACACGGTGATGGCGGGGTATTACAAGGACGCCGAAGCCACGTCGAAAGCTTTTGAGGACGGTTGGTTCTGGTCCGGCGACGGCGCTGTCTTACATGAAAACGGCTACATCCAGATACGTGACCGCCTAAAAGACGTAATCATTTCCGGTGGAGAAAACATCTCTTCGGTCGAGGTCGAGGCAGTACTCTACCGCCATGAGGCCGTACAGGCCGCTGCCGTGGTTGCGATGCTGCACGAAAGATGGGGCGAAGTCCCCTGCGCCTTTGTCGAATTGCGCGAAGGTGCCGAGACAACATCTGACGAGATCATAGCCTTCTGCCGCGAGCATCTGGCCGGGTTCAAGGCCCCCAAGGCCGTCGTCTTCGAAACTCTTCCCAAAACCTCCACAGGTAAGATTCAGAAGTTCCAGCTTCGGGATCGCGCCAAAGTAATGGATCTTTGAAATGCGCCTGCTGTCCCAATCCCGCCGCCTGCGCCAGACCCCTTTTTCCGAGGGCGTCGAAGACAAAGGTGTTACCGCCTACACCGTCTACAACCGGATGCTGCTGCCGACGGTTTTCGAGAGCGTCGAGGCCGACTACCGGCATCTCAAATCTCATGTTCAGGTCTGGGATGTGTCTTGTGAACGTCAGATCGAACTGAATGGCCCGGATGCCGGTCGCCTGATGCGGCGGTTGACCCCCCGCAATCTGGAGAAAATGCAGGACGACCAGTGCTATTACGTACCAATCGTCGAGGAAAACGGCGGCATGCTGAATGACCCCGTGGCGATCAAACATAGTGAAGATCGCTGGTGGATCTCAATCGCCGACAGCGACCTGCTTTTGTGGATTAAGGGTTTGGCCGTTGGTGCAGGTATGGATGTGCGGGTGTTCGAACCTGACGTCTCGCCACTGGCCGTTCAAGGACCAAAGTCGGATGATCTGATGGCGCGGGTTTTTGGGGACGAGGTTCGGGATATCCGCTTCTTCCGTTACAAACGGCTGGCGTTTCAGGACACGTCCTTTGTGGTCGCGCGCACTGGTTACTCGAAGCAGGGCGGCTATGAGATCTATGTAGAAAATGGTTCCTACGGTATGCCTTTGTGGAACGCCCTTTTCGAAGCCGGGACTGATTTGAATGTTCGCCCGGGATGTCCAAACTTGATCGAAAGGATCGAAGGCGGGCTGTTGAGCTATGGCAACGATATGACCATGGAAAACTCACCACTGGAATGCGGTTTGGGTAAATTCTGCAAGCCGGGTGAAGACAGTAACCACATAGGTATGAACGCACTTGCGCGCGAAGCGGAAACTGGCCCGGCCCGACAAATCCGTGCGATTTCCATTCCCGGTGACCCCGTGCCCCCTGCTCGTTCAGCTTGGACTTTGCTCAAAGATGGAAAGCGCGTTGGTCAAGTCACGTCCGCTGCCTGGTCGCCGGATTTTGAAACCAATGTTGCCATTGGCATGGTTGATTCAGGTCACTGCGACGCTGGTTCTGTTCTGTTAGTCAGAACCCCAAATGGCGACCGAAGGGCCGAAGTTCAGAAGGGATTCTGGACATAACCGCGGCAAGGGCGGCGCTAGAGCGCTTGGATCTGCTATCCTTGAATGACAAGGGTGGATTCGAAGACAAAAACAGAGACCGAAAGTTTGAGCACATCCAGTTTAGGATCCCTAGGGTCAGGGTTCATAACCAATAGATGACGGTCGCAGCCAGAGCGATGGCTGAGAGGAAAACCTTGGGACAGCGATCATAGCGTGTCGCCACGCGCCGCCAGTCCTTGAGCCTGCCGAACATGATCTCGATGCGGTTGCGTCGTTTGTATCGGCGCTTGTCGTATCGAACCGGTGTCTTTCGTTTCTTTCGGCCGGGGATGCATGCGCGTATCCCTTTGTCTTGCAACGCTTCTTGGAACCAGTCGGCATCATAGCCGCGGTCCCCGAGCAGCCAGTCGACCTTGGGCAGGCTGCTCAGTAACGCCCGCGCACCGATGTAGTTGCTGACCTGCCCAGCGGTGACGAACAGGCTGAGCGGTCGCCCGTGGCTGTCGCAGATAGCATGCAGTTTGGTATTCATGCCGCCCTTGGTTCGGCCGATCAGGCGTCCACGCCCCCCTTTTTCGCGGCCATGCTGGTCGCAGTGCGATGCGCCTTCAAATAGGTCGCGTTGATCATCACGGTCTGTTCCTCGCCGTGCTCGGCCGCCAGGCCGACCATCATCTGCGCGAAGATGCCTTTCTCGCTCCAACGCTTCCATCGGCTGTAAAGCGTCTTGTGCGGACCATATTCCCGCGGCGCATCCCGCCAGCGCAACCCATTGCGATTAATGAAGATAATCCCACTCGGAACCCGTCTGTCATCGACCCGTGGCTTGCCGTGCGACTTCGGGAAGAAAGAGGTAAGTTTGGCCATCTGCTCGTTGGTCAGCCGGTAAAGGTCGCTCATGTCACCGCTCCGCTTTCCGAGCCGTGAATCACGCAGCGCGTTGAAAATCAATGCATCCTGACCCTAGGTGGAGGAGAAGACACCTGTGTAGGTGTGCGCATAACGCTGCATTCCTTCCATTGATTTCATTTAGATAATTCGGATGCCTTCGCCCATAAACTTGCGCGACAATTGCGCATAACTTTGCACGATTTGCCCATAAGTTTGCGCGGCCCAAAGTACACGCTCAAGTGACAATAGTTTTCGCGCCACTTCGTCAACTTTGAAGCATCGTATCTCAATCAAAAGTGCATTCTGGGCGGTTAAATTCAACCTCTAATTGGAAGACGATGCTAATTTGCGTAGCAGTGGCAGGTCCTCTTCCAATATATTGCGGCGCGGCTCACCCTATCATTACCTCCAGTGCCATTTACTTCAAAAGACGCATGTCCGTACCGCAGCACCTGCTAATGGCATACTGAAAAACAACCTCATCTGCCATTAATCTCTCTTTACAAACCGACCGTCGGTCTACATATACAGGCCATCGGTCTGTTTCCTGCTGGAATCAGACTCTCACAAAGACCTGACTGCGTTCTCACCTTGTGAGTCACCCGAAACAAAATTCCGTCTGCTTCACGAAGTCTGCTTCGTGGACGCAGTACGTGTGTCTGAAATGAAAGCTTGAAACCTGTACAACGAAACGATCCGCACCCCGCGCAGCCTAATTAAATTTTGCGCTCGACAACTGCTTCGACTCTGGCATCAGTCAGATGATGTTCAAAAGGGTAGGAGCTCAGTAGGAAGCTCAATTAATGCGACACCTGTGTCTGACCACATGCGCCGCGATATTGGGTTGGTTGAACGCGGACCCGATGATCGCGCGCACTGGTGGAAATACTGACGTAGTCGGCGCTACAGTTGCCAACCTACAAATATCACAAGCCCAAGTGCGCCTTTATCAACTCAGCGCATGCGAGTGGGGACTTACTTTCAGTGTTGACCGACAGATCATAAGTCATCCCCTCGTGGACACGCTTGTATTGCCATCTGGATAACCCGATGTTTCGGTCTCCGCGCCTTCGTTCCCTTTCCTCCAGTACTTCGAGGGATGCAAAGACACCGACCATGTGAAACTTGAACGGCTCCAATAAGGTCTGATACTCAGATACAGCGCTCGCTGACCCAGATTCCGTGTTTCCAAATAGCACCTCGTCGACGATCAGGTTGTTCCCAGCGCCAGCCATCGCGGCGACCGACCGCCGCATTCCGGACAACGCGCGTTTCGCAAAGGGCCCGGTTCTCGCAAAGGTGGTCACGTTCCCGTCTTCAATGCGCTCTTCAAAGCTCAGCCCGTCCGGGTGGTCTTCAAGCCGCTCTGGCAACATTGCCAGGAATGCATCCATTTCAATGTGCAAGAACGGTTGCGTGGATATGTCCTGAAGTGCTTTTGCAATGGAGCTTTTTCCAACACTCCCAACACCATTCAGAAGAATTACTGTTGCCATGGGTCTCGTGCCTGTCTGCTCGAATTCCGAACCGCATTAATTGGTCGAAGGAAGCGGCGGAAGTTCAGTTGCCATCGTTACGTCTACGGCTTCCGGCCAACCGAAATCCGTTGTCCCATCCGGCAATCCCAAAATGCGGTCGATTGTTAAGAACTGCATGTCGATTGCGGCTTGCAACTTACCAGCAGCATGGTCCGCCGTCTCGGCTCCTCGCGCTTCAATCGCGCGCAACAGGGCAAGGTCCATAAAAGTGCTAAGGAACAAAATGAGCTCTGCGGCCGTATCAATATCCGCGACTGCAAACGTGCCCTCATCACAGCCTTTCTGGATGATCCCGGTCAGGACGGGCATGGCTCCGGTTCTGACCCTACGCTTGAACTGCTCAAGCAGGATCAGATTTTTGTCCTGGTTCATGACTCTGAAGAATTCGACCTGACCAGGATAGTCATGTTCGCGCAGGTAGTTTGCCCGCAAGTGGGTAAAGCTGCGCAACAAATCAAGCGCAGAGGACGTCTCGTCAGAGGCGACAACGGCCATCTGTGAGAAGACGCCCTCCGCCATTCCATCCAATACACCGAACAGCAACTCGTCCTTGGATTTGAAATGATGATAAAATCCACCTTTCGAAACACCGGCCAGATCCAGTACATCTTGTACGGTCGTATCTTCGAACCCTTTGGAAAAGAACAATATTTGTGCGCATCCCAATAATTGAGCGCGACGTTCCTCGGGCTGCATGTTCTTCCGCTTCTTAGATTTCATTCATTTTCCTCTTGAAAACCGACCAGCGGTTTGTAAATACAGACCCATGGTCGGTTTATACTCCGACTCACTTGGCAGGGCAATGTAAATTACCTGCCAACCCGAATTAAACGATGCGTTTACGCAGCCCAAATCCGCAAGCCATGACTCTTCGCGGACCCGGTCGAGTTGCGCGCCCTACACAGGATTGAATGCCATGAATGCTCTTGTCTGTGGATACATTCCACCATCCGAGTTGCGTAGAACGTCGCGTTTGACGGGTATTCGCGAATTGCTCGGGATTCTGATCACGGATTGTCTGCATCTATGTGACGTTCAGCGAGCTTCAGTTCGAATGCGCTGGAATAAGACGTTCGCAAAACAGCTCTCCACCAATTGATCCAAAACCCTCTGGAGAGAAACATGTTAGGTTGCACACGCGCTCTTTCCGCGATTTATCAGTCAGCTAATCGCATGACTGCAATCGCCATTACGGGCACGCCGGACATCGGTGGCGTCGCGGATGTATTGCAGCTGGTGACTGTGCCAGTGCCAAGGCCGTCCGGCCACCAAGTTGCCATTCAGCTGGTCGCGTCCTCAATGCACGTGGATGAGATTTATGCAGCTCAGGGCACGGCCCTAGGTCGGTTCTTTGGACCCAAGGATGTATCCGCTGCTTCCCCCTACCTCATGGGGTCCTCGGCATCGGGCGTCGTTGTTGCGATAGGTCAGGAGGTGAATCGATTTAATGTCGGAGACGAAGTCATCGTCATTCCCAATGAGCTTGGCGAAGCCGGGTCATGGGCAACCTACAGATGCGTGGCGCAACACTACGTGATGCTCAAACCACATGCCTTGTCTCACGTCGAAGCGGCAGCGTCGATGCTTTCCGGATGCGTGGCCTGGGGGACAATCAAAACCGCACGAATAGAAGCGGGTGATCGCTGTCTGGTCGTGGGAGCATCTGGTGCCATTGGATCACTGATGGTCCAGTTTCTTAAATCCAAGGGCGCACATGTCACCGGCGTTTGCAGTGGTGCCAACGCTGGTCTGGTGAACGCTTTGGGGGCTGATGACACAATCGACTACAAGCAGACAGACTTTGGCGCACAAGGCAGGAGCACCTATGACAAAGTCATTGATCTGGTAGGTGGCCGAGAGGTTGAAACCGCCGCCTACCGCACGCTGAAACGTAAGGGCCGGTTCGTCACAATCGTTGGCCCGGTTCGTCACATTGGTGAACGCAAGCTGTCCTGGATCGAGTTTCTCCTGGGCGTTGGGTACATTGTCCGGCGAAGCATGGCCACTCGGTTCCGCGGCCCTCGGTATCATTTTGTCGCATCCCTACCACGGCATAACGCCTATGCAGCCATGCTGAGCATCGCAAAACACAAAATCCGATCACCTATCGAGGCGGAAATCCCATTCGATCTGCCGCAAATCCAGGCCGCGATCAGAACGTTGACGTCGCATCGGACAAGAGGCCGAATTGTCATCAACTTCGAGGCTGACAAGCAAACAAACCAATCAGCAACCCGTTCCAGTCCGGAAGTACATCGGGGTGGGATGTTGGGCCGCAGCAAAACGCAACTCAATCAGAATATGGAAAGACTATGAGAAGACGACATAAATCACTGGGATCGGAGAACCCGATCTCTCATGAACCAAGCCGAAATCGAAGTTTTGGGGCTCAACACTTTGCCACCTTCAGTCAATTTGTGCGGCCAATGCTCGTCGCACTCATCTGTGGTATCTCCCTGAGTGGATGTGCGGCCAACATGGCAGCGACCGGCAGCGATGGCCCCGACTTGAGCGTAGTTAGCCAGGAAGCCACCCGGTTCAATGTAGAACGCCAATTGGGCTCGCCCGAAGAACTACAGCAACAAGCCAATGGGGACTGGGTTGCTGTCTATGATGTTGAGCCCAAGACAAAGCCAAACCTGGCCCGTGCGGCAGGTCACGGAACACTGGATCTCTTTACCTTTGGACTTTGGGAAGTTGTTGGTGGCCCGCTAGAGGTGGCACATGCGCGCCGGGTTCTGGTCACCGCCCGATATGACCAATCAGGGAAACTGCTTCAAATGACCAGCAAACCCAAACCCATCCTCTAATCACGCCTTTGGGTCACCGCTGAACTGAAACGGGAAAGCGGAGACTTCAATGCCCCCACTAATTGACGGTCACTCCCGCAGGTGCATCAAGCATGGCCAGCGACCAGATGCCTTGTCCAAACGAACATCAGAATGGATCTTAAAATGAAAACGATCACAATGATCACACTGGCTGCCATGATGCCAACTCTGTCCTTGGCAGATGAAAGCTGGACCGGCTTCAATGCAGGTTTGCAGCTCTCGACAATCGATGTTTCCGAGGGCAACAAAGACAATGGGAATGCAACTCTGGGCCTTCATGCTAGTTATCTTCACGATCTTGACGGCTACGTAATTGGCGGTGAACTTTCTTATGACGCGGGCGCAGAGGTTGAGGCAGGAGGAAAAGCTGAAAAAGTCGATACCCTGCGCCTGAAGTTTAAAGGCGGGCACGTATTTGGCCGGACATATCTCTACGGCGTGGTTGGCTACGCAAACATCTATGGCGGGTCGAAGAGCGAGGATGGCTATTCTGCGGGTGTCGGTGTGACCTATCGCGCGACGGACAAGATATTGGTCGGTCTTGAATACCTGCGAGACACATACGACACGTCGGGCGATGACATCACGGCTGACTCTGTCGCGCTTCGAGTGTCTTACAAGTTCTAGCTGAAGCCGGTCGAGAATTCCAAAATGGTGGGGACCGCTGCCTGCAACGCACCCCCACCTAAAGAAATTCAGCGTGTAATGATTTTTTTTTGAGACGCATTCGATAAGGCAGGTTCGTATCCCGGCCAAAGTCTGCTTTGTTTAGCAAAACCTCCCTCTGTCAGAGTGGAGGATCCTGGAGTTGAACAGATGGACATAGCGCGGTTTTCCGAACGCCTCATGGGCATGAAAGATGAGGTTTGGCTGCGGCATACAAACCCCTGGTCTGTCTGGACCCGTGTGCTGACGCCGTTACCTATGCTGGCTTTGGCGATCTGGAGTCGGGATTGGATAGGCAATTGGGCTTGGGTCGCTGTGGGTGCAGTTCTGGTCTGGGTTTGGGTCAATCCACGCGCTTTTTCCCGACCTAAGACCTTCGAGAGCTGGTCAGCCCAAGGTGTATTGGGCGAGCGTGTCTGGCTGCGACACCGAGACAAGATTGCGGCTCATCATATACGAGTGGCCAAAGCACTGGCCTATGTCAGCGGATTAGGTCTTCTGCCGTTTGCATACGGCCTTTGGCTATTCGACTTGGGGTTCACATGCCTCGGCATAGTTGTGATCTCAGGTGGAAAGATGTGGTTTGTTGACCGAATGGCGTGGATCTGGAGCGACTTTCTGCGTGATGGTGGGGTGCTGGAAGACCTGACGGCTGGGACGTAGGCCCAATCACTTATCCTTCCACGCCAGCCCCCAAAGTCTTGCTGCCCGGGCAGGCTCCTACCTTTCAGCAAAAGATTAGCCGAAATCGTGGGTCAATTGGATCGCCTGAATCAAAGAAGCGTTTGCCACCATCGTGCAATCAAGCTTTGGCACATGCGGAATTCAGTTTGCTGTGTCATTAACATAATGGTGGACCAGTTCGGTTGGGGAGGCTCACCTGGAAAGCGCGATTGCCACCGCAAGCCAAAATCCCGAGCGAATGATCATCGCTCCAACAGTTCGCCATTCAAAGGGCGTTCCACCAAGCGCCATTGCTATAAAAATCAAGAATACCAGAGCTGTACAAATGCCGATTGCCCAGGCAATTCGTCGAGCCCATACTGCGGATTTAAAGAGTGCGACAGCACCAACAACGTAAACGAACCCAACAAGGAAATTGAACCAAAGCACTATTGGGACCGCGTCCCCGGCTGCGGATTTCACGACCGAACCACCAAACAACACCATCCCCCCGGAAAAAATGGTCAGGAGACCAAAGAGTGCAGCGATTATTGCTACCGGGCGAACCCAAGGTGGGGATTGAGCTATCATTCTTGTCACGGAAGTTCGGTTGCGTAATGCGACGCAACCATCCTACTTCGTCGCACGGCTCACAGCTTGATCAATATCAATGTGATCACTCAGAAAATTTTTTTGTTGGAAGAAAATACTCCCAGAATTCTCCGATAGTAGTTCTTTCAAGACAGTGAGGACCCAGACCTCCGGGATCGTCACGTCCGTGGCGATTGCAGACTGACCACTTGTGTCGCCTAGAGTAGGCTGGATTACGGGTGCTAACTTAGTCTTTGCATATTGATACCCGTTGGAGAACACACTTCCGACAAGTACAGCTGCTCCGCTAATCTCCTATCTGCCGCTACGCGTAGCCGAATCTCAACAAACTCGGTTTCTGCATATCTCTGTCAAACAGACTTCACCGCTCAATCACAGCCATCATCTGCCTGCGCAATCGCGCCAGATCCTCATCCACACTAGCGGCAGGATCGCACGCGAATGTTGGCAATGCCTCCACCTGATGTAGGCGCGCGGATATCGCTGCGTCCCCAACACTGATTACATTCAGAAAATTACGGAGTCTGCGCCCATAACCTTGCGCGAGATTTGCGCATAAGTTTGCATTTTTTGCCCATAAGTTTGCGCGGCGCGTAGAATTCGTTCAATTAATAGTAGTCCTCGCATAACTCAATCGACTTTCGACGCTCATCCACAATCAAGAGTGCACTCTGGCCGGAAAAATTCAACCCTAGTCAGTGGGAAACAGTTCTAAGGCAATTGTGAGAGACTAGTTGGCCAAGACAACGTCGAGCGCCTTGTCTGAGCCGATCTTATTTTCCTAGCTAGTACCGCATACTCATTATCGAGCCTCCGAAAGTGACGGCGCCGAGATCGGTTGCCTGCCATTGAAGCTGAAGCTTCGGTTTGAGATCAATGCCAGCTGATCAGTCGAGACGCGGATTCACTTGCAGAGCTACGGCGCATCTCGCCCGAAGCGCTGATTGAAGTAGGACAATCGGGATAGAAGCAATAACTATTCCTATGCGGGCGATTTCGCTGTCCGCGCGCTCGTGCAGGATCCGGCGGCCAAATTCAAATCGCGGACATTAGCATTCGGGCCAAGTCGTCAGGCTTGTCGATCATCACGTAGTGCCCGAATGGCACCGAAATCGCCGTCCACCCCGACTGATACTGGTATCGCTCAAAAAACGGTTGGCCAAGCCCAGGGACCCAGCCGGTGGCATAGATGTAGGTCCGCTTTACCACCTCGGCTCCGCCGTTCACCAGTTGCATCGGTTGCTCAAATGTCTTGAGTGGTTGCGCGACATTTCGGCGGTCCACCCACGCACAGTCTGCTCCATTCACCGAAAAAGCCTCCGCTGGGCCCGGCGCGACTTTACCATCGGCGGCACTATCACGAAGCCCTGCCGCGATATCCGCAGGCAAAACATCCAAGGCCGCCTGCCCATCGCCCGGTACGAGCGCATCGAGGTACATAAGTGAGCGAATGTGGTCGGGCGCTCTATCCGCCACTCCGGTGACAACCATGCCGCCATAGCTATGACCGCACAAAACAATGTCAGAGAGTTCTTCGCACGTGATTACCCCTAGGACATCCTCGATATGCATGGCCAGATCGGTTTCGTCACTAACGAGGTGAGCACGTTCACCCAACCCTGTCAGTGTCGGGGTGAAAACGTCGTGGCCGTCCCTGCGCAGAAGGGCGGCTACGCGAGCCCAACACCATCCCCCTTGCCACGCTCCGTGGACCAATACAAATGTCGCCATAACCCGCCCAACTCCGTCGATACTGCAATGACAGTAGATTCAACAGGGCCGCCTCGTCCACAGGATCGTTTGGACGTTCAGCGTCAATCCCCTGCATATACACACAGCACTCGAACCCTCCAATCAAATGGCCATACTAAAATCATAAATTACGATTTGATTATACATTATGTATGAGTATCCTCCCACATAGAGACAGCATATAGCGCGAAGCCGCAGGAGGTATTGGTGGGTCACGTTAAGTCGTTAGTCGCGATTTCGCTAACTGCATTGGTAACAATATTCCCCAACCCCAGTGTCGCAAACGAGATATCAGAGCAGATTGCTTCTCTACTCGGTGCCAAGTTGGACGTGAGTAGCACGCTACCTGACAGAAAGAGCTTGGATGCTGAAATCCTAGTGCCGCGTTTCTACGAAGAGAGGGGCTTCACTCCTGCGTGGACACGCGATGAATTGGCAGACGAACTCTTGGAGGAGTTGGATGGCGCTATAGAACAGGGCTTCAGACCGGAAGATTTTGACTTAGCGGAGCTTCAAGCCGCATTTAAGGCCGCCCAAACTGGCGATGTTTCTAATCAAGCATTGTTCGATATTCTGGCAACGGACGCTGCGGTGAAACTGGTTCATCATTTGGTGTTTGGGAAAGTCGACCCAAATGCACTGGACGATGATTGGAACTTCTCAAAACCGGTAATTCAACAAGACCCAGCCGTTGCCCTGAATCAGTTTCTTCAAGGTGAAGGTTTTAGCGCGTTAATCGAACGCATCGATATCGACAATGCGCAGTATACGATGCTTGTCGAAGCACTGAGTAAGTATAGGGCCATTGCTTTACAGGGCGGTTGGACCAATGTTCCGGATGAAACCGTTCTTAAACCAGAGATGGTGGACCCTGCTGTCGCTAAGCTGCGCGAAAGGCTGGCGGCAGAAGGCTTCGTTGAAACAAGCGGTTCTTCTGAAGATGGTGAAAACGGCATAAACACAGCTTGGGTTTACGACGATAACTTGGTGAAATTAGTCAAATCTTTTCAGAGTCGGCATGGATTAGAAGCCGATGGGGTCATTGGCGGTAAGACGTTCGCATCGCTAAACAAACCGGTGGAAGATCGAATTAACAAGCTGCGTCTCAGCTTGGAACGTGGCCGCTGGCTTATGCGGGAAGTCGACGACGAATTCGTGCTGGTGAACATTGCAGGAGCCCGCACATATTTGGTCACATCGGATGGCACGCTTTGGACCACTAGATCAATCACAGGGTCAGCCTATCGAAAGACCCCAGTGTTCCGAGACGAAATCAAGTATATGGAATTCAATCCCACCTGGACCGTTCCCGCCTCGATTTTTCGTAAAGACAAACTTTCGCGCATCCGCAAGGATCCTGCCTATCTGACACGCAACAACTATGTCGTTCGGAACAAGGATGGCCAGACAATCCCCGCAAACGCTGTAAACTGGGGGGCGAAGAACCCCGGCGTGACCCTGGTTCAGCAACCGGGCCCAGACAATGCGCTGGGTTTGGTTAAGTTCATGTTTCCAAACAAATACGCTGTATACTTGCACGACACAAACGACAAAACCCTTTTTGACCGAAACGAGAGAAATCTCAGTTCCGGCTGCGTTCGCCTTGAGTATCCGTTCGAGTTCGCGAGCCTTCTGATGGAGGGAGAGCCAGATTGGAGCCGACAGAAGATGCAGTCCATTTTGGATAGCGGAAAGACAACGCGCGTTGATCTACCTGAGCCAATGCCGGTTCTTTTAACATACTGGACAGCGTGGGTCGAAGACGGGGTCGTTCATTTCCGCGAGGACCCATACGAGCGGGATGCTCGTATCCTGGCGGCTTTGGACCGATGAGCACTAAACGCGCGGCGCGCGCGAACCGAATTATGTGCCCATCTAGTCCAGCAGATTGGCGAACGCCGAATTGCAGATAGACCAAACGGCGTAGGCGACGACAGGGGGATGCATGAGGACTTGGCTTCTTAGATCAATTGGGATTGTCGTACTACTTGTGTTTGCAACAATCGGATTTGTTTGGTTGCTACTTGCTGCGCCGCTATTCTCGGAGATGCGACGGGACCTAGTCGAAAAAGTCCTTTCTGAACAAATCGGACAACCGATTGTGGTTAATGACGATGTAAGTGTCGCGCTTGGACGCATTACCCACATTTACGTCGGTGGTGTGGTTATCCCGAGCCAAACTATGCCGGAAACATCTCTTGCAGAATTGAACCTTCTGGAACTGGAATTGGATGTTGCTGCTTTGGCCAATCGACGTCTGCACTTTGACAACCTCGTCGTTGACGGCCTCCAGGCGAATTTCCTTACAGCTGCTGACGGCACTACAAGTTGGCGAAAAGGCCGACCGACGCCAAAAGCTGAACCCGTAAACGCCACGGAAGTGGACAATCAAGAAGCTATAGCTGAGACAGGCGGGTCCAATGAGGGCGACCCAGAAGGTAGCGGGATCCTCTCATTCCTGAGCGACAAGAATGTAGCTTTCACATCCATTGGGTTGAACATTGATGATCAAACCTCTGGCTTTTCGTTCGTGTTTGACCTCCAGTCTCTCGCTCTGGAACAGGTAGACAAAGGGCAAAGAACAAAGGTCTCGGGGACAGGCTCCGTCAACGGCCAAAGTTTCGAAATCGAGGGTGACTATCCTCATAGTGCGCCGTTTGCGACGCGCGCCAATTTTGGCGAAATGACGGTAAGCTACGACGGCGAACCTTTTTCGGAAAGCGAGGGAGGTGGCTATCGTGCTGTCTTGCAGATGGACACTGGTGAATTCGGTGACTTTCTTGAAGTCATTGGGCTGGAGCGAGTTCTGGAAGGGAATGGCCAGTTGCAAGCAGAGCTTGTTTCTCAGGATGCTCTGAAAATCGAGACCTTTACGACCACCGTAAACCTTGAGGACGGACAGCAACTTACAGCAGAAGGATCGATAGAAGACCTCTACACAGCTCGGGGTGTTGATTTGTTATTCGACGCGCGGCTTTATCCTGAGGGGCAGCCGCCGAACGCTGCAAAGAGTTTCCAGGAGCTGAAGTTCACAGCCTTAGAAATGCACATGGTAGGATCACTTGCGTCTTTCGAGTTCGAGAAGCTTCTGTTCCAAACTAACGCATTTGATCAAGGCCTGGACGTGATCGGGCCAGCCTCTATCGAACGCATTCGCCGCATGCCCGATGGTCGGCTTGCGATGCTGGGCATCGCCTTACAGGCTGGACCGATTGCGGACCCAATTCTAAAGGCCGACGGCGAAATTCTCGACCTGCTTCAGCTTCAGGACGTGACTTTCGAAGGCACACTCAACGGGCCGGCCAAATTGATTTTGCCAAATATGGATGAAGATTTTGTCGATCAGCTCGGTGGCATAAATGCCGACTTCAGCTTGTCCAATGAAGGAGGGCCTGTTTCGCTCAACAGGTTTAATGCAACCACCTATGGCACAGATATTTGGGCGCTTGACCTCGCGCTATCGGTCAGCGAATTGAAAGGGCTGTCAGGCCTTGATTTTGACGTGGAACTGGATGTCAGCGACGGAGCTAGTTTTCTGACTGCGCTTAAATTACAACCTGTCGAGATTGGCGCACTTGCCGTCGATGCAGTGACGTCGAAGCAGGGCGAGGACTTCACTGCCTCAATCGAGTTTGAAGCCGGTTCGTCACACCTTCTGGCCGCTTTGGATGCAAAATTTCCCGAGGGCGCTTCTGTAATTCGCGGAAACGTTGCGAGTAAAAGGCTCGATTTAAACGATCTAAAAAACCTGACCGCTACGCTGGACCAGCTTAAAAGCTTGGTAGGCGACGCTTCAAAAGATCCTGAAACCGACGTACAGCCCTTGGTTCTACCGAAGGAAACCAACGTACAGCCCCCGGTTTTACCAAAGGAGAAAGGAAAGCCAGCCGATCTTCTGGATGTGCAGCGCGTACTGAGAGAGGCTGACGTTCAGGTACAGATCGACTTTAAGGAGATTGTTGGCCAACAAGGCGTAACTTCTGTTTCCAGCCAATTGTCTGCAAAAGAAGGGACAGTAGATTTTGGCCCGCTCCAGATGGCTTATGGCGGTGGAAACTTCAGCCTACGGGCAGTGATGGATCTGATTGACTCACCTGATTGGCTCTCCTTGTCGGGGTCAACCTCAGGATGGGAATTCGGAGAGATTCTCGATGAACTGGGTATCGGGATAGATGCATATGGGCGATTGAGTGGTGAGTTCAACGTTTCAGGCAATACCGCGTCTGGCAATGCGTTTGTGAATTCCATGCGCGGCACTGCTTCTTTATCGATGTCACAAGGCTATGTCAGCACCAGCCTTCTGGAGTTGGCAGGGCTTGGTATTTTCCCATGGCTGTTTTCAGAGGAACTCCGTCAAGGTTACACGGACATAACATGCGTTGTGGCACCAATTAGCATCGAAGCCGGCCGGGTAAGCTCAGACTCCATCGTGGTTGAAACGGGTTCTGTTCAATTGGTGGCCAAGGGCCAAGTGGATTGGGTCAAAGATTTCATTGCGATCAGGGCAGAACCCCGTCGAGTTGGCAAACCGTTATCCCGTAGCGCGTGGCCGTTTGATGTGACTGGCCAACTTTCGTCACCGAAGTTCAAGTTGGATGTGGGTGGATCCAGAAACAAGGCTCCGGAAGGTGCTGATGCGATGCCAGCAGACAGGCAACCGTGCGTGCCAGACATGAATCAGCTTCAATAGTCGGTCACGACCTAGTTCTTGAGTGGTTCAGGCTGTTCTGCCTGACATGCCAAAACGGCCCCGATGGCTTTCGAAGACCCACTCAGATCAAGTTCTACTTCGGTTCCACTTTCACCAATTATCGTGACGCTTTGGCGCTTGCCGAATTCGGTCACAAACGCGGGGTTGTCGAAAAAGGCGTACCCCCCGGGGACGCCATTTTTAAAAACACCTACGGCTTCGCCTTCAAACTTTGCGTCACCAAAATCGAAGTTCACGATACCGGTTGATCCGTCCTCAATCTGAACCCAGGTCGGATTGTAAGCGGCGAAGAAACCGCCAGCCTGATTGGGTGCGA
Organism: Ruegeria sp. YTSB088; assembly: GCF_059609825.1. Lineage (NCBI taxonomy): Bacteria > Pseudomonadati > Pseudomonadota > Alphaproteobacteria > Rhodobacterales > Roseobacteraceae > Ruegeria > Ruegeria sp. YTSB088. The sequence continues at coordinate 522 of NZ_JBXWMM010000022.1, read as the reverse complement.
CGCCAATCTCAACTGTCATGTCGTCTTCGAAGGGCTTCCACGCGAGGCAGCCGTTTCCTTTCTCGAGGTCGATCAAAATTGTCCAGTCGCCAGACTCACCCCACCGCTCCATACCAGCGGCAAGAGCGCCACTCGCGAGAAGCGTTACCATTGCAGTAAATGCCCAATTGATCATCTGGAACCTCAAAACGTCCTGAAAACTATTTCATTAATCCTACCCATTGCTCTGGATCAATCAAACTAATCCGACAACCTGCAATGGAAGGGTTTAGTGGACCCAGAGTGGACGTGGTATTCTTTTACTCCGCTATATGAGCAAGCTTTCCATCCCATTCTTCGGTGGGAATCTTAGGACTTGGCGGGTCAGCCATGTAGGACGGTGTCATAATTTGCGTACCGTTCTCGTTGAATACTTCCACGATGTTTTGGTGTAGATCAGACAGAATCTTAGGTTCTGGACCCATTAATTTGGTTGCCGCCATCTCGGCTGCGTGATTCAAGCCCCTGAGTTTCAGGGGTATA
>NZ_JBXWMM010000021.1:0-36296 GCF_059609825.1 Ruegeria sp. YTSB088 | reverse complement strand
CGAACCCTTCCGCCGCGACGCAATGAAAAAACCCGTCGCAGTCGCCGGAATCTCAGCCGACGAAATGAAAGATCAGGTCGAGCTGTAATCTGATCATGCCCCCGCCCGAACCGAATACGGTTCGGGCGGGGGCATGCTTTGCCCAAAAGGCAGCTCAAATATAGCAAAGGAAGTAAGATGCAGGCGTTAAGTGCATCCAACTCGCCGTGGCTTCGGGCACGGTCTTTCGTTCGTTTGAACGGTCGCGGATTCTTAGTTTCCGTGGTTGTTGCTGTTGCGGCGAAATTTTTGTCCGAGCACTATGGCGCTCCGGCAATGCTGATGGCCTTGTTGCTGGGCATTGCGTTCCATTTTCTGGCCGAAGACGACGCAGGCGACTGCAAAGCCGGTATCGAGTTTACGGCACGAACCGTTCTTCGTTTTGGCGTGGCTCTGCTTGGGGCCCGAATTTCGGTTGAACTGATGATGAGCCTTGGCGGGGATCTGATTGCGGTCGTTATTGCGGGTGTGATCCTCACGATTCTGTTCGGCCTTCTGGGCGCGCGCCTGCTGGGTCGTGGCTGGCGCTTCGGTGTGTTGACGGGCGGTTCGGTCGCGATTTGCGGCGCGTCGGCCGCGATGGCCCTGTCTGCCATTCTGCCCAAAAACGAGCATTCGGAACGCAACCTGATTTTCACGGTATTGTCCGTCACTGTTCTGTCGACAATCGCGATGATCGCCTATCCCATCCTCACTGAGGCATTTGAGTTCAACGACGAGGTTTCCGGGGTCTTCCTCGGCGGGACGATTCACGATGTCGCGCAGGTTGTCGGGGCAGGGTTCTCGGTCTCGGATCAAACCGGAGAGGTCGCGACACTGGTCAAGCTGATCCGTGTCGCCATGCTGGCCCCGGTGGTTCTGGTCATCTCGATTCTTGTCCGACGCCACGCTGAACTCGGCGAAGCAGACGGCAAGCGCCCACCCATTTTGCCGATGTTTGTCGTTGGTTTTCTGATCTTTGCCGTCCTGAATTCAATGGGTCTGATCCCGGACGTGGTCTCGTCGGTAATGGCCGATCTCAGTCGATGGGCGCTGCTGGTGTCAATTGCGGCAGTGGGCATGAAAACGTCACTCAAGCGCATTCTGGATGTGGGCGGGCAGGCCATCGTCCTGATCGTGGCCGAGACAATCTTCATCGCTGCTCTCGTATTGGCAGGTGTCTACCTGTTTCATTAGAGGATGGCGAAAATCCAAGTCCAGCACGTGACCGATCATTGGCCGGTCACGTCATCTCGCAATACACGACCAGCAGGAGGGTATGACCTCATGACGACACAGGTACTCAATCTTTTCGATGAGCCCGCAACGCGCAGCCAAAGGCGTTTGGCTGACCTTCCCGATCGCGTTGTCGAGGGCGATCCGCATCACAAGATTGGAATGCACTTCACCAGCCCGGATGGACAACTGTCCGCTGGGACCTGGACGTCTACGAAGGGCAAATGGCACGCGTTTACGGACAAGGACGAATATTGCTATATCGTCAAAGGCCATTGTGCCCTGATCCACGAAGACGGGACCCGTCAGGATTTTCGAACCGGGGCCAGCTTTCTGATCCCCAACGGTTTTCGTGGCTATTGGGAAGTTGTGGAAGAAACAACCAAGCACTTCGTAATCCGAGAATGTGCGCCGGACGCATAATCTGATCCGCAACAGGGCCTGAGGCGGCATGAAACAACCCGCCTCAGACTCACCTACCGTTCTTCAGCGACGCGTCTGATCAAAGCTGATCGCCAGTTTTTCCACCGTGGGTATTGATTGGCAGGTCAGGATTTCTCCGGCTTTGATGTCTTCATCCTCCAGCGCCATGCGCGCCCGCATATGAACTGTGCCGTTGGTCAGTTTGGCCCGGCACGCGCCGCAGACCCCCGATTGGCAGGAATAGGGTGGCTTCAGACCTGCGGACTGCGCTGCATGAAGAAGGGTCTGTCCCTTGGAGATCGAAATGAGATGTCGGGCGCCTTCCAGCGTCAGTTCAGCGGTTGCTTCCACCCCTTCAAAACCAGTGTCCAGATCCGGTGAAGCACCATAGCTTTCCACGTGGATGCGGTTCGTGGGCACATCAATGGACATCAAGGCCGATTTGACGGTCTGGTTCATGTCGCCGGGACCACAGACATAGTATTGAGCGTCCTGAGCGTAAGGAGGATACTCGGTGATCAACGCTTCAATTGCAGGCAGGTCGATTGTACCCTGCCGCCAATACTCGGCACTGGACCACCAGCCGGGTTTCGAAAAAACGTGGTTGATTGTAAGACGCTCAGGATGTGCTTCCTTCAGCACGCTCAGTTCTTCCTGAAAAAGGATGCTTTGGGCGTTTGAGTTGCCATATGCCAGATGCGCGACTGAATAGGGCTCAGCTGTCAAAACGGAATTCAGCATCGCAAAGAGCGGAGTGATGCCAGAGCCCGCGCCAAGAAAGTAATGAGTGCGTCGTGCCGTTTCATCGGGTTCCAGGCAGAAACTGCCAAATGGCGGCATGACGTCGATGGTTTGTCCTTCCTGAACAGTGTCGTTGATGAAGTTGCTGACACTGCCACCCTTGACCCGTTTGACGGTGATCCGAAGCGGGCCCCCGGAGTAAGGTGAACTTGAGACCGAATAGCTTCGACGGTGCTCTTCGCCATCAATAGTGAAACGAATGGACACGTGCTGGCCCGGTCTCCAGGCGAACGTGTCCATCAAGCGATCAGGAATCTCGAACATAACGGTCTTTGCCAAGCCATCCAGTTCAACTCTGGTCCCGCAAACGCGCAATGGAAAAAAGTCACGCGGGCTCATTTACCGTCCCCCAACCATTGCAGAACAACTTTCTGGTGCTCGATAACGGGGCTTTCACCGTTTGCTGCCGGACCTGCTTCAAAATACGGTGAATGCAGGGATTTCTGCTGTTGCTCGCACGCGTAGATATCTTCGCCGGTAAAGTCGCCGGTAACCATCGGGTCATCTTCGCCCATCGCGTCATTGGCGTCGTATTTTCCGCCTATTCCAAACTTGGACCAGAAAGAGGACGACTTCATCGACTGTTTGGTGAATTCCCATTCCGAGCTGTTGGACACCCGCCCACGGTTGCGAACTCGTGTCAGTTCCGGGCCAAGGGGTTCGATAATGAAGATATTCCAGCCGTCTTCTGAAGCGGCCAGGCCAATACCCGGGAACAGCATGGGCACCCAGGCTCCATTCATGTCTTTGGGTATGACGCGTGGGGCGGTCAGTTTGCTTTCCTGATCTTCCAGAAATTCTGCCACCGGCGGCTCCCAAAACAAGTAATGGGGTCCTTCCCAGTGGTACTTTGCGGCTTTATGGTCATACATCTGCAGCGTACTCGAGTGCAGATGACTCAGGTGGTAAACGTCGATGTAGTTCTCAACGACAACCTTCCAGTTGGCCTTTATCTTGTAGCTGTTGTTCAGGTCTGCATACTCGATCAGCTCTTCCGGGACGTGGGGGCCGATATGGGGTTCGACCGGGCCGAGCCATTCGGCGATGGAAGGTGCGTCGGGGTCTGGATGGACGAAAATCATCGATTTCCAGATATCGACCTTGGCGGGTTTCAGGCCAAGGCAGGACTTGTCGACCTTGCCATATTCCTCTTGCTCATCCGGCACCGAAATCAGATTGCCTTCAAGGTCGTACGTCCAGTCGTGATAAGGGCAGGTCAAGGCCTTTTGCGTTTTGCCAACCGCCCTGATCAGTTGGGTGCCGCGGTGGCGGCAGATGTTATGGAACGCGCGCAGGCGGCGATCGCGCCCCATGATCACGAAAATATTGTTGAGTCCGGCCTGCACGGCGATGAATTGGCCAGGTTCGCTGACATCCTCCATAAAACCGGCGTAACGCCAGGTTTTGGAGAAGATTTCGCGCATTTCCCGGTTGAACCAATCCTGGCTCGTGTAAGCCTCGACTGGCAAAAGGTGCAGCATGGGTTTCATTTGAGCCTCTTGTGAAGGTTTCTTCAAAACGTTGAAGGTAGAATGTCGATGGCAATCATCGACAGGCCAAGTGCGATCCAGGCGAGTTGGATCAGCCAAAACAGGACGGGGTCTTCATCCCGGGTTACGTCGGTCAAAAGCAATGCGTGACCGGAATAGAAATTCGGGATTGTCCAGAACATGAAAAGAAGACCCCACAACGACTGATAGCCAAGTACTGTCGTGACCATCAGCGCAGCAAAGGTGATGTAGTTCAGCTGCCGCCTGCGTGTCATGATGCGTGCTCCAGGCCATTGAACAGTGCACGCGCGGCCTGTTCGGCCTGTGTTTTCCAGACACTCGGCATTTCCAGGGGGGCCAAAGACGTCGCGTTGAAATAAAGGGCCACGATACCATGAGCGGTGGTATTGACTTTTGCGGCATCCACTTTCGGGAAATCCGCGCGCAATATCGCGGCAATCGCAGTTTCAAAGGAAAGCAGAGCCTCACGACAAGCCTGGCGAAGCGAAACATCCTCGACAGCCCGCGCGGTGAGTGCTGCAAAGGCAAGTACCATATCAGGTGACGTCTGGTTCATGTCCGAGAACAGAAGATCGATCAGATGTTCTGATTTGCCCGAGGCCGGCAAGACCCCAACAAGCGCGTCAGACTGTTCCGAAAAGCATTTCAGAACATAGTCTTGCAGGGTCGTGATCAATTCATCCCGATTGCCCAGATGATGCCGGATCAGAGGACGCGTCAGGCCTGCCTCCTTGGCTATTTGTGAAAGCGATGCACCATCGAGGCCATATCTCGCAACACATCTGACCAGAGCCTGCATAACCTGATCATAACGTTCATCACGATTTGAGGGGCGCCCGCTCATGTTATTTCCAGTATTTCAACTTCAGGTTTCCAGTTGCGCCGGTGCCGACGGCGACCGCGGCATCCGCGAATTCTGGTGGCAGACCGCTTCGCCCCATACCGCCAAAGCCGTACCCTTCGGTTGGAACATCTTTGTCGGTATCCAGGTTGCTGTTTCTGTTCTCGTCGTGAATCGCGGCAATCGCGTATTTGCCAAGCGGGAGATTGTGAAAGGTAACCGAAACCTGGCCTTCGACAGCAGGAACCGCAGCCAAAGCCGCAGCGTTCGTCATGTCCATAGCCTCAAATGGTTTAGCTTCGTCAAACACCGCAATGATCAGATCGCCCTTTGCGTTGCGTACGTCCTTCACCGTTGCAGTGAGAGTCTGCGCGGACGCCCCAAGGGACGAGGCCAGCGTCATTACAGATGCGATCGTCATATTTTTGGGCGGCATGATAAACCCTTAGCTGTCAGTGTTGACAGTAAATAGGGATAGCACAATTAACTGTCAATAGTGACAACATATTCCAGATGCCGCCAAACAAGTTTTTGGCACTGAACTGGAGGCGTGGAGTCTGCCTAAAGTCGGTATGGGACGGGGAAAAGGTATCTTGAGGAAGTGCTACCAGCTACTCGGGTGGACGTTGTCTCTTATAGAGATGACGCATGACCACTGGTGTCAGGTACATCGGAATCTGATACGCCCCGATAAAGGCCATGATCGGCGCGGTGACCTCAGGCGGCAAAGCCACGAAGAAAATTGCGATGTTTCTATTTCCTGCGATCAGGGAGACAGCGGTAGAACTGGCTGCTGGTAACCTGTCTCGGGTCAAACGGAACGTAACAATTTGAGTGCCGAAATTGGCCAAACAGGCGAGCACGATCCAGAAGATCGCGACAGTCGGGCTCTCCAATGCTGTGGCGCTGACTGAAGGCATCAGGCCGATGACAAATACGGCCAAAGAAATTGTGCCCAACCCTTCCAGATTCAACAAGGTGGAATGGGATGGTGAACGCAACCAAACACGCCGTACAAAGATGGCGGCGCCGGTTGCGCAGAGTATCGTCAACAACAGTTGCAGTCCGGCCAACAGCACGGATTGAATGTCGCCCAATTCGGGCATGAGCAGGAACAGGGGAAACGCTGTCAATGGCAACAGGGCAGTGCCAACAACCAGCATTCGCATCGCGTGTTCAGGCGGATAACCCATCATCAGACACATGTTAGGACTGCCTGAAATCGAAGGTGCTGCCGCCATGATCAGCAGGGACAGAAGCACCGGCGTTCCCGTCCAACCTCCCGCAAAGCCGATGGCCAGAATGATCAGCGGTATTACGAATTGAAACCCAACAACAGTAAACGCGACCTGGTGCAGATCGCTCAGCGACCCAAGAATGGTTTCTGGGTCCATTCTCAGGACGGTGACGAACAGCAACAGCACGACTAAGGGCGGCAGCAGGTCTCGCATGGGCTCGGCCAAACCCGGCAAAAACAGACCCGCCACCAATCCGGCGACCAGAACACGGGGCCCGTGACGGGCCGCCAGATGGAGTGGGTTCAAGGCCGTTTTATCCGCCCGGGCTCTGGCGCAAGTTCTCGGGCAGCCAGGTGGCTAGGTCGGGGAACCAGATGAGGATGAAGACCATCAGTACCATGATCAGGAACATCGGTATCGCGGCGCGTGCGATATAGCTCATCTCATGGTTGGTCATACCCTGCATCACGAACAGGTTGAACCCGATCGGGGGTGTGATCTGTGCCATCTCGACGACAACCACGATAAAGATCCCGAACCAGATCAGATCAATCCCGGCGTCGCGGATCATCGGTTCCACCACGGCCATGGTCAACACAACCGAGGAAATCCCGTCAAGAAAACAACCCAGAATAATGTAGAACACCAGCAGAACCATCAGTAGTTCGAAACGGGTCAGTTCCCATCCGGCGATCAGATCGGCCAGCCCACGCGGCAGACCGGTGAACCCCATGGACAGCGACAGGAACGCAGCGCCAGCAAGGATCAGGGCGATCATCGCGCTGGTTCGCGTAGCACCCATCAGGCTTTCAGTGAATGTCTTCCAGTTCAATGACCCCTGGCCGGCCGCCAGCAACAGACTGCCGATCACCCCGAACGCCGCAGCCTCTGTCGCGGTGGCATAGCCCAGATACATAGAGCCGATGACGACCGTGATCAGCAGGATCACGGGCAACAGAAAGCGGGAGTTCCGGACTTTTTCGGCAAAGCTCAGCTTGCCTTCGTCATTCGGGTTCCAGTCTTTGCCCAATTTGGAATAGATCGCGACATAGCCCATGAACATAGCGGCGAGAACAAGGCCGGGAAGGATACCGGCGAAGAACAGTTTGGTGATCGATTCATTGATCGTCACCCCGTACACGATCAGGGTCAGTGACGGAGGGATCATCAGCCCCAGCGTCGCAGCGCCAGTCAACGTGCCGATGATCATCTGTTCGGGGTAATTTCGCTTGCGCAGTTCGGGGATCGACATCTTGCCGACTGTGGTCAGCGTTGCTGCCGACGAACCTGAGACTGCTGCGAAGACAGTACAGCCCACGATATTCGTATGCACCAAGCCGCCGGGCAGGGGGGCCATCCACGGGGAGAGGCCTTTGAACATGTCTTCGGATAATCGCGTGCGGTACAGGATTTCGCCCATCCAGATGAACATGGGCAGGGCGGTCAGGGTCCACGAAGACGATGCTGACCATATGGTGGTGATCATCACATCGCCCACGGGGCGCGTCGTGAAAAGTTCCATACCGACCCAGGCAACCCCCATCAGGGCCAGTCCGACCCAGACACCGGTGCCGAGCAAGGTGAACAGAACAAAGAGGAAAAGGATGATGACAGACAGGTTTTCCATGCTCTTACTCTCCGTGGCTCTGGTCGGCCAGATCGCGGACAATGCGATGGTCACCTTTGAACAGGACATGAATCAGGTGATCCGTCAGCGCGATGGCCAGGATCACGGCACCGATCAGCATCGCCGACTGGGGAATCCAGAGCGCGGTTCTGTCCTGTCCCTGGCTGATGTCGTTGAACTTCCAGCTCCAATAGACGAAGCGATAGGCATACCAGCAGAAATACCACATGACGGCAGTGCCGATAGTGAAGCACCAGATTTCAAGGATACGCCGCACACCGTCCGGCACCGCGTTCAGAAGGATTGAAACCCGAATGTGGCTGCCCCGGTTCAACGCATTGGCAAAGGCCAGGAAAGATGCCGCCGCCATTGCGTACCCGGCATAGTCAGGCGCTCCGGGAAATACCTCACCTGTCCAGCGGGCCAGCATCTGCACGACGATCAGCAAAAGAATGGCAATCAGGCTGAGCGCCGCCATTACCCCTGCTGCCTGATAGATGAAGTCCAGAACGGACCGAAGCCCTCGCAAAACCGCCATGGTGTCCCCGCTGTGTTATGATTGGGTGGAAAGCGGGCGACACAGTGTAACGCCGCCCGCTCCGAACGGTTACTGAGACGCGTTGAACGCATCGACGATGGCTTTGCCTTCGTCACCGGCGGCTTCCAGCCATTCATTGGTCATGGTTACACCAATCTCCTTCAGCTCATTCGTCATCTGCTCAGATGCCGGACCGACGGTCATTCCGCCATCACGCAGACCTTGCAGAGTAAAACCAGTGTATTCCTTGGCCCGCCAGTTACCTGCGTATTCCGCCAGCTCCGCGCAGGCCTTGATGATGTTCTTGTTGGCGTCGGACACGCCCGACCAGACATCCGAATTCACCATCACATAATTGCGCGGCAACCAGGCGTCGACTTCGTAGAAATAGTTCAGGCTTTCCCAGACCTTGCGGTCATACCCGGTTGATCCCGAAGACACCATCGACTCGGCAACACCCGTCGCAAAAGCCTGACTGATTTCCGCCGCTTCGATCGTTACCGGCAACATCCCTGTCAACTCGGCCAGTCGCGAAGTCGCGTTGTTGTAAGAGCGGAACTTGATGCCCTTCATATCGGCGACCGAGTTCACCTCATTCTTGAAATACAGTCCCTGAGGCGGCCATGGCACCGCGTAAAGCAACGTCAGGTTCTGTTCCGCCAGCACCTTTTCAATTGACGGTTTTGCCGCATCCCAAAGCTTGGCGCTGTCATCGAACGAGGTTGCAAGGAACGGTATCGAATCGAAACCGAACAACGCGTTCTCATTCTGGTGGCCGGACAGAAGACGCTCACCAATCGGGGCTTGCCCGGTCTGGATAGCGCGTTTGATATCGGCACCTTTGAACAGCGAGCCGGATGGATGCGTAACGATTTCGATCTCACCGCCGGTTCCGGTCGTTACACATTTGGCGAATTCCGAACCGGTGGCCGAATGGAAGTTCGACGCCGAATAGGCCATCGGCATGTCCCATTTTTCGGCCACGGCTGGTGCTGCCGCGGCGGCAGTCAAAGCGGATGCTGCCAGAAGGTTTGTCAGTTTTTTCATCGTTTTCTCCCTATCGAGTTTTGAAATACCGGTATTTTTCATCGGTCTGTTCTTATGTTGCAAAGCGTGACGGCGCGTAGACGCTTACGTCCGTGTTCGGGGTTCTGCCCGCGATCATCTGCGCCAGAAGCCGTCCGGTCTTTGGCCCACCTGTCAGGCCAATGTGATGATGACCAAAGCCCATATAGGCCCCTTTGATTCCGGGCACATCACCGATGATCGGGATCGAGTCAGCCGGGGCCGGCCTGTGCCCCATCCATTCCACTTCCTCCTTCCATGTTATGCCCGGAAAAGCGGTCCGGGCATTTCTTCGCATCAATTCAAACGGTGCGCGCGAGGGCGGTGCGTCCAGCCCTCCGAACTCCACAATACCTGCCAAGCGTATGCGCCCATCCATGGGCGTGGCAACAAACTTGCCCGAAGCCACCATGACCGGGCTACGGGGCATGGCAGAAGGTGCCACCAATTCAAGATGATAACCGCGCTCGCTTTCAAGAGGAACAGAAACCCCCAGTCGCTTCGCAAGTGGTCTGGACCAGACGCCAGCCGTAACAATGGCGATGTCGCAAGCAATGGTCTCACCACCCGCGCGCACACCGGTAACACGGCCGTTGTCGCGCGTGACGTCTTCGACGTTGGCGCGGATGATCCGGCCTCCGCCAGCCTCAACATGGGCGGCCAGGTCTTTCACGTACCGCCCGGGATCGGTGATATGACCGTGGTTGGACAGCTTGGCAGCGAAACCGATATCCAGGCTGAACACGGGGTCATAGTCGTGAAACGCCTTGCCCTCCAGTTCTTCCCAATCAAAGCCGTTCTTCCGTCGGATTCCCCAGCCCAACGCATCTTGTTCAAAATGAGCCCGGTTTTCGTAGAGAAACAGATAGTCGCTGGGCACAATCCACTTTTCAGCACATGTGCCTGCTGACAAGGCCTTGTGATCATTCAGGCTGTCGCCGACGATCGGTGTCAGGGCGGCTGCAATCCGTTCAACGTCGGCTACGTTCGCGTGGCTTAGATATTGCCGGAGCCATGGAAGCAGCTTAGGCAAATACCCCCATTTCAAAAACAGCGGCTGCGAGGAGCTCAGCAACATTTTCGGCGCTTTGCCGAGCAACCCGGGAACCGTCACAGGTATGATGGAACAGGACGCCAATACACCGCCATTGCCATGAGACGTGCCTTCACCCGGTCCGGCCTTGTCGAACAGGATCACGTCGTGTCCGTCCCTTTGCAGCCAGACCGCGGCCGAAACGCCGACTATACCGGCGCCGATGATGGCTATGGTTTTCTTTTCACTCATTCTGAAACCGCCTTGGCCACTGTATAATGGTTCAGCTTTGCCAGCTCGGGCTTGCCGCCAAGCCCCGGGCTTTCGGGCACGCAGACCTGTCCGTCCCTGATCCGGAAGGGTTCTTCCAGAATGTCCTCTTTCAGGAAATAGGACGCCTGATAAAACTCGCAGCCCAATGTGATCTCGGGTGTCGCGGTAATCATATGGGTACCCGCAAGATGGGCCAAACCAGCCTCGAACATGTCCCCGCCATACGCCGTCAGACCTTGCGCAGCCGCGATGCGGGCGACCGTTTGCCCTCGTGTCAGACCGCCAGACTTCATTATTTTCACGGACACGCCATCGCAAATGCTTTCACGCGCGGCGCGTTCCATATCTTCGGGACCAAAGACGCTCTCATCAGCGAGAAGGGGAACATCGGTCATTTGGCGCAGCTTTGCCATCATGCCGAAGTGATGGGCGCGAACTGGCTGTTCGATGAAATCAGGATTGAACTGGGCCACGTCCCGCACCCGTGCCGGAGCCTCCCCGATGCTCAGCCCCTGATTATAGTCCACGCGGACCGAGAACTCAGGACAGTTCTGCGCAAGGTACTCCAACCGCATGATGTCAAAGGCGTGATCCTTGAACCCGGTCTTGAGTTTGACAATCCGCACGCCATCCTCTCGCAACCGCGCCAACAGGTCTATGTCCTGAGAAAAGTCCGGGTTGGCGATGGAACAGCTGAGCGGAATGGTGCTGCGGCAACGACCGCCCAACAAAGACCAGACCGGGATGTCGCTGATACGGCCGGCCAAATCCAGCAGAGCGGTTTCCAGCGCGGCCTTCGCCTCGGTGCAATGTGCCACGGCATAGGTGGCGCGTGCCATGATAGCCGATCGGTCACTTACGCTGGCTCCAAGAACGAGGGGGCGCAGGTAACGATCCAGCGCCGCGAAAGTCGCCTCCGGGGTGCCGGTGAACACCGACCATGGTGACGCTTCGCCGAATCCCTGTGTGCCATCCTCGGATGTCAGTCGCAGGATAACAACTTCGCAAACGCCTTCAACGGACCCTATACCGTGATCCCGGCGGGACGTGACCGGAAGCTTCAGGTGCCAGAGGTCGTAACCGATGATTTTTTGTGCCAGATCGCTCATTCCGCCCCCTGTCGTTGAGCGGAAGCCTGCCTTGACGGGCATATCATTTCAAATACTATATCTTCGACAGTTCATCAGAAAAAATGATGTGGTAATCCATGTCCCTGCGCTTTCGCCAGCTTCAAGCGTTTCATGCCATCATGGAAACCGGAACCGTAACCGGCGCGGCCTCGGTGCTTGGGATATCCCAGCCTGGAATAAGCAATCTGTTGGCTCAGTTGGAACGTGAAGCGCGACTGCCTCTGTTCGAGCGCAACAAGGGTCGTTTGTTGCCCACTCCGGAAGCCGAGTTGCTGTTCCGCGAAGTCGACACGGTCGTGCGCGGGCTGGATCACGTGGCGCAGGCCGTGACGGATCTGCAGAACAAGCATCCCGGTCAATTGCAGGTTGCGGCACCGCATCTTCTGTCATTTGGTTTCATGCCGCGCGAGATCGCCCGTTTTGCCAAAAGCCGCCCCAACCTATCCGTCAGTTTTCAGTCGCAGTATTCTTCCAAGATTCAGGAATGGGTGATTTCCGGCCTGTTTGAAATCGGCATTGTCGAGATGCCGATCCTACATGACACGCTGAACTATCAGGTATTTCAGTTCGAAACGCTGGCGACTTTTCCAGAACACAGCCCCTTGGCCGAGTACGACGTACTGACACCGGAAATATTGGAAAACGAGCCCTTCATCGTGATGGGGCCGGAACACCAAACCCACCGTCGAACCCGTGAAATCTTTCAGGCATCCGGGTGCACGTGGCGTACAAAGATCCACACGCACCTGTCCGAGAACCTGCTGAGTTTTGTGAAACAGGGCATGGGGGTCGCGATGATCGACCCCTTTACCGTGACGTTCGACGGTGAGAGCGGGTACCAGACCCGCCCGTTCAGGCCATCCGTCATGCTGGATCTTGCAATCATCACCGCAAAGGGGCGCCCCCTGTCCACGATTGCGCAGGAGTTTCTGGCCCAGCTGACCCCGTCGATTGCCTCTTACGCGACCCACTCTGACACAGGTGCAGCGGCGTCGTGAAGCTGCTGCGAATGGATGTCGACCAATGTGGGGCCATCATGGTCGACGGCCTGTTTCAGCACCTTCGGCAAGTCCTCAGGGTCCTTGACCGTCCATGATTTCACTCCAAAGGCGGCTGCGACGGCGGCGTGGTCGGTCCGGTTGAAATCAACGTTGTAATACCGTTGATCAAACCCAGCATCCTGACCCGCCTTGATCCATCCGAAGACCGAGTTCGAGAAAACGATCGAGGTGATTGGCATATTGTGCCGGACCATGGTTTCAAACTCACCGCAGGCGAACCCAAACGAACCATCGCCCATAACGGCAAGCGTCTTGACCGAGGGCCGCCCGACATGTGCACCCATGGCCGCCCCCAGAGAATACCCCAGTGCTCCATGCGCGCGATTTGTGATGAAATGCCGCCCGGGTTGCCGCCAACGGTAATGCGCGCTGAAATAGGGGCAGGGGGTGCCGGGATCAGCGACCACAATCGCATCGTCGTCCAGAATGTCCATCAGGGACGCCATGACAGCCTCGGGCCGTATCGGGGTTTCCCGACTTGCAGCCAAGGGGGCAAACGCCGCAGCCTTGGCCTCCCACGCGGCGCGGGCCATGGCTGTTCCGCTTTGACTGGTCAGGTCTTGCCGTTGCTCCAATGCGTGGGCCAGTGCCTCCAACGCCAAACGGGCATCGGCGCAAATCGCCACTTCTGTCTGATAGTTTGCGCCGATCACCATGGGGTCGCTGTCGATGTGAATGATCGTGGTGTTGCGCCCGGGGCTTCTCCACCGTTCGGTCGTGACCGAACCGGCGCGGCACCCGATGAACAAGACGACATCAGCCTGATCTACCACGGCACGGGTCGCGGGGACACCGCCGTTCGATCCGACAACACCCAGGGCCAAAGGGTCGGTTTCGGCGATGGACCCTTGGCCTGAAACGGTTGTGGCGACGGGCATATCCAACAGACCGGCGACGCGGCGCAATGCATCGGTCGCGCCGGACAGAACGGGGCCGCCGCCACATACCGCGACAGCGGATTTGGCCTGGGCAAGAATGGCTGCGGCTGCTTCGATGGCATCAGGATCGGGGGCAGCCCGCTCTGCGGGATAGTTGCGATGCCGCTCGTCGGCCCAGATTTCCGCTTCGTCCACCTGTGCCTTCTGAGCATCAAACGGCAGTGCCAGGTGGGTCGCACCGGGTGTTCCCGTTGTCATCGCCCGGAACGCCGCACGAACCATGGCCGGAAGCCGAGTGGCGTCGTCCAGAGACGCGTTCCACTTTGTCAGCGGCCGGAACAACGCTGGCTGATCCAGTTCTGTCAAAGGGTATTTTCCGCGACTGGTCGTTGCCACATCGGACGTGATCGCCAGGATTGGAACCGAACTTTCATTGGCCTCGACCACACCTGGCAGAATGTAGGTTGCGCCACCGCCGGAAGGGCCTTCGCAAACGCCGGGCTTGCCCGTCACGCGGGCATAGCCATCCGCCATGTAGGCGGCGTGCCGTTCGTCGCGGGTCAGAATGTGCTGAATGCCGTGATCCATTCGGGCGAGCGCATCATAAAATGGCAAGGTGGTATCGCCGCACAGACCGAACATGTGGGTAACGCCATGCGCCTCAAGCATGCGTACCATTGCCTCGGCTCCGGTCAGGTAATTCGTTCCTGTCATCGTTCGCGACTCCTTCGATTCACAATTGCACACAGTGCTGTATACAGTTTTGTATATTGATTTCAAGAACTGTGTGTGGCACCTGTGAATCAACGAAAGAAAGGCGGGGTTTATGGCGGGTCCACGCGTCGATGATATCTATGATCAGGTCAAAGCCATGGCGGTGTCCTTCCGCCTGCGCCCCGGTGACCGCCTGAACGAGGTCGCTCTCTCCAGAGACCTGGGCGTCAGCCGTACGCCGTTGCGTGAAGCGTTGAATCGTCTGGTCGCCGAACGGCTGTTCGATTTCCGCCCAGGGCAAGGGTTCTTTTGTCGTCCCTTGGATGCGCAAAGCGTGTTCGACCTTTTCGAGCTGCGGCAGATCATCGAATCCGCGGCGGCCCGATCAGCCTGCGCCAAGGCGACGGATGCAGACCTGCAAATGTTGCGTGATGAACTTTATGAAACGGGCATCGACATCACCGGCCTGACGATCGAAGAGGCAGTGACCCGGGACGAAGCGTTCCATCTGGGGATTGCAAAACTGTCGGGGAACATGGAGTTGTTGCAAACTCTGACACGGATCAACGAGCGTATCCGCTATATCCGCTGGATTTCCATGAGCATGGACCGGGTGCAGAAGTCCAAGGACGAACATAAACACGTCATGCAAGCCCTGCTGGATCGGGATGCAGATGAGGCGGCACGGGTTCTGGCGGCTCATATCACAAAACGAATGGATCAGGTGCAGGACGCTGTGCGTCACGGGATTACCAGCATCTACATGGAGGGGGCCGAAGACATTTCGACCCGCATTATCGAGGAGGCGCAGAATTGATCGTCCAGGGCGGCAAATCCATTTATGGCGCATCGGTGGGAATCCTCATGCTGGACGCGCAATTCCCAAGAATTCCCGGCGACATGGGCAATGCTCAGACCTGGCCGTTTCCGGTGCTGTACCGCGTCGTCCGGGATGCCTCGCCGGACCGGGTTGTTCGGCATCGGGCCGAAGGTATGCTCGAGGTCTTCATCGACGCCGCGCAAGAGCTGGTCAAAGACGGCGCGGATGGCATAACAACCAATTGCGGGTTCTTGTCCCTGTTTCAAAAGGAATTGGCCGAGGCTGTTCCGGTTCCCGTCGTCACCTCGTCCTTGATGCAGGTCGAATTGGTGAACCGCATTCTTCCTGCGGGAAAACGGGCCGGTGTACTGACCATTTCGGCGTCTACGTTGACCGAAGACCACTTGCGTGCCGCCGATGTCCCCTTGGATACGCCAATAGGCACAACCGAGGGTGGGCGAGAGTTTACCCGTGCAATTCTTGGCAATGAATCGCGTCTGAATGTTCAGCAGGCCCGGGAAGACAATGTTGAGGCCGCAATCGCGTTGGCCTCGGAACACCCCGATCTTGGGGCGATAGTTCTGGAGTGCACGAATATGTGCCCCTATGCGCCGGATATTCAGCGGGCGACCGGGCTGCCGGTGTTTTCAATCGTGTCTTTCGTGACTTGGTTCCAGGCCGGTCTTGCTCCGCCGGTATACCGGATCTGACCTCTGGCCTTTCATCAAGACGGATTTTGTTGGCCGCAGGAAAAACTCAAGTCAAGGCCAGATCGCCGGATACCGAATTTCGGATCACACGTTCCGCATTCGGCAGATCGTTGGACTGCGCACGGTCCTTGGCGGCTTTTTTGTCCAAACCGTGGCCGATCCATCTGTTGGTCAGGCGGGTTTCAAGTGTTTTCAAATCGGTGTCCAAGAATACCTTGAATGTCCACAGTTGGTGAAGTTCCGACCAACCCGGTTCATTCAAGAGAAGGTAATTGCCTTCAACCAGAACAACGCGCTGATCCGCTGTGATCATAGACCGCGCAGCAATAGCCAGATCGAGATTTCGGACAAACTCGGGTACTGCGACTTCTCCTTCCGTACGCAATCGACCAAGCAATGCATGAAAGCCGGCAAGGTCAAAGGTTTCGGGGGATCCTTTGCAGTTCAGTAAGCCGCGATCCTTCAAGATCACGTTGTCATAATGGAAGCCGTCCATGGAAACCAGGCCGGTTGCGACGCCGCGTAGATTGAGCTCTGTGGTCGCAAGGCTGGCCGCAGTCGTTTTCCCCGATCCCGGTGGCCCGGCTATCGCGACAAGATGCCGGTCTTGCAGCGGCGGCAAAGCTTGAACGGCGTCCGCGATTCTGTTTGCTAGCGCCTTGGGGGTGGCAAGTTTGCCAGTCACGCGGCCTGATCCTCGACGGGCGGTTCCTTGGCACCGGTCATGAACGCCACTGCGTCGGACATCGTGTAATCCTTGGGATCAACGACGCACAGGCGTTTGCCAAGCCTGTGCACATGAACCCGGTCGGCAACTTCGAAAACATGTGGCATATTGTGGCTGATCAGGATGATCGGAATGCCACGCGATTTCACGTCCAGGATCAGTTCAAGAACGCGACGGCTTTCCTTCACACCCAGTGCGGCCGTTGGCTCGTCCAGGATGATGACCTTCGAGCCGAACGCCGCGGCCCGCGCCACGGCAACACCCTGACGCTGACCCCCGGACAGAGTTTCAACGGCTTGATTGATATTCTGGATTGTCATCAGGCCCAGTTCGCTCAATTTGTCGCGGGCGAATTTCTCCATCGCCGGACGGTCGAGCATTCGGAACCATGATCCCAACGGCCCTTTGCGCCGGATTTCGCGCCCCATGAAGATGTTGTCCGCAATCGACAGGGCGGGGGACATAGCAAGCGTCTGGTAGACCGTTTCGATACCGGCTTCGCGCGCGTCAATCGGGGAATGAAAGTTCACTTTCTGGCCTTCCAGCCAAACTTCACCTTCATCCGGCACCACCGCGCCTGATACCGCCTTGATCAGTGTTGATTTGCCTGC
Source organism: Ruegeria sp. YTSB088 (assembly GCF_059609825.1). Classification (NCBI taxonomy): domain Bacteria; kingdom Pseudomonadati; phylum Pseudomonadota; class Alphaproteobacteria; order Rhodobacterales; family Roseobacteraceae; genus Ruegeria; species Ruegeria sp. YTSB088. The sequence continues at coordinate 19,041 of NZ_JBXWMM010000021.1, read as the reverse complement.
GCCGTTGTCGCCGATCACGGCCAGAATTTCGCCCGGCATCAGGTCGAAATCGCACTGATCCAGCGCCGTTACCTTGCCGTAGCGCTTCACAAGGTTCCGTCCTTTGAGAATAGGTTCCATCAGGCTGCCACCTTTCTGATCCACTGGTCGACCGCGACCGCTGCGATGATAAGGATGCCGATCAACAGGAACGTCCATTGCGCATCAGCGCCCAGCAATCGAAGCCCAAGTGTGAAGACGCCGACGATCAACGCTCCGAACAGCGACCCGAGAATGGACCCGCGACCACCGAACAAGGATATACCCCCGATCACGACCGCCGTTATGCTTTCAATGTTTGCCAACTGTCCTGACGTCGGAGACACGGACCCAATACGACCAATCAGGGCCCAGCCCGCGAAAGCGCAGATCAGCCCGGACAGCATGTAAACTGACATCAGCGTGCGATGCACATTGACACCGGACAGCTCGGCGGCTTCCGGATCATCACCGACCGCATAGACATGCCTTCCCCAGGCGGTATGACGAAGCGCGTAGGAAAGTACGAGGATAAGCACCAGCATGAAGATCACGCCGACGGTGAATACAGCTCCGCCGATGTTAAACTTGGCACCGAACAGTTGCAGGATGCTGGCATGTTCCTCGATCTCCTGTGACCGGATGGTTTCGTTCTGAGAATAGAGGAAATTTGCCGCGAGAACGATTTGCCACATTCCAAGCGTCACGATGAACGGCGGCAGTTTGATGCGGCTGACAAGATAACCGTTCACCGCGCCGATTGCTGTGCCAACGAAAAGGCCGCAAATGATCGAGACCGATGGCGGCAGCCCATACCGGAAGGTGAACTGACCCATCACAACCGACGACATTACCATGATTGCCCCGACGCTAAGATCGATACCTGCCGTCAGGATGACAAGGCTTTGCGCCGCAGCCACGATCCCGACAATCTGAACTTGCTGCAGGATCAGGGTCAGCGCAAATGGCGAGAAAAACTTGGAGCCCAACAATACACCGAAAATGACGATGGCAGCCACAAGAACGATCAACGGCACCAGAGAGGGGTTCACATGCAGAAAATGCTGAACCGTTCCGACAAACCCGCGGTGGTGATCGTCAAATTCGGCAATCTGTTCCGGGCTGCCTTGTGCAGCGGCTTCGAAGTCGTCTGATCGTCGTGAAGTATCGGACATAAAGGTTCCCCCAAAGCGTCAGGTCACTGACGACTCTAGCAAGTTTTCGGGCGAATGGGTGGCTTGAAAAGCGGAAGGCCGCCCTCTGCGGCCCTCCGGGTGATCAGGTCAACCCCAGCAGAGGTCCATGCCTTCTTTGACCGAGATTGACTCGACGCCATCAGCGGCCTTGTCCGTTACAAGCGCCACGCCGGTGTCAAAGAAATCCTTACCGGGTGTGTTTTCAGGTTTTACACCTTCGTCCGCCCATTTCTTGACGGCCTCAACCCCCAGTGATGCCATCAACAGCGGGTATTGCTGCGACGTTGCGCCGATAACACCATCAGAAACGTTTTGGACGCCCGGGCAACCTCCGTCCACGGAAACGATGAGTACGTCATTTTCACGTCCGATGGCTTTGAGCGCTTCATAAGCGCCTGCCGCCGCAGGTTCGTTGATGGTGTGAACAACGTTGATCGTCGGATCCTTGGCCAGTAGGTTTTCCATCGCGCGGCGACCTCCTTCTTCGTTGCCGGCAGTGACATCACTCCCGACCAGACGGGGGTCATCTTCATCGCCGATCACGTTCGGGTCTGCCAGATCAACACCGAAGCCCTGAAGGAAGCCCTGATTGCGCAGCACATCCACTGTCGGCTGGCTGACGGCAAGATCCAGTGTCGCGATTTTGGCGTCGTTGGCGGCGTCGCCCAGCGTGGCTTTGGCCCATTGTCCAATCAACAGCCCGGCAAGGAAATTGTCCGTGGCGAACGTCGCGTCAGCCGAGTCAATGGGTTCCAGCGGCGTATCCAGAGCGATTACCAGAACCCCTGCATCCCGCGCCTGCTTCACAGCCGGAACGATGGATGATGTGTCCGAGGCCGTCAGAAGAATGCCTTTGGCGCCGTCCAGAATGCAGGTCTCAATGGCTTGCACCTGCGTTTCATGGTCACCGTCGACCTTGCCCGCAAAGGCTTTCAGCGTCATTCCCAGCTCTTCCGCCTTCGCTGTCGCGCCCTCCTTCATTTTGACAAAGAACGGGTTGGTGTCCGTTTTGGTGATCAGGCAAACAGTTTCACCTTCCGCCATTGCACTGCCAGCCATGGCAGCAGCTGCCAGCGCTGTCGCGCCCGCAAGTCTTGCAAGTTTCATCGATAATCCTCCCAGTTTTTCTAATGCCTATGAGGGCACGAGAGCGATCAGGCAAAAATAACCTGATCCCATGAGAAACCATCACAAGAATCAAATATTGAGTCAATAAATAACTCACTCTTATTTATTATTGACAGGGCGGGTCGGCTTTCTCATTCTCAAGCAAGAAAGGGGTGGTCGTGCCTGAATATTCATCTCAGACAAACTCGATTGGCTCGCACGGGTCAGAGGTGCGCGGAACGAACCAAAGCGGCATGCGGGCCCGAAACGAACGCCTTGTGTTATCTCTTGTCCGGCGCCATCAGGCCCTTGCGAAGTCCGAAATCGCGCGCATGACGGGACTGTCGGCACAAACGGTTTCCGTCATTATGCGTCTATTGGAAAAGGATGGGTTGCTTCTGCGCGGTGAACCGGTTCGCGGGAAAGTCGGGCAGCCTTCTGTTCCTATGCGCCTCAATCCGGATGGTGCGTTCTTCTTTGGGCTTAAAGTCGGGCGCCGCAGTACCGAACTGGTTTTGACTGACTTTGTCGGAAACGTGCGGCAACGAGAGAGGCGAACCTATGACTATCCAACGCCGAATGCCACTTTGGATTTTTCCAGAGAGAGTCTTGGGAAAGTGATGTCGTCCATGTCACCTGAGTCCAAAAGCCGGATCGCGGGGCTCGGAATAGCTATGCCCTTTTACCTGTGGGACTGGGCGAAGACTTTGCAGGTTCCTCAGGAAAAAATGGACCCGTGGCGCGCGTCGGACTTAAAAGCGGACCTGGCTCTCAGCTGCAATATGCCAGTTTTCCTTCAAAATGACGCGACAGCGGCCTGTGGTGCGGAATTGGTTTTTGGCCCGGCTGACGGGCCAAGAGATTTTTTGTATTTCTACGTCGGCTTCTTCATTGGCGGCGGGGTGGTCCTTAATGGCTCGATCTTTTCTGGTCGGGGAAATGCAGGCGCGCTCGGTCCTTTGCCTGTTCCTGATGACGCAGGCGGTGTGAAGCCGCTGATTGACGTGGCTAGCCTTTATGTGCTCGAGCGTGCAATCACGACAGCAGGGGCAACCTCGCATTCTTTATGGGAATCGACCGAGCATTGGGATGTGCCAAAAGCTCAACTGGAGAACTGGTTGAATAAGACCGCGAGCGGGATTGCATATGCGATTGTATCATCATGCAGTTTAATCGACTTTGAATGCGTAAAGATTGACGGCTGGATGCCGCCGGACATCAAGGCGCATTTGGTTGAATTGGTCGAAAACAAACTGTCCGAGGTTAACCTGACCGGTCTTGAGCGCCCTTTGGTGCTGGCGGGGGCCGTGGGCCCGGATGCGCGCTCGCTGGGCGCAGCAAGCTTGCCGTTGTCGGAAAGGTATCTTTCAGAAGCCTAGAAGTGTATTTCCCCTTCTTCCACTGATGCTTACCAAAGCACGTCAAACCACACCAGACTTCCCAGGCTCATAACTTTTTCGACCGCCATCACAATTGATCGTTGACGGAGACTGGGATTGTCTGGCAAGCCGCTGGACATGTCCGGTTCCGGGGCGCGCTCTGGAATCAATAGGGAATGCGGTGCGGGCTCAGGCCCAATTCCGCAACTGCACCCGCAACTGTAAGCGGCGAGCAGGGCTGAAACGCCACTGGGGTTTTCCCGGGAAGGCCAGTCCGACGCTTTGACCCGCAAGTCAGGATACCTGCCGGGCATGTGCCCCCATAAGGGGCGCTCCTCATCGGCGACGGGATGTGCGTCGGAACAGGATGCCTGAAAGGGCAATTTGGCGTTGGATGTCCCGCAGTCAAAGTGAATTTCGCACCGGGATTGGCGCGACGGGACAAGGACGACTGTTCATGAAAAAGCTGCTCAGTGCAGCCGCTGCAGCGATGGCACTTCCTGCCATGGCAAATGCGCATTTCCTTTTGGAATACACCACCAACACCATGATCGAGAAACCCGGCGATGTGCCGGTCAAGCTGATCTTCTGGCATCCGTTCGAGAACGGTCATGTCATGGATATGGAAAAGCCGCAGGAATTCTATGTGATCCACAACGGCAAAAAAACTGATTTACTTGATACGCTGGAACCTGTCCGCTTCACCGGTGGAGAAAACGAGGGGGCGGCGTTCAAAGGCAGTGTTCCTGTCAAACGTTCGGGCGATTACGTGCTGGTGACGGTTCCTCAACCTTATTATGAGGAAGCCGAAGACATCTATATCCAGCAGTTCACCAAAGCGTTCCTGAACCGCAACGCATTGCCGACCGACTGGATGAACCCTGTGGGTCTGCTGACCGAGATCATACCGCTTAACAAGCCGACCAACATCATCGCGGGTTCGACCTTCACGGGCCGTGTGATGGCTGATGGTCAGCCGGTTGCAGGTGCTGAGATCGAGATCGAGTACATGGCCGCCGAACCTGGCATGGAGAGCTCGGCCGCTTCGACACCGAAGGTGTCACCAATGCCGGGTGGTGCCGTGGTCGCCATATCGGACGACAACGGGTACTTTTCGTTTGGCGTTCCAAAAGCCGGTTACTGGGGTTTCGCAGCACTAGGTTCAGGTCCAGTGACCGAACATGAGGGTAAAGAACTTAGTCAGGATGCGGTCATCTGGATCCGCGCCTGGGATCTGGAGTAAACCCAAATGCACATCGTCGACGGAGCCCTTTCCAACCCGGTCGTGGTCGGCGGTGCCGTCGCCGCTGCGGGTGGGATTGCCATGGGCCTCAGGTCACTGGATCTTGACCGCATCCCCACTGCCGGAGTGTTGTCAGCCAGTTTCTTCGTGGCATCGTTGATCCACGTACCCATTGGTCCGTCATCGGTACATTTGATCCTCAATGGCATGGCTGGACTGCTGCTTGGCTGGGCCGCATTCCCGGCTTTGTTCGTCGGGCTTTTGCTGCAGGCGGTCTTTTTCGGCTTTGGCGGATTGACGGTGTTGGGGATCAACACCGTCAATATCGCTTTGCCCGCGGTGGTGGCCGGATTGTTGTTTGGTCGTCTGATCGCGCGTGGGACGCCTTTGCAGGGTGCGATCTGGGGTGGCTTGGGTGGCGCATTTGCCATTGCGGCGACGACCGGCATGGTCGCGACTTCACTGGCACTGTCGGGGGATGAGTTCCTGCCCGCTGCCAAGCTTGTTTTCTTTGCACATATACCTGTCATGGCCATCGAAGCGATTTTGACCGGGTTCGCCGTTTTGCTGGCGCGCAAAGTCAAGCCCGAGCTGTTTGTCAGAGGAGCGACCACATGAAGCATCTGGTTATCACACTGGCTTTGTGCTGTGCGCCTTTGCCTGCGCTGGCGCATAAAGTCATAGCCGGTGTTTTTGTGTCCGGTGATGCCATAGAGGGTGAGATCGGTTTTTCCAGCGGCGATATGGCAAGCGATACCGAAGTCATTGTTACTGGCCCGGATGGGGCAGAGCTGGGTCGCACGGTGACGGATGCAGACGGGTTTTTTATCTACACTCCGTACTCAGCCGTGGCGCATACATTCTTTGCTGACCTGGGCGCCGGGCACGTGGCCCAGGTTACTATGCCTGCAGAGGACGTCGCGCAGATTATGGGTGTTGTCGCAGAAAAAGCGGACAGCGCAACTTCGGCGACCATGGCCCAGACTGTCGGTTCCGCGACTTCACTAGGCCAAGAGGAACGACAGGTTATCGCAAAGGCCGTTCGTGACGAGTTGCGCCCGCTCAGGCGCGAGATCGCGGCCTATCGCGAACAGAATGACCTGCAAACCATCCTTGGCGGGATCGGGTACATCGTTGGTCTGTTCGGTCTGGGCTTTTACATGGCGGCGCGCCGCAAGCTGGCGGCCTGATGGCACACGTCCTGGGGCACCAAGAGAAAACACTGGCCGAAGCCGGTGACGGGCCTGAAGGTCTGATCAACCTGCTGGATCCCCGGATGCGGATCGTCATGGCAGTTGCTTTTGCAGTCGTTACCGTGGCGCTGTCAGCCCTCATTGCGCTTTGCGCGGCGTTGACCGTGTCTCTTTCGCTTTTGATGATTTCACGCTTGCCGTGGCGAAAGACGTTGAAGCGAATGGCCATGATGGATGGATTCATCCTGTTTATGCTGATCCTGCTGCCCTTTTCCATGCCCGGAGATCTGATGTTCACGCTTTGGGGGTACCCGGCAAGCTGGCAAGGCTTCTGGAAAGCGGTCCAGATTTCTTTGACCGCCAATGCCGTGATCCTGTCCCTGCTGGTGTTGGTTGGCACGATGGAGCCGGTCACTCTGGGTCACGCCTTGCATCGTCTGCGTTGCCCTGAAAAGCTGGTTTACCTTCTGATGTTTACAATTCGGTATATCGAGGTGTTGCGGGAAGAGTATCTGCGCTTGCGCGCCGCCATGAAGGTGCGCGGTTTTCGGCCAGCGACCAACTGGCACACATATCGCAGCTTTGGTTACCTGGTGGGCATGATGCTGGTGCGCGCGATCGAAAGATCGGAACGCATTCTGGCCGCGATGAAGTGCCGGGGGTTTTCCGGACGTATGCCGTTGCTTCAGGAATTTGACCTGACCCGCAGAGACATTGTGTTTGCTGCTGGATTCAGCGGTCTCTGCCTGGGTCTGATCATTCTGGAATTCGTATGACACTGATCGCGCTAGAAGACATCTGTTTTTCCTACCCCGGCCAGCCACCCGTCCTCGACGGGGCAAGCCTGAGCCTGAATGCCGGGCAGCGCCTGTCTCTGACTGGTCCGAACGGTGCGGGAAAATCGACGCTCCTGCGCATCATACTTGGGTTGCAGCGCCCGAGTTCTGGCACCGTCACCGTTTTTGGTCAGCAACGCGTGGAGGAGGCGGATTTCCACGAAGTGCGCCGCCGGGTGGGGCTTGTATTTCAGGATGCGGACGATCAACTGTTCTGTCCGACCGTCGCCGAAGACATCGCCTTTGGGCCGCTCAATCTGGGCAAGACACGCGACGAAGCGCTTGCCATTGTCGATAAAGTGCTTGGCGATCTGGACTTGATGCACTTAAAGAACCGCATCACGCACAAATTGTCAGGCGGCGAAAAACGGCTGGTGACACTGGCGACAGTTCTGGCGATGGATCCCGAAGTTCTGTTGCTGGACGAACCGACGAATGCGCTGGATACGAAAAACGAAGCGCGCTTGCTGGAAATCCTGCGAGCGTTGCCACAGGCGGTTCTGCTGGTCAGTCATTCGCCGGCGTTCCGCACGGAACTGGCACCGGATGCACTGGACCTTCGCGACGGGAAGCTGGTGCCGGCCTGACCTGTTCTCGTGGCAACCAGATACAGTGGTTTCAGAAATGCTATCACGCCGCCTGAGCCAAGCCATGAAGCCGAAAGCGAACCCTGTGGGTCGTCAGGCCTGGACTATGTCCGCTTTCGGCTCATCAGCCCATATCTGACAGCCCATGCCCGAAAGGATCCGCGTCTGCGCCTGTCCTGTTTCACAGGTTGTTTGGATTGTGCACCGCCTTTGCGATTGAATTCGAATACGTCGATTACCCGCTCGGCGCAGCCACAGGCTTCGCCCATGCCGACTTTGGCGAAATAGAACTTCTCGAAACGCTCCGGGTTTTGCATGGCTGACCTCCTGATTGCATTAAACCCCTTGAAGGGAGTCTTGCCAAATCACTTTCATGCGTTTCAAGCAGCCGCGCTATGGTGCGGCAAATTCGTTTCCTGTCCAGACATTGTCCAGTTGATTGAAGACCGGTGAGGTAATGAGCATTTCAGCGGAATAAAGCAGTTGCAGCTCGTCCGCAAACCGCGTGACGCCCGGCACAAGCCCGGTGATATTGCGCCATTCTGCCCAAGTTCCGGGATTCGACAGGCTGGTCGGATTGCCGGGATCAGCTGTCTGGTGCCACCCGGCGGCGTTCAGTAGTGGCGTGAGCGCAAAGCGCGCATCATTGCTGTCGACCTCGGAACAGGCTGCGGCATCGCATTCCCAACTCGTCCAGTCTGCCGCCGCGATGGTTCCGGCGATCGGAGCGGTGGCGTCGATGACCCGAACCAAAACCTCGAAACCGCCACCAGCAGTCGGGCGGCTAAGCGACAGGGGATCGGTTGCCACGGCGTGTAAAGCCGCAGTTGGCGCCAGGCTGAGTGTTCGGCCGATCAGAGCCAGCTGCGCAGAGCCGTCTGTTGCGGGTGCAGACCCCGCAGCAGCCAGTATCCTGACAGGTGTCAAAATCGGAACCGCGCCACCGCGGATCGTGATTTCCTGCACCGCATTGTCAAATGCCGGAACAAAGTCGCTGCGGATCGTATAGGTCAACGGGAAGCTGGGTTGTTGTGGCCCCGCAGGTCGGGCACCGTCACGTGTGACAAAGGACAATGGTGGAACGGCACCGGGCTGTGGCAGCGAAATCTGCGGCCCTGCTATGCCCAGCGCGGCCGCGATCATGCGCGAGCGCTGTTCGGCCTCTCCATATTCGCTCAGCAGATTTAAGTAGCCACCGATCTCGGTGATGTTGCGCGGGGCAGGGATGCGGGATGGGGCAATGTCGCCAGCGATGGCCAGCCTGTGGGCTATAACCTCTCGGGCGCGCTGTATCGCCGGAGAATTGGTGGTTTCAAGAATATTGATGATGGCCTCGGCAAGGCTTTCATCGATGCCCGGTTCGGGGGTTGCATTTGTGCTGGTGTCACTCATCGTCGTCCTCCGCAGGGGCGCTCAGGCCATTGAGGAAATCCAGAACGGATTGGCTGCCGGCCTTGGTTGCGCTGCCGTCATCCGCATCCGTATTGGCTTTGGTAAAGGCCCCGAAAAGCTTGGCCAGAAGCAACGTGTTGGAAGGATTGGCCAGAGCCGCAGCACCACCGGGGAAATCCTTGAACAGGTTTTGAACGAAACCGGCCCGGTTGCCATCCGGTTGCCCGCCAATCAGCGCTGAAACTCCGGAAGCGTTCTTGGCGATATCCTCAAACCCCTTGAGCTTTGCGGCATTGTCGGCAGCTGTCTTTTTCTTCTCGGCGGCCTGCTTTTTGGCTTCTTCTTCTTTGCGGGCCGTAGCGATCTCTTGCCCCTTGCCCGCAAGCTCAGTGGCCTTGCCGACAAGCTCTTTGGTCAGATCCGTCGCCGTGTCTATGGCCTTGTCCCGACCGGCGGCGACCGATTGCGTTTCAAGGGCCAGTTGCGCCTGCAACTCTTTCAGGCCCGTCAAATCGGTTCCCGCCCGTGCAAGATCAGGCGCGGCTTTGAGGATCTCGGCCAGTTGCGAAGTGGGCACGGCCTGGCCCGTGCCAATGTCGCCACCGGCGATGGTGAGCGTGTTCGAAGGTTGATTGGCCGGCAGGTCTGATGGCGCACGGGTGCCAAAGATCGCATCGCTGTCTGCGGGCAGGACCGGCGTGTCGCCAACCGGGGGTGGCGTCGGGCTGTCCTGCCAGTTCCAGAAGCGGCGATGGTCGATCATCTCGCAGGAATTGCAGCGGCCCAGAACGGCCTCGCCCAACAGGCCCCTGGTCGGCAGCGAGATCGTTCGGCGCGGTGGTCGGAAGTCTTCGCGATGGAAGGCCAGCAGGCTGTCCTGAATGTCGCCGGTCCGCATCTCCATTCTGTCGGCCAGATCGGGCGGGATCGAGAAGGGCATGATCATCGCATTGCCGTAGAAGCCCAACACCTTGTTCTGGACCGTGCTGAGCAGCGATATCTCGCTTGAGGCGTCATCCAACCCGCCATCGGGCACGCCGATGGTGAAGCGTTCCAGCAGGATGGCCCGTTCCTCATCCGTCATACTGGCCCAGATCACGCGGGAATAACGAACGGTGTCGGCAACGATATGCTGATACATTTCTTCGATCCGGCGCAGATCACGACGCGACAGCACGTCCGGCACTTCCTGTACGGAATAGGGCAGGGTCGCTGGCAAAGCCTGGAATGTGTTGTCGTCAACGATGGTCTGTGCGTCTTCGTTCATGCGCGCCTCAAACTCGCTGATCATTGGCGCGCCGATCAGATCGTCGAAATCCGAACCCGAAATCGTCGTGTGAAGGCTCCGGTTGATGTTGCGCGTGGCGCGATCCAGATCATCGGCATCTTCTAGGTTCGAGATATGCTCCCAAATGTTGAAGATGTTGATCGGGTCGGGGCCGGTATAGAATGAGTAGGCAAAAGAGCCCGTCCGCCTGCGCAACTCGACGCGGGCGATGTCCGAACGTTCGACCGAGCGGGGCAAAGCCACGGATCCGGTATAAGTCCGCCGATTCGTTGGATCGCGGCGCGCGTCAGCCAGCCGAACCAGCAAGTTTTCACGTGTCTCGGCAGGCAAGTCATGCAGGTTGTCGATGTCAATCGGCGATCCGGTCAGAGGCACCGGTCCGACGCGGTCGCCATCCTGAGTGAAGATCACGGCGGAAATGTCATCGTTGGGCATAAAAGTGCCCTGAGCCTCAAAACTGACGATGTCCTGCGCGACACCCGGAGCATTTTGCGGAGATGCGTCCTTGTCGGCATAAAACTCTTCCAGCAGTTTGAGCGCGGTGCGGAATCTGCGACGGTTTCGGAACACGCGACGGAAAACGTCTGCGTGGCGCAGGATCACTTTGTATCGGTGCAGCAACCCGGACCGGTTGACATTGCCCGGCAATTGATCGCCTTGCCCCAGGCGGCGAAAGCGGATGAGTTGCATTGGAACGAAGACCACCAATTGCACCCCTTCGATCCGCGTTTCCAGGGAAAAGTCGCGCAGAACTTCGAACCATTGCATCGTCATTGCATGACAATGGTTGCGGTTGGCCACGAACTTTGTTGTCGCCGTCCGCCGATCACTTGCCGTTGCGGTTCGCACACTTGTTCGGGCAGAGTTTCTTTTGACAGAAGCGGCCCGTTCCAGCGCGGCCGAGAACGTCTCATGCGTATCTGACAGAAAATCGCGTGACGTGTTCTGCGTGTTGGACGAACTGCCTGACGAGTTGGAACTGGAGCGCGCTCCGCTGAAGCCGACCCCGCCAACTATGGCCCCGATGCCGCCAAACAGACCGCCACCAATGCCACCTGCACCACCAAAACTCTTTGTAGACGCCTTGGTCGAGAAGGAGGACGTACCGCGGATCACTTCATCAAGCGCGGTTTCAAACGTACTGTTGAAGGAAGTGTCGCGCGCTTCTTCGAATTCCTGTTGTTCCTCGAACGTCAGGCTTTCACGTTCGCGCACGGTCAGGGTTTCACGTTGTTCCGAAACGACGATCCGCTGTTCCTCGCCCGGGGCAAGCGGCAGGGAATAGACCAGACGGCCCAACGACATACCGGCGTGAACGGCGGTCGAGCGCATCTTGGCAATGTAGCCGAGCGCAAGGCTGGAGGCCTTTGGCACATCTTGCGGGCGCTGCTCAAGATCTTCGAAGAAATCTTCTACATCAATGGGTTCGTCAATTGGTATCCGGTCGCGAAAATCCCAGTCTCCGCCGTCATTGTTGAAAGCGTTCAAAAGGGTTTCGGCAGAAAGGTTGGCCTGCGCAAAAGTGCTGCCCGGGATTGTCGTGACAAAGCGATTGCCGCCAACAGGGCGGGTTCGGACGATATTTTTCGGCCCGACCAGCGGATCAATCAACCGGTAGAGAACCGAATAGCGCCGTCGTGAAACTGTGCCACCTTCGGTCCGGTATTCCGAGGCGCAGTCACCTTCGCCCAGCACGATGGGCGCCTGCGTGCCGGTGAAATCGGATATGTTCTCTTCCGCATCCTCGGGATCCACCGGTAGAAAATCAGCAAGCTCGCCCAAGACCGAGCGCTGCAAAGGGAGGACAGTGCGATCCAGCACCACAAGTCCCAGTTCGCCATCCAATGCATCAATGCGCGGCACCGCTTCAGTCAGAGTGGTGTTCTGCCCGCGAATTCGCAACCTCAGGCCATTTTGCGGCAGCCGCAAGTTGGGCAGATCAAGGGAAAACAGGCCCCGCGCATCCGTAACGGCGGCTTTTACAGCCCAGGAAAAATCCGCGTTGTCGATACCTTCATTGGCGGTAAAGGTGGGGCGCAGCGCTTCAACGATTACCCGCTCGGCGGGGGCCCCGTCGGGATTGATCAGTTCTCCGCGCAGTTTCGGGGCAAGGGTAGGGACGACAGCGCCCAGAAATCCCTCGGCCAGATCTTTGCGAATGGTTTCGAGCTGTCGAAAGACTGCACCAGTGGCCTGCACGCGCTGATCGACCAGATCGTTGATTACTTCGGCGGACAGGTCGATACCGACACCACGGCGCAACGCCTTGAGTTTCTCGGCTTCGACGCGTCTGAGATCGTCAACACTGTCAGCTGTAAAGCTGGCCGATCCTGAGATTTCCGCCGAGATCGTGGGATTTGGTCGGGAGGTCGGAAGGGACAGCGTAATACGCGGGGGCTCACTGCTGGAGTCGGACATGAAGTCACCTCGTTGGAAAGCGCGGCAAGAAACTGAGTGCGGGGAAAATTAAATCTTGAAAGTTGACCCAACGTAACACGTTTCAGGGATTCGCAAAAGAAACGCTCGGGCCTGCCTTTTCCGCGACGCGTTTCGAGCGCAGGTTCCAAAATGCTTTCCAGCAATGGATCTGGCGATTATTTCGTGAAACCGGTTGCCTTCAGTTTCTGCGCCAGCGAACTCATTTGCCTGTAAATTTCACCTGCATCGCGGTGCCACGCCGCTACATCCGCACCCTGCCGGGCAACGACCTCTTCGTCCCCTCTTGCCGCTGGACCGGTCAGGGCAGCTTGCGGCCCAAGAAGGTCGACGTTTTCGACTGTGCTGCTCAACAAACCAGCGTTGAGCTTGCGGGCAGTTTCGTCCGGCACGCCCGCCTCGGCCCACGCCTCGCGGGCGATGGCCTGCAAGACAACGGCGAAGTTGTTCGATATCACAGCGGCTGCATGATACAGGCTTTTGCTTTCAGACCGGATGGGAAAACAGGTGGCCCCCAATCCTTCCAGAAGCGGCTGAATGAACGCTGTGGCTTCTTCGTCGCCTTCCAACCCGCACAGCGCCTCTTTGAATTGCGCGGCAGCGGCCTTTGGATCGGCGAAGGACAGGACGGGGTGAACGCTGGCCAGAGACCACGAGAGGCTGCGCAACGACGCCAGTTGCTCGGCGGGATAATAGCCGCTGCAATGGAACGCCACTGAAGTCCTCCCGGTTATTTCTTGGTTCTCGAACGCCTCTTTCAATTCGTGGGCCACCGAAGAAATTTGCGTGTCGGGCACTGATATGATCCACAGATCAGCGGGTCGCAAATCGGCATAGCTTCCTGCAACGCGCCCGGTTTTGGACAATTGGGCGGCTTCATTTGCCGAGTGAAAGGATGTGCTCAGAACATCCTGAATACGGCAGCCATCAGTGCCATCCAGAAGGCTGATCAGCGTTTTGCCGACCCGCCCGGCACCGACAACGTTTATTTTGATTTCAGTCATCCGGGCTCTCTGTTCTCGTCGTCTAGTCGGCGCCACGGTGGGACGAATAGAAAAACGCAATGGCTTGTGTTCTGTTTTTGACGTTCAGCTTCTCATAGATATTTGACAGGTGAAACTTGACCGTGTTGGTGGATATCTGAAGTTCCTTGGACAGTTCCCGGTTCGACATCCCCTGTGCCAAGGCCTCCAGAATGGCGCGTTCCTTGCGTGAAAGGCTTTGAATCGGATCCTGTTTCATCTTCCGGACGTCGATGAACGGAAACACCATCTTGCCTGCTGCCACTTCGGCACAGGTCTCGAGAAGCACGTCAACCTCGCCCGAGCGGGCAGCAAATCCAGCGGCACCCGCCTGCATGGCCAATCGCGGGACATCTCCGGAGGCATCGCCGTAGATCACAAAGCGCGGAGCATCGGCCTGATCGCGCAACACCTCGATCAATTTGGCAGCGCCCAGGGCCGGAAGCGTCCAGTCCACAACGCCGACCTGAACAGGTATCCGCATCACCGTTCCCAGAAAACCTTCTGCCGTCGCCGACGTGGCAACCAGAGAGAATCGCGGATCACGTTCGAATATTTCCGACATGGCAGACAGAACCAGCGGATTGCTGTCGGCAAGCATGATGTCGATGGGTTTGCCCGATGTTTCAACCATATGATTTTGCCCTGACTTTCTAAAAAACTACCCAAAAGAATGGGGATATTTTCGGTATACCTTGGTATTTTTACCAATATAGGTAGGTAAAACCCCATACTTTTAGACATCCAAAAGCAGTAGTAAGTTACGTTGCGCCGTTGGGCAAGCTCGCGTTTTCTGGTCGACACCTTAACACATCAGGCCGCAATGCCCGGCCAACTGCCGAGGACGTCAGACCATGACTTTTCAGATTTTCCCTCCGCTCGAAATTCCCGAGACCCTCGCCGCGGGGCCAGGGCCGGGCAACACGGATGTACGTGTTCTGAAAGCCTTCGCCGACGCAGGTGTTGCCGATCACATGCAGGGCGATGTCCTCAGGGGCATGATCGAATGCAAGCATATGCTGCGGAAAATCTGGGGCACTGGAAACGCTTATACGTTCGCTGTCGCGGGTACCGGCTGGAGCGCTCTGGACACCATGTTCTCGGCCGTCATGCCGGGCGACAAGGTTGTTGCGTTCACCAACGGCACATTCTCGGGGATCGACGCGCTGACGCTGCGGATCAAGGCGGCCACGGCCGCCGAGCACGCGGCCAGCCCACTTGACCCACAGGCGGCGAGTGTCACAGTAGTCGAAGTTCCACATGGCCAACCGGTGGCGGCTGAGATGGTTGAAGCCGCTCTGGCTGGACACAAACCGAAATGGGCCTTCATGGCGCATTGGGAAACCGGATCCGGCAGGGTGAACGACCTGCGCGGTTTCTCGGACGCGTGTGAACGTCATGGGGCGATGGGGCTGATCGATGCGGTTTCGTCTCTGGGTGTCGAAGACTTTTCGATCGATGACTATCCGGGTGTCGCAGGTTGGGCATCCTGTCCACAGAAAGGCCTGTGCTGCCTGCCGCTGACCTATGCCCCTGTCAGCTTTACCGATGCCTATATCGAGACGTTGAAATCCACAGGTGCCTATACCTATGTGCACAATCCGATTTTTGAGGCCCGTCACTGGGGCATCGTCGATGGGCAGGACGTGGAAAAGGGCACCTACCACCGAACCCATTCGGGGTACGCGGTGGCTGCGTTCCACGAGTCATTGCGCCTGACCTTGCTGGAAGGTCTGGCCAAGCGGTCGATGTCTTACCGGACGCATGAAAAAGTTCTTCGGGACGCGGTGACCGAGATGGGATGCGAGGTCACCTCGGACATGCCCAGCCTGATCGTGCTCAACCTGCCTTCCGAACTTTCTGGCCGCGAGATGGAACTGGTGCAGAACTGCCGTGCGCGCGGGTTTGGCATCTGGCCCACTTTGAGCGAACCGGTGCAGGTGCGCATCGGCATCCTCAATCAATTGAATCGCGGGGCCGTCAGCCGGATCGTACGCCTGTTCGCCGAAGCCATTCGCGAGCTGGGCGGTGAGGTTGATCAAGACGCGATCGAAGCTCTGCTGGAAAGCCGTTACGGCACTTCAATAGCTGCGTAAACAGGAGCGCATCAGATGGATATCCACGAATACCAGGCGAAAGAAGTTCTTTCGAAATTTGGCGTCGATGTGCCCGCGGGTGCGCTTGCCTACAGTCCTGAACAAGCGGCCTACCGGGCGCGTGAACTGGGTGGCGACAAATGGATTGTCAAGGCGCAGGTCCATGCGGGCGGTCGCGGCAAGGCCGGAGGGGTCAAGCTTTGCAACAGCGAAAACGAAATCTACAAGGCTTGTGATGATCTGTTCGGTCGCAAGCTGGTCACGCATCAGACAGGTCCTGAAGGCAAAGGCATCTATCGTGTTTATGTCGAAGCCGCAGTACCGATTGACCGCGAAATTTACCTTGGCTTTGTTCTGGACCGCTCCAGCCAGCGGGTGATGATCGTTGCCTCGTCCGAAGGCGGAATGGAGATCGAGGATATCTCGGCCGACCGCCCCGACAGCATAGTAAGGTCCATCGTGGAACCGGCCGTCGGGCTTCAGGAATTTCAGGCCCGTGAAATCGCCTTCAATCTTGGGGTTGAAGCCAAACTGATCCAGCAAATGGTGCGGACGTTTCAGGGCTGTTATGCCGCCTTCAGCAATCTCGACGCCACGATGGTTGAAATCAACCCGCTGGTCATCACCGGTGATGATCGGGTGCTGGCGCTGGATGCCAAGATGAGCTTTGACGACAACGCCCTGTTCCGCCACCCCCAGATCGCCGAATTGCGCGACAAGAGCCAGGAAGACCCGCGCGAAAGCCGCGCCGCGGATCGTGGGCTGTCATATGTCGGACTTGACGGCAATATCGGCTGCATCGTCAACGGGGCCGGTCTAGCGATGGCCACCATGGACACGATCAAGCTGGCAGGCGGCGAGCCTGCAAATTTCCTCGACATCGGGGGAGGCGCGTCACCTGAACGGGTGGCCAAGGCGTTCCGGCTGGTTCTGTCGGATGACAATGTTCAGGCCATTCTGGTCAACATCTTCGCTGGTATCAACCGCTGCGACTGGGTGGCTGAAGGTGTCGTGCAGGCGTTGAAGGAACTTGATCTCGATCTTCCGGTCGTTGTGCGGCTGGCCGGAACGAATGTCGAAGAAGGCCAGAAAATCCTTGCCAAATCCGGACTGCCGATCATTCGCGCCACGACGCTGATGGAGGCGGCAGAACGCGCTGTGGGCGCGTGGAAAAACGACCTTACTCAAGGCACCAAGATGAGGGCTGTTTAATGAGCATTCTTCTCAATCGTGACACGCGCGTCATCGTACAGGGCATCACCGGTCGTATGGCCCGGTTCCATACCAAGGACATGCTGAACTATGGCACAAACGTGGTGGGTGGCGTGGTGCCCGGCAAGGGTGGCGAAACCGTCGAAGGCGTTCCGGTTTTTGACACCGTCAAGCAGGCCGTCGAAGTCACCGGCGCGGATGCCAGCCTGGTCTTCGTGCCGCCCCCGTTCGCTGCGGATTCGATCATGGAGGCCGCAGATGCCGGTATCCGCTATTGCGTCTGCATCACCGACGGCATTCCGGCACAGGATATGATCCGGGTAAAACGGTATATGTATCGCTACCCCAAAGAGAAGCGCATGGTGCTGACCGGTCCGAACTGCGCCGGCACCATCTCGCCCGGAAAGGCGTTGTTGGGCATCATGCCGGGACATATCTATCTTCCCGGACATGTAGGGATCATCGGTCGCTCGGGGACATTGGGTTATGAGGCGGCGGCCCAGCTGAAAGAGCGTGGGATCGGCGTTTCGACCAGCGTCGGGATCGGAGGCGACCCGATAAACGGGTCATCCTTCAAAGACATCCTTCAGCGGTTTGAAGATGACGAAGACACGCATGTCATTGCGATGATAGGTGAAATCGGAGGCCCGCAGGAGGCGGAAGCCGCCGAATATATTCGCGACCACATCTCCAAACCTGTGATCGCCTATGTCGCCGGCCTGACAGCTCCGAAAGGCCGTACCATGGGGCACGCAGGTGCGATCATCTCGGCCTTCGGCGAAAGCGCCAGCGAAAAGGTCGAGATTCTTTCCGCCGCAGGTGTCACCGTGGCCGAAAACCCTGCCGTGATCGGTGAGACAATCGCCCGAGTGATGGAGGCTGCGTGATGGTCAAACCTTCGGTTCTGGTAACCCGTCGCTGGCCCGCTGCCGTTGAGGCACAGCTGGCCGAGAACTACAACACCGTACTGAACATCGGGGACAAACCCATGTCCCCGGCTGAAATCCGGCAAGCGTTGAAATCTTATGACGCCGTTCTGCCCACTGTAACGGACACGCTGAGCGCCGAGGCACTGGATGTGCCAGGTGTACAGACGAAGATTCTTGCCAATTATGGTGTTGGGTACAGCCATATCTGCGAGCCATCGGCACGCGAATTGGGTATGACCGTGACCAACACGCCCTATGTTTTGTCCGAATGCACCGCCGATATCGCCATGACCCTTCTGCTGATGGTTGCGCGTCGGGCAGGTGAGGGCGAACGCGAGCTGCGTTCAGGTAAGTGGACAGGATGGCGACCGACGCATCTGGTGGGAACCAAGGTCAGCGGTAAGACACTGGGCATCATCGGATATGGCCGTATCGGACAGGAGATGGCACGCCGTGCTCATCACGGGTTCGGTATGGACGTGCTGGTCTGCAACCGAAGCGCCGTATCGCCCGATGTTCTCGCCGAATGCAATGCGAGACAGGTGGACACCATAGACGACCTGCTGCCGCAATGTGACTTTGTCTCATTGCATTGTCCGGGCGGCGCAGCCAACCGTCATCTGATCAATTCGCGCAGACTTGGCCTGATGAGGCCCCACGCATTCCTGATAAATACCGCACGGGGCGAAGTGATCGACGAATGGGCGCTGATCCAGGCTTTGATGTTTGACATGATCGGCGGCGCTGCATTGGACGTTTTCGATGATGAACCGCGTGTCAGCCCGGACCTGTTGCAATGCGACAACCTCGTCATGCTGCCTCATCTGGGCAGTGCAACACGCGAAGCACGCGAGGCGATGGGGTTTCGGGTTCTCGACAACCTGAGCGATTTTTTCGAAGGCCGTGAACCTCGGGACCGTGTGATCTGAGGGCACCATCAAACACCACGCAATGGCTTCCAACGCAGCCCTGGCTGTATTGCGTTCCCCTATAAGGAGATATGACCCGTGAATGCACCGCATCGTTCAGACGGATTTTTCACCCAGTCCCTTGCTGATCGTGATCCTGAGCTTTTTGGCTCGATCACGTCGGAACTGGGTCGTCAGC
>NZ_JBXWMM010000020.1:0-48914 GCF_059609825.1 Ruegeria sp. YTSB088 | reverse complement strand
GCTGCCATGAAGCTGTGGTGGGCACAGATGGCTCTGAACTTTTTGTGGTCCCCAACCTTTTTTGTACTGCAACTGCCGTGGTTTGCCCTTGTGGTCATTCTCGCGTTCCCCCGGGCGGAGATTGCATGATGTTTAAGAATTTGGCTTCGTATTCTAGCTAACACCGGTTTTTGCCTAGTCCCGTTCGCTGTCCAAAGCTTCGCGTATGAGCGTCAGATTCGGCAACGAATTGTGAAACGGATCGAGCCCGAGTTGGAACAAAATTGGAACCAGGGCTTCCGAAATCCGCTCCATACAAGCTTCCAAAAACTCCGCGCCTTGCGGCGTGGACCGGACAATTTTTGAACGCTTGTCATTGGGGTTGGCTTCAAGGGTAATCAGAGCATGATTTTCAAGACTGGAGAGCATGTGCGTCATCGACGTCTTGGGCACTTGAAAAGCGTTTGATAGCTGTAGTGGAGTTTCTCCCTCGGGACGCCGGACCAGGTGGCCCAATATGCCAAATTGGGTTGCGGTCATTCTACCAGGTAAGAACGCTTCAAGCTTGGCCGAGATCAGCTGATTGATGATCCCGACCTCGGTGAAGAACCGGTAAACTTCGTTGGTCTCATCTTCAGGCTTCATTCAGAATTCGTGTCTCCAGCGGCCAGCGGGGGGTGGCAATTGGCTCGGGTCCATACCCCAAACGCAGCAACATTTGCACCGCGTGGCCCGGTGACGCAAGAAGCTCATGCGCCAGAGCGTATTCATCGGCCATCTCGGGATACTCCTGAAGTGCCTGACTGACGGGGTGAACGCCCAAGCCCATTTCGGTTGTCTTTAGGTAGAAACGCATCAACTGACGTCCGGCATCGAGTTGATCGCTTCGCGTATTTGTGGCTGTCGTGAGGACTGCGTATTGTGGCGTCGCGTCTAGCATGGCGAAGTAGCCTCGCATGTGTGACTGAGTGCCTGGGTGGTCAACATTCATAAGGGTTTCATTGTCCAATAGGCCGGTAAGTCGCAGCGTTTCCAGCATGGGATCGCGTAATTCTATCCCGTCTGGGTTGGCGTTGATTTCAGCTTTCCCGATCCGCATCAGGTCGACGGATTCTTTCAGGGTCTGCGGCGTTCGCATTTCGATTTCAAAGGCGCGTTTCGTGAGGTCTCGAACACGGGCCACTAGATCCTCATCGGAAATCAGAGTGGCATAGTTTTCAAGGACTGACATTTCCGCCTCGGACAGCCGCTGTTTAGTGTACGGCTCTTTGTTGGAATGCCGTTTGAGGATTTGATCTGAGAGTGGATCGGGTGTTCCGCCAGGAACAAACACTGCTTCTGCGATGGGTCCGTCATCCCCATCTGGCAGTAACTTGACATCGGTATCAAACCCGAGAGCACCTGCTGCCAGAACCATCGTCTCAACAAATGCACCGAGGCCAATAAAGAGCTGGCGGTGGTAGGGATCGGTTTCGGGAAGCTCGCGATCAGGATCGCGGTGGATGCGCACCTTATCTTGCCCAACCAACTCGACCAGCCAAGGTTGCAAATTGTGCGGGTTGGGGGCGAGAATTGCATAGGACAAAGCGGCTTTGCGAGGGTCGTCATACGGTTTTGGCGTCCACGGAGCCAGCGCGTCATGCGGCGTGCGTGTAGCGAGGAACCCAACCGCACCCGTTGCCGCCAAAATCGTGCATCCGCCTAGAACTTTTAGAAAGCGTCTTCTATTTGGCATTTTGACTCTCCAATAGTACGATATCGAACTAAATAATACGAAATCGTACTACTTCAACCCCAGTCGATGCGGTGATTGGATGAGTGATTTGAAAAAAGTAAATCAGAGCAGCCGGACGCAACCGTGGGCTGCCGTGGGAGACAAGTATTCGGAGCGCCTTTAATGCCGAAAATAGGCAGTTATTTTAGGCGATTAACGACCGGACACGAGAAGATCAGAGGCTGGTGAGCCGATGTTTTTCGAGTATCCTGCAAAGCATAGCCTGTGCTTGCAGCCTGTGTTCTCGATGACGTTCACGGGCGACACCCGGTCGGCCTTCACTAATCGCTTGGAAAACAACCCGGTGATCTTCATTGGATTTGACGGGCAGGGGCCTGATGAACAACGTCGTTGCGCGCGCGCGACGTACCTGGTCGCTCATCATGGCGACAATCGCTTCGACCCGTTTGTTGCCGCCCAACCGAACGAGCTCCTGGTGAAACAACTCGTCGGCCTTGGCCCAGGCTTCAAGGTCTTCGGCTTCGATGGCTTGGTCCATCTTTGCAATTGATCCAGCAAGTACCGCCAGTTCATCTTCTGAATAGCCCGCTTCGGCAGCGCGCTGTGCTGCGAGACTCTCGAGTTCCGTCAGTATGTCGTAAATTTCACGCATATCGTCTGATGAAACAGGCAGTATCCGCACGCCTTTGCGGGGCCGCATTTCCAGCAACCCCTTGCTTTCCAACATAAGCGCAGCTTCCCGTATCGGGGTGCGGGACATGCCAAGGGTCTCGGCGAGTTCCGATTCCAGATGGTCAGTTCCGGCTGCAAGTTCGCCGGACAGGATCATCCGCCGCAAATCTCTTACAGCGCGTTGCGTATTGGAAAGAGTTTTTGCGTCCTGATCCTTCACGGAGTCTCCAGGTTGATCTTTCGTCCCTCCGCAGCCGAGAGATAGATGTTCTCTTCGATGCGGATCACGTCCAAATAGTCTCGAGCCGTGTTTTCCAGCGGCGTGCCCTTTACAAGGCCTGAAATGACGTGACTTTGCAAGGCGTGTACGCAGTCTCCTCCAAACCCATCACGATCGCTCGGAGGTAAAATCTGCTGTCGCTCCTGTTTTCCGAAAGCGCGGAGGTCAACTGAACCGTCGCCGCTAAGAACCAGTGATCCTTCCGTTCCTTCGATGAGAGCTTCGCCCATGGTCTGACGCAGGTTTTCGGCGCTGTGGTCAAGGCACCTGTTCCCATCGAACAGAGCTTTCAAACCTTTGGGGTGGTCAAACAAGATGTAGCCTGCGTCCTCGCCCGCGATTACGGAGTTAACTTGGCGCAAGTCCGCGTAAACAGCACTGGGCGCATCGAACAGAAACCGGAACGTGTCTACCCAGTGAACCGCTGTTTCATGAACAAGGAAACGAGGCATGTCCTGAAAGTACGGCTGCCGGTCAAGGTAGGCGTGTAGACCCTGTCCGTCACCGGGTCGAAGTCGGAAAGTCGCTTGTAGAGGAGTTCCAATTCGACCCTTGGCCATCGCCTCTTTGATTGCTCGATACCAAGGCTGGAAGCGAAAGTTTTCGTGTATAACAATAGTTGCCCCAACCGCTTCAGCCTCTGAAACAATCATCTCAGCTTCATCCAAAGACATGCAGAAAGGTTTTTGGCAGATCACCCACTTTATCCCAGAGCGCAGTGCCGTCCGGATGGTGTCGGCCTGCGCCACAGGTGGAAGGATGATGTCCACGAGATCTGGCTTTTCCGCCTCCAGCATTTTTGACAGATCATCGTAAGCCGCCAGTCCTGTTTCTTTCGCCTTGTTGATATCACGGTTGCAGGATGCAATCGGAACCGCTCCGGGCATTCGGGACCAGCTTTCGTAGTGGAACCTACTGAAATACCCCGCACCCACACACGCGACCCTGATGGCTTGTTGAGTATTCATGCCCGCAATTCTTCAAATACCGATGAGGCTGCGTCCTGCGTTCCGGCGGTGCCACCTAGGTCACGCGTCAGGTTCTGTCCGTTCGCAGTCACCTTTTCCACGGCTTCACGCAATCGTTCGCCGTCGTTGGACAGGCCTAGGTGATCATGGGTCAAACCTAACCATTCAAGCATCATTGCTGCGGACAGGATCATCGCAAAAGGGTTAGCAATACCCCGTCCCGCAATGTCCGGAGCGGAACCATGGCAGGGTTGGAAAACAGCGTGGTTCAACCCGATATCCGCTGATGGCGCCAGTCCAAGACCGCCCATGAGACCCGCACCAAGGTCGGAGAGGATATCTCCGAACATGTTCTCAGTCACCAAAACATCGAATTCCCAAGGCTTTTGGACCATCCATAGAGCGGTGGCATCAACATAGGCATGGTCAGCTTTCAAATCGGGATGGCGTGCAGCCTCCACGTCAAAGATAGATCTGAAGAATGCAAAGGCCCTGAAAACATTGGCTTTGTCGATACATGTAACCCGTCCTTGGCCGCGACCGGATGCCTTGCGGTTCTTGGCGAGTTCAAACGCGAAACGGAACAGTTTTTCGGATACCTCACGAGTGATCAGCAGAGTTTCACGTGCTTCGTGTTCGGAAACTTCGCCAGCGCCTTGGGTGAAGAACAGTCCTTCTGTGCTTTCGCGTATCAAGACAAAGTCGATCTCTTTTCCGGGAGGCAGCGCCAAAGGGGTCATTTGTCCGCTGCTTACTTTTACAGGACGCACACCAGCAAAAAGTCCCAGTTGCTTTCGCAGATCAATTTGCGGTGAAATCTCGGTTCCGTCAGGATATCGAACATCTGGCAAGCCCATTGCAGACAGCAGAATTGCGTCCGCATTGCGTGCAGTTTCGAGTGATCCAGCCGGAAATGATTCTCCAGTTTTGGCGTAGTGGCCTGCGCCAGCTGGTGCGTCTGTAAACGCCAGCTCGTAGGTTGGATTGCTTAGCGAGAGTTGGTGCAGAATTTCAAGCGTAGGGGCCATAATTTCCGGGCCGATCCCGTCCCCGTGGAACACCGCAACATCGTAAATCATTTTCATTCTGGCCCGCTTCCTTCCCGTTTCGCATTCATAGCGCGATAGCAGCTTCCACTACAGTCCGTTGACAATGCATTCTGTAATGTATACGCAATTAAATGCAACAATAAACGCAAAGTTGTTTGGGAGGACTTGGAAATGAAACTAAAGCTAGGGCGGTTGGCCGCCGCAGCCGTGATGGCGACCGGGATTGCAGGGGCAGCTGCTGCGCAGGATTACCCTTATCGTGACATCACCACAGCTGTGGTCTGGGGGGCCGGTGGCGGCACGGACACGATCAACCGAATGATCATGGCCGAGATGGAAAAACACCTTCCGGTCTCGATCAATGTGATCAATCAAACTGGTGGCGTCGCAGGTTCCAATGGCATGGTCTACGTCATGAACCAACCAGACGATGGCTATACATTGGTTGGTTTGTCAGAGTCTAACGTTACCGCCGCTGTGCAGGGTGGTTGGGATAAGAAATTTGATTTTTGGTATCCGTTCATTGTTGGTGGATCACCTGATCTGATCTCGGTCCCGGCGGACAGCCCTTACAACACGCTGGAAGAACTGGTCGACGCTGCGAAAGCAGCTCCTGGCACTATTCCGGCAGCGGCTTCCGGCGCAGGGTCTATCCACCACTTGAACCTTCTCGCCATCGAAAAAGGGTCCGGGGCGGAATTCAAGTTTGTTCCATACAAAGGCTCGGCGCCAGGGCAAGAAGCAGCGATAGCGGGCGAGGTCGCATTGGTCGTAACCTCTCTGGCTGAGCAGGCGCCTTTGATCGAGGGCGGTCAGTTGAAACCGCTCGCGATGCTGACGCCCGAGGACGCGCAAATCGCAGGAGCTACGGTGCCATCTGCCTTTGGCATCTATGACGGTCTCGATCAGTATCTTCCACTCAAACAGGCCATTGGTTTTGCAGTTCACAGCTCAGCTGGTGACGACGTAAAGGCCGCGCTTGGCGATGCCTTTGAGCAGGCGATTGCGTCTGACACCGTCGCCGAATGGGCTGCGGCAAACAATTACGACGTCGGTGGTCAGCACGGTGAAGCGGCTCAAGAACTGTTTGCGAACCTCGAGGCTACTTTTGCCTATACCTTGCAGGACCTTGGCGCTGCCACCGTCGATCCGGCCTCGCTGGGTATCGAGAAGCCCTAATCCGATCAATTTTGAAAGGGCGCGCTTGATTGCGCCCTTTCCCTCAGGAGGCAGGCAATGGACAAACCTGACGAAACACTGGTCATGCGGTCGCGCGACTTTTGGGCAGCAATTGTTCTTATAACAGTGTCCGTCTTTTTTCTTTGGAAGACGTCGGACATTCCACTTTGGGGTGAAAACCGCGCAGGAGTAAGTGGGTCGGATTGGTACAACTCGGCTGCAATTGTACCGTTGTTCATCTTCGGTGGATTGCTTGGCTTGTCCTTCGTTTTGCTGGCAATTTCGATCCGCTCTGGTGGGGCCCAAAACGCGCTCACGGCTTTGGGGATCGGATGGGATAAGTCGGAAGCCTATCGAGCTTCAACAATAGGCCTGATCCTTCTTGCATATGTCGTCGGACTGGTTCCCAGAGTGGACTTCATTTTGTGCTCGGGGTTACTGATTACAGCTTTGACTTACGGGTACTACGGCGGCCATGCGCGGCGTTCTTTGGTGGCCTGTATCGCAGTTGCCTCTGCCGGACTTTTTGCGTTCGCCATATTTCCCGCGCAGGCGGATTGGAATGCACACGGAGATGATTGGTTTACACTGGTCCTATGGGTCTCGCTAACACTTGTGGTGTTGACCAAAGCGGCTTCAGAACGGCTTTTGCGGTTCGTACCACTGGTCGCGATACTGGCCCCTTTGATTCTCGTTTGCGCGATGGCCTTTGTTTTCCGACAGAACGTGCCCGCGCGCGGTGGGCTGATCTTCAAGCAAATCGAATACCACTACTACGTGACGCTTCGTCCACTATGGAAAGATTGACCGGATGGATTTTATCCTTTCGCAACTGGCTGGATTTGGGACCGCATTCGTGGGCCTGGCAGTAGACCCGCTGACCTATCTGTATTTGATCGCTTCCGTGTTCCTAGGCATCACGTTTGGCGCATTGCCCGGCTTGACGGCAACCCTGGCAGTGACGATCCTGACGGGTTTCTTCGGCAACAAAATCCCGCTGGACTATTCGCTCATCGCTTTGCTCGGGGCCTATGTCGGCGCGATTTACGGCGGCTCCTACCCATCTATTCTGCTGAACATACCTGGCACAGCAGCCAACGCCGCGACGGCCATGGATGGCTACCCTCTGGCCAAAGCAGGTCGAGGCGGCGAAGCCCTAGGGCTGACCACAACGGCCAGTTTCATTGGCACAGTTATCGGGACCATCACGCTTTTGATATTTGTCTGGGCACTGCTTTTGGTTTCAAAAAACATCGCAAGCCCGGAGAAAGCACTGCTGGCCCTCTTCGGTATTCTGCTTTCTGGCACTTTGATGAGCGAAGATTTGGTGATTAAGGGATGGATCGCCGGTTTGATCGGGCTCGCGATGTCCATGGTGGGTCTCGACCCTCTGTTGTCCGAGCCGCGCTATACCTTCGGCTGGTCTTACCTGATGAGCGGATTTCAGGTCGTGCCAGTTTTAATGGGGGCCTTTGCCATTCCCCAAATCATCGACGGTTTAAGGCACGTTGAGGCTGGGAAAGTTCTGGCCCTTAAAGGCCGTATTCTTCCAAACCTTCGCTCTATTCGACGTTACTTGCCGACCATTGGCCGTTCAGGAGTGATCGGGACCGGGGTAGGAGCGCTTCCCGGCGTGGGCGAAGATGTCGCCGGTTGGGTCAGTTACGGTGTCGGCAAGACCGTATCTGCCGAGGGCGACAAGTTTGGAAAAGGCTCTTTGGAAGGTCTGCTGTGCTCAGAGACCGCAAACAACGCCTGTATTGGTGGCGCACTAATCCCGCTTTTGGTGTTGGGTATTCCCGGTTCACCACCCGCCGCGGCTTTGATGGGGGCCTTCAAGATCAACAACGTGATCCCGGGCCCCACGATAGACCCCGAGATCATTCTGCGTGTGGTTGCAATCCTGGTGCTGGCATCCCTGACAATGTTCTTGATGGGCCTGTTCACTGCTCGGGTTTTTATCAAGATACTCGCCATACCGCAGACCATCTTCTTGCCAGTCGTGATGGTTCTGACAACAATCGGGTCTTTCAGCGTCGGTGGTGGCATCAATGATCTCTACCTGATGCTTGGTGTCGGCGCCGTCGCCTATTTTATGAACCTGATGAAGTACCCAATCGCGCCGTTGGTTATTGGAGTTATTTTAGGCAGCTTGTTTGATGAAACCTTCCGCCGGTCGCTGTTCTTGTCGGATGGGGATCTTTCGGTCTTCTTTTCGCGGCCCGGTGCGGCCATTCTGATGGTGCTCAACATTGGTTTGATCCTCAGCCAATTGCCTGTCGCAAAGCGCGCTTTCTCACGTCTGAAAGAACTTTCCGTCTGATGTTTGTGGTTACTGTCACCTTCACTCTCATGCCCGGTACGAGAGACACCTTTTTGCCGCTGATGGTCGAAAACGCTTCAACCTCTTTACGTGAAGAATTCGGATGCCAGCAGTTTGACGTTTGCCTCGGCGACGATCCCGAGACGGTGTTCCTCTATGAGGTATACGATGACGCTGCCGCGTTTGGCGCTCACCTCGAAAGCGCGCACTTCAAGACTTTCGATGCGGCGGTTGCTGATATGATAAAAGCCAAAGTTGTTCACCAGTATACCGAGGTCATCCGATGAACAATTGGGAGATTCACGCCGTCAAGTATGCGGATCGCAATGCCCGCACTCGACGCGACAGCTTCATCTTGGATGACAATCACGACGCACCTCACGCGATGGACTATTTCGTTTGGGTATTGAAGCGCGGCAACGAAGTCATTCTGGTCGATACTGGTTACGATTCCGAAGAGGCAGCCGCCCGTGGTCGTCCAATTGCGATGGACCCACGTGAGGCTCTGCGCCCCTTGGACATCACGCCGGAAGCGGTGACAAACATCATCGTGACCCATCTTCACTATGACCACGCAGGGGGGCTGCATATGTTCCCGAACGCCAAGTTGCATATTCAATCGGCGGAAATGGCCTTCGCTACAGGTCCCTGCATGTGCCATGACCACCTGCGTGCGCCTTTCACAGCCGGCCATATCTGCGAGGTCGTAAAGCGTCTCTATTCAGGCAAGGTCGTGTTCTACGATGGAGAAGCCGAGATAGCAGATGGGGTGACCGTGCACTGTATCGGCGGGCATTCGCGTGGGTTGCAATGTGTTCGTGTAAGAACAGCAGCAGGGTGGATGGTTCTGGCCTCGGATGCCTCGCATTACTACGAGAATTTCATGGAGCGCAAAGCCTTTCCCATCGTCGTCGACCTGCAGGACATGATGGATGGTTTCGAGACACTCGAGAGGTTGTCCTCGCATCCTCGACTTATCGTGCCCGGCCATGATCCACTTGTGCGTGAGGTTTTTCCCGTCGGTGCGGCGCCGCATATCCATAGGTTGGATCCTGGGCCAAACAGGGACATCGAACTATGAAAATCGGTGTCATAGCCGATGACTTTACCGGTGCGAGTGATATCGCGAACACCTTAGCGAAGGGCGTAGAGCCGGAAGGTGGGTTACGAACGGCTCAATTTCCAGGTATTCCGACGACCCCGGCTGAGAAGGAGATCGAAGCGGGTGTAATCTCGCTCAAAAGCCGCACAGTACCTATCGAGGAAGCTGTAGCGGACAGCCTGCGGGCTCTGCGGTGGCTCGCGGACCAAGGATGCCGCCAGTTCATCTTCAAGTATTGCTCGACCTTCGATTCCACGGCAGAAGGGAATATCGGCCCCGTAGCGGAAGCACTGGCCCAAGAACTGGGTGCGCAAAAGGTGATTTTCTGCCCGGCCTTTCCGACAACGGGACGCACGGTCTATCACGGTCATCTATTTGTGCTCGGTAAGCTTTTGCACGAGTCAGGGATGGAAAATCACCCTCTTACTCCGATGACGGATGCCAATATCAGGCGATGGTTGCAGTATCAGACTGAAGAAGCAGTTGGGTTGGTGCCAATTGACACTGTGAAACAAAGTTCAGAGGCAATTGCTGCTGCTTTGC
This sequence comes from Ruegeria sp. YTSB088, assembly GCF_059609825.1. Lineage (NCBI taxonomy): Bacteria > Pseudomonadati > Pseudomonadota > Alphaproteobacteria > Rhodobacterales > Roseobacteraceae > Ruegeria > Ruegeria sp. YTSB088. The sequence goes on along the minus strand of NZ_JBXWMM010000020.1, from coordinate 39,084 downwards.
GGAACGTCGACGAACGCTTTGTGATCGGTGATGCGATTTCGGACGAGGATTTGTTGGCTTGGGGCGAAGCCCTAAAGGATGCCAAGCTCATTACAGGGGGATCCGGGATAGCGCTGGGGCTACCCAGAAACTTCTTAAGAGAGGCTTCATCAAAAAGTACTGGCAGTTTGTTCACCGGTGCTGCAGGGCCTGCCGCGATCCTTGCTGGGTCGTGTTCCGGTGCGACCCGTGGGCAGATACATGTACATGCCGAATCCCATCCGAGCTTCGCCATTGATGTTCCGGGTGTCATGTCCGGGGATGTGACCACGCAAACGCTTTTGGATTTCTTTAAAGCGCATCCGGGTCAGGCGCCGCTCGCGTATTCATCGGGAAGCCCGGATGATGTGCGAGCGATCCAAAATCAATTTGGTCAGGAAGCTGTAGCGAACAGGCTGGATAATCTCTTTGCAGAAACTGCACGGGAACTTGTCCAAACGGGTTATAAGCGCCTTGTCGTGGCCGGAGGGGAGACGTCGGGAGCTGTTGCCAAGGCCGTCTCTGAGGCACTGGGGTCACCGGCTATGTCAATCGGGCCAGAGATTGACCCGGGCGTGCCAGTCCTGAGCGTTGGGAAAACAGAACCCATTGCAATGGCTCTAAAGTCTGGGAACTTTGGCGCTCAGGATTTCTTCGCTAAAGCGCTCAGAATGATGGAGGCAGGCAGATGAGTTCTGAAGAAATGGCGCTGCGGCAGCAGATGTCGGAGCTGTGCGCCTCGCTGTTTACGCGTGGCTTTTCCGTTGGCACTGCGGGCAATGTCTCTGCGCGTCTACCGGACGGGATTCTCATGACGCCAACGAATTCGACTTTGGGCAATGTTGACCCCGAGCGAATTGCCAAGATTGATTTGGATGGCAACCACGTCTCCGGAGACAAGCCGACCAAGGAGGTCTTTCTGCACCAAGCCTTCTATGAGACGCGACCGGAAGCCGGTGCAGTGGTGCATCTGCATTCGACCTGGGCCACCGCACTGTCGTGTCTGGAAGACACCGATTCCAATGACTGTATTCCGCCGCTTACACCATACGTGGTCATGCGCGTAGGCACGGTTAAACTGGTTCCATACGTTAAGCCGGGTGATCCAAAATCCGGTGATTTGATCCGCGAACTGGGCGGCAAGTATAGTGCTGTTCTGCTGGCTAATCACGGTCCCGTCGTATCGGGAAAGGATCTCTTTTCAGCGGTCTGTGCAGCGGAAGAGTTGGAAGAAACAGCCAAGCTGCTCGTGGCACTGCGGGGTATGCCAATCCGGATGTTGGATGCAGAACAAGTCGCAAAACTCAAAGAGACTTTCGGAAGGATGTAGTTGGACACCGATAGGGACAGTGTGCAAACTTTTTGGCAAATAGTGCAAATTTATGCGCAAATACCACGCAAAGTTATGGGCAAGTTCACCTGAATTTAATGAATGAAATCAATAGCAGGAATGCAGCGCTATGAGCGCGCCTACATCAGGTGTATCATCCTAAGCCACCGCGACGCAGCAACGGCGCTAAACGTCCACCGCAACACGGTTGGCCCTTGGTTTCGGGACCTGGTGGAACGCGGGTTCATAAGCATGACCCAAGCACCCCACCTTGGCCCGTCCGGTATCGGCAAAGCGTCGGTCCGAGTAGCGGACGAAGCGCCAACTCGCTGCACATCCTCCAATGACCGCTTTGAATACGTCAAGGTTCGAGAATAGAGTTGCCGCATTATGGACATTCTTTTTTGATCAACGTCAGGTGATGGAATATCGCACGAAACGAAACTGGAAGTCAGAGTTCCGCGAAGGCCTGAAGTGGCACTTGAAAGACTTCATACTAATGGCAGCCTTCGTCATAGGCTGCGCAGCCGTAGGTGCCGCGCTGGGCGGGGCGATATGCGCATTCTTTGGGCTCCCCTTGTTCATTGGCATAGTTGCCGGCGCATTTGTATTTGAATTTTTCAGCTTCAGTTTTTGGCTTCTACGGCGCCGCCGATAAGAGGCAAACCAAACTCTCCGAAACCGATTTTCAAGAACGCTGCAGCATCCGGGGCTTTGGGCTCGGTGCAGACGTTCGCTGCAGTACATCTGAACGACTGCTATGCGGACTTTGCGGACATTTATGGCGGGTGTCTCGGCTGTTGCTTCCGACTCAAGCCGGACATTCGATACGCGCCGGAAGTACTGCGGCTGCATCTCACTTTGCCGACGTTCACTGCAACGGCAAATCATGTCGATGACTTGCAAATTCTGACCTGCTCTTTTTGTTCCTACGGCTGCAAGCTAGCTCCGTTTCAACTTTACACTTCTTTCGACCGTTGATGATACTATCGTATGGCGAGCGTATCAATGTGATCCGGCGGATCCGGCGCGAAAGCATCCCGACAATCTTAGGGCCGTGCAAGTCAAAAGCCGTTGAAGCCACGTTTTCCTGTTACAGTGTTCAGAACGTTCACATTGTGTTACTGTTTTAACATTTCAAACGCCGCTACTTTTTCTAATGTCGACAGGATACCCACATTGACAGTTACAACTTTCGACTGGCCGCCCGAGGCGTATCAAACGGATTTATGGCCCCCAAACTGGCTGCGCGAAGAAGAAGAGTATCCGGGGTCAGGACGTCCATCGCGACTGATTGCGCACAACAACGTGCCTTACATCGCGGTTGTCAGCGATGACGAAGACTTGGAAGCTGCGCTAAAAACGGTCGCGGCTCGATATGTCGAAGCAATTCGCGCTCTGCTAGATCCTGAGGACGTGAAGTGGAAACCACGTTACCCTGCGGAGGATGAAGATTTCGAGGTCGCTCCCTTGATGCCGGACAGCTGGCATGAAGCGCTTGGTCCGGCGCCCCCCGCTCCCGAGCCTGGTCTTATTCGCTGGCTCGACGTCTGGCCTGACATTGGCTCAACAGCCGATGCCGATCCGCCGACGCTTGCATCGTGGAACCTGTCGCGACAAGCGGGTGGCGGACTACCAGCCCTCGTGATCATGACGGCCGCCGAAACCTATTCGGCGGCAGACAAGGTGGCGTCTTACTCTTTCGGAGTGCGCGTTCCGATGTCGGTGAAACGCCAGCCCGATGGCGATATCCGCGTCATTGTCCGCTCTGTCACCGTTGAACGCCCTGCGGAAGGCTATACCAGCGCGAGCGAACTTTTGATGAATGGCATTGCTGACGAAAAAGCTTTCATTAAAGCACTTTTGTCTCGTGATGACGTCGGCTCGTTTCAGTCGATCTTAGGTGAGCTCACGGCGCGCAGTGCCCAAGATGCGTTTGTTGACCAAAATACAATGAACGCGGAACAACTTCTCTTGCCCAAATCTACAGACGGGACAGGCGAGACCGAGGTATTTCGATTTGGCTTGTCTTCGAAAGCCATGTCAGCCTCTCAGAGCCCGCCACTGTACAATGTGCGGCCAGGCTACCCAATGCCTCAAAGCTATCAAATCGTTTCCGATTTTGAGATTTCTGTGCCTTTCAGAACTGAAGACATCCGGCTGTCTACTGAGGTGCACCCGCTCGTGACGCATGCTGCGGCCCCGGGGGAAGCGGAGGTTTTCGTGAAAACACCGCCGGGTTGGATTCAGGCGGGTGCTCAGCGATACAATTACACGCTGCGACTCCCCACGCGAGAAGACATGGCCCTTGAGGCGTACCGTGTCGCCCGCAACATCGGGCCTGCAGCGGGCAAGGCACTGACCGATGACGGCTTTGAAGTCCGCCGCTGCCCGGACTACGTGATTGCAGATAAAATGGCCGGCCCCGGCGTAAAAACCGTTCCTCTCCCGGGCGGAGAGGACCCCGCGCCGCGCCGCAACGACTTTTCGGCAATCATGGCCTATTGCCACAGTCTCGATTTCTTTCACTTTATGGAAGCAGTCGGGTTGCCGCCGGCGCTTTACGCAGTGCGGGCACAAAAGAAGGTCGAGATTTTCTATCGATTCGGAATTTTCCCGGGCCCGGGAAGGGACGGTCGAACGATCAATGCGCAGGTTGCATTCGATTGTGCGGAGGCCACGCAAGGTATTCAGCCAAAAGTACAAATCCGGCTGGCCTTGGCCAATCTCAACCGCTGGTCGCGGCCAGAGAACCCTGACGCCACAGGGTCGACACATCCGGACGAACGTTTTCTGCCGCCTGAGCCTCTTGGAATTGCATCCAGTGGGCGTTGGATGCTGCATGAAATGGGGCACTATCTGATTGCAGCGCGTCTCGGCAAGCTCGAGTTCGATTTCGCGCACAGCGCGGGAGATGCGCTGGCGGCGGTTTGGTATGACCCCTTTTCGCGGCTGAGTGATACGACAGACGGCCTCGGCTCACGGTTTCGGGGCATCACATACCCCTTTGTTTTCACGGCCCGAAGGCATGACCGGTCCCCGCTGCTGGGTTGGGCGTGGTACGGAACCCTGAATAGATCTGTGATTGCCGCCCCGCCGACCGGCTGTGAGACTCTCAAAGGGTATCTGACCGAACAGATCCTTTCCTCCAGTATTTTCCGGCTTTACCGCGCGCTTGGTGGCGACACTGTTCACGGAGAAGAACCGGACCGCTACACCCGGTATCGGGCTTCCTTCATGACGCTTTGCCTTCTGGTGCGTGCGACAGCATCCTTTGCGCAATCTCCATCGAAAGCAGAGATGCTCGAACTTGCGATGGAAGACGTGAGCCTGTTGATGAGCTCCGCCCTGGACGTTCCAGAACCGGCGCCGGGCACACTCGATACCACATTCGCGTCGGCACTCGGAGATTCTTGGTCGGGCGGGGTCTCGCATAAAGTCGTGCGGTGGGCATTTGAAGCGCAAGGTATGTTCGTTGAAGATGTCGAGCAAACCACAAACGGTTCAGGTCGGCCTGCACCCGTTGATATCTATCTGCAGGACGGCAGACCAGAGCAAGACAACCTGCTCGGTGGCACCTTGCATTTCGGGCCGGGCACCTATGCACCCGTGTCTCTCGACTGGACCGGAGACCGTGCATGGATGGTCGACCCCCAAAGCGGCTTTGTTCTGGGAAACCGAGGTCGCGAGCCTTCCGGTGAAGTGCGCTTGAGAATGTGGCTTGGCATCGTGACCGGCGACATGACAGCGCCACATTGGGATCTCGCGAACAACATCACCTGGACGATCAGTGTCCCACTTCCTCCCATTCCGAACCTGGAGACAGGAACAACTGAAGAGATTCAGATTCCGGATGAAGTCACCGAAGCGATGGAAGCAGGCGTTGCCGATGCGAGATTCGTCATCCTGCTTGAGAGCAGTTGTAATGACGATTTGGCCAACTCGGATCCGCAAGCATTGCTGGCTTCTGAAATCCCAGATCAAGCAACGCCACCAACGAAGCCACGCGCGCTAACCGATCTGGTGGCGGCTGACAACAACCTCGGTCTGATGCTGTTACAGCTTTCCTGAGGCTTTAGGGGGCCACTGGCGTAAACCACGAATCTGGCCATTCGCTCGTTGCATGTGAAATAATCGTATCCAGTGTCGGGCAATCAATCCGGACAGGATCTCCGACCGGTTTCATGAGGAGTTCCCAGATTGCTGCTGCCAAGTGGCGGCTGGCGTAGCTGTCAGAGGGATAATGCACCCCGATCCGCTCGCGGTTGACAGCGATGCGTTGCGCGATCGTGAAGATCGGTGAATTGATCTGCTTCCGTCCTGTCAGATCGTCCCTCACTGGTTTGCGCAATACGTGACCATCTCCCTTGTTTGTGTCGTCAGGCTGGACACCATACCGCGCTGCGATGCCGGGAATTTCGCAAAGAAGCAATGATATGAAGTGCGCAAGAAAGGAATGGCCACTGGGAAACGCCGGATGCGCGGGCGGACCGAAAGGAACAGTCAGGCCGGGACGCAGGATCGATGGACGCACCCGTTTGTAATGCGCTTTGTAGGACATGTAGGCCACATTCCCCATTGCGAGGCCTATATCGATCAGCTGCAACGTATAGGGATGATCAAAAGAATTGATACCAAGGAAATGAACCAGATAGTCGGGTAACCCATCCGCCTGAATATCTGACTCCACAAGGTAGCTTTGCCGGTCATCCTCCATGTAGTGCTTTAACGTTTCCAATTCGCCTTTTATGATCGAAAAGGCTGCGTCTTTTTGCGCCTGTGAACTCCCCGCTGGTCGCCATGTCAAATCATCCGGTTCCAACCAACCAGCTCCACCAAAACCCGGTTCCGGATCGAACCCGACAAGAGGGTTCCACTTGTCAGCCTCCCCTGCGAACTCGAGTGCGGCAAGCGTGCCTGGTTCGGATCGATCTGCCGCCCGCAACCATTCCGTCAGGTGCTTGTTGAACGGCAACGTCCAGAACCGCAGAGCGGGGTCCCAGTCTTGTGTTGTCCATTCCAGCAGGGGTTTACCTGGCTGATAAGGACTGATGATGTAGTCCAGCGGAAACGAGGGATTGCCCGCATTGTCGGGGGTAAAGTTGAGCGCCCATGGCAATAACGCAAGTTCGATAGGGGTTGCGTAGTAGCTGCGGATAAAACCGATGCCCCCATCTGCGCCGACTGGGATTTCACCCACATTGGAATCGCTTCCCATGCCCATACCCATGCCGGTTCCCATGCCCATACCCATGCCGGTTCCCATGCCCATGCCCATGCCGGTTCCCATGCCCATGCCCATGCCGGTTCCCATGCCCATGCCCATGCCGCGGCCCATGCCCATGCCCATGCCGCGCCCCATGCCCATGCCCATGCCGCGCCCCATGCCCATGCCATTTCCAGTATTCATGTCCGATGTCATCTGAAGTCTCCCTAGAAATTGATACGGATAAAAATTGCCCGTGGAAAAAACCGGTCAGCGCGGCAAGCCCGCGATCAAGAGCCCGCTTTTCAAAGCCCGTTTGTGTTCGCTATGAGAGAAAGGGTACCATGAAACAAAACGATCGACCGAGAATTTTTCGTCGAGACTCAATAACTCTTTACCGACTTCTCGAGCTTTTTCTTCCTCCCCATTCATCGCGAGACTTGCGGCCAAAATCCTCAACGTTGCAATGAAGCGCGGATTTACGTGCCGAGCCTTTTCCAACCAAGAAATGGATTCGGCATAATTCTCAGACACAAACTCCGCAATTCCGGCGCCGGTCCACCATGTAAAATTCAAAGTGTCAAAAGGACTGAGCTTAAAGGCATTCTGAAACCTGTGTATCGCGTCCTCACCGCGGCCAAGGTAGGACAGAGTAACCCCACTCCAGGCCCAGCCCAAAGCATTGTTTTGATCCAGCGACAAAGCCAAATCGAACATCGACAGTGCTTGATGGGGTTTGCCTTGGAGCAGACTTGTCAAATGACCCGCCACGACCTGACAAAACGAGTCTTCGGGATCAAGTGCAATTGAATACTGAGCATGTTCAATGGCCAGTTTTTTGTCCCGCTCAGGATCGTCCGAGTGCCCTTCGCCAAATAGGTAATTCAGTCGCCATGCAGAATAAGCGTAGGCCTGCGCATATGTAGGATCGAGCTCCATCGCCCGTCGCAGCGCAGTTCCGGAGTTCCGGTAACCGTCCTCAGTGAACCGGTACAGTTCCGAGGCCGCCTTGAGAACGCAGTCATATGCGTCAAGGCTTTCCGTAGAGCGATTTCGAACGCGCTTGATACCATGCGCTTTCAGGCGCGGTTCAAAAGATCCAACGACTGCTGCCACGATGGTATCTTGGAAGTCGAATAGGTCATCTGCACTTCCGTCGAACGTCTCGGACCAAATCGATCGGTTCAAGGCGACGTCGACCAATTCCGCCGTTATCCTCAGCTTATCGCCTTGCCGGCGCACACTGCCATCCATCACGTAGTTGACGCCTAGCAGCGAGGCAACTTCCTGTAAGTCCATCGAACGCTTTGCAAATCGCAAAGTCGAGGCGCGCGCGATGACGTGAAAGGCATGGCTGCGCGACAGGCCATTGATGATGTCTTCGGTGATGCCAGACCCGAAATACTCCTCCATTTCATGGCCCGATGACGCGCGAAACGGCAGAACTGCAACGGTGGGGCGGGAGGTCCACTCGATAAAGGGTTGGTGCAACCGCGTCTCTTCTTCGGACGCTGCATCAGAAGGAATCACCTGAAACAAGTGCACAATGCGTTTGATATTCTTAAGCCGGGGAGTCCCGATATCTTTGAAACTGACATTGGCTTTGTTGGCAGCCAATTCCCGTACGATGCCCGTAGCTATGATTTGACCGGGGGCCGCTGCATCATGAATACGCGATGCAATGTTTACGCCGTCGCCCAGTATGTTCCCATCTTGCACTAAGACATCTTCGACATTTACTGCAATCCGCAATTGCAAATGACTTTCACTGCCCGAATCCATATCAGCCGTGAGTTGCGGGGTATTCTGTGCATCCACCGCCCACTCTAGGGCCGCGACAACACTTGTAAACTCGACAAGGATTGCATCTCCGGCGGTTTCAACTAGCCTTCCGCCATGTCGTTTTAGCAAGGGCAGCAAAACACCTTCTTTTAACGTTTTCCATTTATTGCCGGCGCGAATGTCGTTTTCTGCGACAAGACGCGAAAACCCTGCAACGTCCGCGAATGCGACGACTGCAAGCCGACGCATTTCGGCCGCGCGAGGTCCGTCAGTCTGAACCATCCAATAACACCCTCGAAAAACACATAATTGGCCAATGTAGATCGGCTCATTCAGAAGCTTAACTCTATACTCTGTGTCGGTCTATCTATTGGCCTTTTCAATAGCCTACTTCGGCGGATTCGCTTTGGTTGGCATTGCGTTTTAAGAACGGGAGGTTTCACTGTCGCTGAAGCCCGCCTTGGTACGAACACCAAGATTGGGATGGCAAACGTTGACGGCAGACACTCTGAAATTCAGCTTGTTAGGCTTCAGAAGGGCGAAAAATCCGACCTTCGCGTCAGCCTGAGTGAAGTATACCTTTGAGCCAAGCGCAAATGCTGCAATGCAGAAATAGATCCGAAGTAATCGCAATCTGAATGTCCGCTTCCACGTCAAACTGTGGAAGTCGACGCGCAAATGCAGATAGTAGCTGCTCTCCGCCCCTTCGGGACCAATGCCGCACGTATCTCCAATGTCGCGTTTGGGCTCGAGGCGGCCATTCGCTGCTGAGCGCGTGGACATCCGCTTTGACTGTGTTTTATATAGTCCGGCATCAGAACATAGTAAGAACATTTCTTTCTTAGCGGAAGTTTCGCCCTTATGATTTCGATAAAATCTGGAGAAGTAAATGGGCGGTATTGGAAGTGGTAGGCACTGGCATTGGGGAGCAAAGAGCGTGACTTCCGAATTTCGAAGCCTCGACGTGCGGCGCTGGGCGCGTGAGGGCTTTCTGACGCCTGGACGGCGCTTTTCTTGGCAATGGTCTATCGAAGGCAAAAAAGTCGCCAGCATCGACGTACTGGCCGAGCATGGGTGTGTGAGACTCATCTATCGCAGCCGGGACCACGGCGACGAGTGGGAGAACCTCAACTACCCGGTGCGATTGCTTTCTCAGCCATGTCATTACGGAGGCCATCGCGATTGGTTCGCTTGCCCAGCACGCGGATGCGGTCGACGTGTCGCTAAGCTCTATGGCGGGCGTATTTTCGCGTGTCGTCATTGCCACCAAATCGCATATCCGTCCCAGCGAGAAGCCGCGTTTCAGCGTAGCCTAAGGCGTGCAGACAAAACACGCGAACGTCTGGGTTGGTTGGGCGATCCGGATCTAATGGAAGGAACGAAACCGAAGGGGATGCACTGGCGCACGTATTATCGCCTTGTTGCGGAGTTGGAGCATTGGGAGGAATCGTCCAACAGATCGCTACTGCGTTACTTGAACAGGCTGGCAGTAAACTTCGAAGCCACGTGAACTCATAAACCGTCGCGGGGGGCTAAATTCTTTACCGCGCTCTTTTGCTAGACCCGCCATTCAGGCTTTCGCGCGTTTCCGCAATTCAACATTTTTCAACACCAACAATTACCAACCTTACGATTCTCTAAAATGCGCCAAACCGCACAGGCAGCGAACGCAAAAGGGTGGATTGCGAGGTGGATAGGGTCAGAATCAAAAGAAGAAATATCAAATAAATCATAGCACTAACTTGAAGTTATGGTGCCCCCACACGGACTCGAACCGCGGACCTACTGATTACAAATCAGTTGCTCTACCAGCTGAGCTATAGGGGCACTGGCTGTCGATTACTTCCTCTGGCGGTGGACTGCAAGTCTGAATTTTACCCCTAACTTAGACATTGCCCGATTTCCTGAGAACGTGCAAAAACGCCGGGCTCATTCGCAGCAGAGATCTCGCGAGAGGTGGCGAACGCGGCTATACAGAAAAGCCAGGGTTAAGGGAAACAAGATGCAGGTTGCTATCCACGCTGGTGTTGCCTTTTCGGATGAAGGGCTGGTGATGTCCTCGCTTGGCGCGAACAGGCGGATATTGGCGGATTACCGAACGGCTGTTCTGGGGCCGCGTCGGTCCCGGCAATTCGTCAAAGTTGTGTCTGACTCGATCTTGCAAGGTCAACCTGATGCAGAAACACCAAACAGCTTGGCGGAGCTTGTAACCGGCAATCCCAACCTGGACCGCGTGATTTTGTCGAGCGACAAATTCTTTGGCCCCAGACGCACCGCGCTGCAACACGGGCAGATCTATCCGTTTGCGGGGAAAAGAACGGCTTACACAGAATCTCTGCTGGACGGCGCGCAGGTTGAAGTATTTGCAGGGCTGGTAAATCCCGTGGTTTTTATTCCAAAGATCCTTGCGTCGATCCATGAAGATCATCGTCAGGACATACTGGCCAGCACCGATTTAAGCTGCCTCAGTTGGCTTGGTATGGTCGAAGACCTGCTGGATCTTGCCCCGCAGGCTCAACTCACCTTGTGGGAACACGAGAATTCCCCGCTTATTTGGGGAGATATCATCCGCGCTATATCCGGATTGCCTGATGAGGCTCCACTTCATGAAGAATATGCATTCCTGTCTTCACTTTTGACGGAGGCCGGTCAACGACATGTATTGGACATCGTGAGAAAAGGGGACGCCCTTGACCGGACCAGCCGACGTGAAGAGATGGCAAATATTTTGGACGAATACGCCCGTCTGGAGCAGATCGAAGAAGAGCTCGATATGCCGGGTTGGAATGCCGACATAGTTGAAGCGTTTACAGATCTTTACGAGCAGGATCTGGCCACGATCCGGTCCATGCAGGACGTTCGTGTATTGCAAATCTGATCGCCTGCGCAATGCTGTCGGCTTTGTTGCACAAATGGCGCGAAGGAAACTCTTTCCACCAACCCTGCGTGACGGCAGGAACGCATGCGTATTTGGGCCTTGCTGAATACAGGGTCGCGAACTGGTGGTCTTGCAGCGACGCGCTGATACGGAAAAGCCTGCCGATCAATGGATTGATCTGGCAGACCATGGCGTTCGACCATATAAATCAATCGGTTATCCGCAGGATGGCGTCAACTGTCCGGTTCATTTGATTGGCGCAATTCATCAGGCATCAAGGAAATCCCGCAATACCCCGTTAAACAGTTCGACTTTCTCCAGATGCGTCGCATGTGCAGAGTTCGGAATCACCGCGAGATTTGCATTCGGGATAGATTGCCACAACTGTTCTGTTTGACTCCATGGGTAGGTACGATCCCGATCCCCCCACATAACCAGTGTCGGGGTCTTGATTGCTGACAGGTTTTCAGCGCCGCTCCAGGAATTCATCGCGTCCAAACCAGTGAGCATGGCTTTCAGATTGCTTTTCTGCGCTATCGTGGCGCAAAGTTCATATTCCATCGCCTTTTCGCGCTCTAGAAACCAGGTTGCCGCAATTCGCCGCGCCGTCACTTTCGGTCCGTCTGCACAGGCACGGGTTTTCGAGGTATCAATGGTCTCAAACCGCCCGGGCAGCACTCCTACGGACCCGGTGCCATAAAGAACCAAACGGTCAACACGCTTGGGCGCACGGGCAACCATTTCCTGCGCGACCATTCCACCCATCGAGTGACCAACCAGATGGAATTTCTCGATGTTGCGCAACTTCAATTCATTCAACGCCCAGTCCGCGAAGCCCGAGATACTGCAGAATGCATCGCGGTGAGTATTTTCACCAAAACCCGGCAAATCCAGCGTGATCACATCGTAACCTTCCAGGGCCTCGACCTGCCGCTGCCATTGCCGACTGCCGCCCAGAAACCCATGGACAAATACTATGGGTGTCATTTCCGGCCGCCCTGCACAATCCGATCCAGAATCATCGCACAGAACAGAATTGAGAACCCTGCAAGGATACCCTGGCCAACATTCGCGTACTGCAACGCCTCCAGAACGTCTTCGCCCAGCCCTTTGGCACCGATCAGCGACGCGACCACAACCATTGCCAATGACAGCATGATTGTCTGGTTGATCCCCGCCCGGATCGACGGGCTTGCCAGCGGCAAGTCGACCTTGGTGAGCAGATACCATTTGTTGGCGCCAAAACTGATCGCTGCTTCACGCACACTTTCGGGTACTCCGCGCAAGCCCAGAACGGTCAGGCGCACCACTGGTGTGCCGCCGAAAATCATCGTGACCACGACCGCCGCTGGTTTGCCAACACCAAAAAACGCGATCACGGGGACCATGAAAACAAAGGCGGGCATGGTTTGCATGAAGTCCATGATCGGCTGGATGAAAGCGTAAAACCGTGGCCGACGCGCCGCGAACATGCCCAATGGAATTCCGATGACAATCGACAGGCACGCCGCTGTCCCCAACAAGGCCAGTGTGGTCATTGCGCCCTCCCAGAAGCCCAACAGCCCCATATAGGCCAGAAATGCGCCCGAGTAGATTGCCGTGCTGACGCCCGCAGTCAGCCATGTCAGCAGAATGATGAGACTGGCGATCACGATCCACGGAGTCTGTACCAATATAACCTCAAGCGCGTCCAGCAGGGTACGGATACCGAATGTCAGCCCGTCAAAGAACGCTTCGCTGTTGCGCACGCACCAGGCGATGAAGTCTTCCACCCAAGTGATGCTGGTCAGGCGGATGTTGGGGTCCGTCGGGAAATGGCTGAGCAACGAGAAACGCCCCGGAAAGCTGTAATGCATCATCGCCGCAGCAACGATCAGCGCCATGAATACCGCGCTGAACACGATCTGCGATACCGGCATTGCTGATCGGATTGAGCGATCTGACAACCATTCCGAGAAACGCGCCTCGAGCGCCCAGTTTGCCACCTGTGACTGAACAAGCTTGACGATGATTAGAATGATCAGGCCGGTCAAAACAATGTACGGGCCCTCGGCGGCCATCGCCTCGGCTTCAGCGCGGATGCCGCCTATGTTTTCCTCAAGCGAATCCACCGTTCGCTGATAGACATCGATCTTGTCCGAATTGTTTTCAATGGCAGCGGCCAACTGCTGACGGCGCAGTTCAAGCGTCCCTTCAATTGAAGCGATGCGTTCCATAGCCTCGGCGGCCAGATCGCCGAACATCCCTCGCGCGATCTGCACATAGGCTATTGTTTCGAGGATCAGAAATGGAAGCGCCCATGACCACAAGCCCCGGGCACCGAACCAGACCGGACCAAATAATCCGGCCATCAGATTGAAGGTTGGTGTAAAGCGGGACGACGCGCCGATCTTGTCGAAGTTTCGGATGTAGTAGTCGGGGCTGGTGCGTACAAATGCCCGAATGTTCTTGCGCCGCTCTTCGGCATACGCCAAAGCAGCTTCGCTTTCGGTATCTTCCAGCGGGTTCACATCAGATGTGCTCATGACACTTCGGTCCCTTCGATCACGGTGCGCAACAGATCGGCACGGGTTATGACGCCAACATCCACGCCGCCGTCCTCCACTAGGATTGCGCTGTCGTTGTCGATTGCCAGATTGATCAGCGTGCTCAGGTTCTCACTCTCATCTACACGTGGGGCATCTGCCGATAGCGGCCCATGGGTCGCAACATGCTCTGGTATGGGCCGCATGACCGCATGGGCGCGCACCACTTTGAGCCGCGATATGCCCGCAACGAAATCGGCCACATAGTCGTCGGCGGGGTTCATGACGATGTCTTCGGCCGTCCCGATCTGCACCACCTTGCCGTCGCGCATGATCGCGATCCGGTTCCCGATGCGAACTGCTTCATCCAGGTCGTGGGTGATGAAGATCGTCGTCTTTTTCAGGATTTTGCTCAGTCGGATGAACTCATCCTGCAACTGCCGCCGGATCAACGGGTCCAGCGCCGAGAACGGTTCGTCCATTAACAACACATCCGGGTTCGCCGCCAGTGCCCGGGCAAGGCCCACACGTTGCTGCATACCACCGGACAGCTCGTGTGCGAATTTCGATCCCCAGGCTCCGAGTTCGACGATATCCAGAATAGCGGCGGCCTGACGCATGCGTTCATTCTTGCTGACCTGCCGGATTTCCAGCGGCATCGCGACATTGTCCAGCACAGATCGATGCGGCATCAGCGCAAAGTTCTGAAAAACCATACCGATCTTGTTGTTGCGAAACTGCTGGAGCTCTTTCGGACCCAGAGCCATCACGTCAGTGCCCTCGATTTCGATCTTGCCGGCGGTAGGCTCCAACAACCGGTTGAAGTGGCGGACCAGAGTGGATTTTCCGCTGCCTGACAGGCCCATGATGCAGAATATCTCGCCCCGATTGACCGACAGGCTGACATCCGCCACGCCGACAACGCAGTTGTATTCAGCCAGCACTTGGGCCTTGTCCAACCCGCGGTCGCGGATCGCCTGCAGGGCCACCTCGGGCCTGCTCCCGAATATCTTCCAGACATTCGAGATTTCAATAACGGTATCGTCGCTCATAGGTCCCCCAGAGGTGCGCATTTGGGCGGCGCCGCTAATCGCCGCCACCCTGTTTCTGGACGTGAGATCAGAGACCCAGCCAGGCGTCGACACGATCCGGGTTCGCTTCGACCCATTCACGGGCAACCTCTGCCGGATCCCGGCCCTTGCCGCTGATCTCATAGGCGAAACCGCTCACATCATCTGCTGTCAGCGCGAAATTCGTGAAGAAATCAGCAATCGCCGGAGAGCGCTCTGGCAGCGTGTTGGACCATGCAATCTGCACGTTCTTGAGCGCGTCCTTGGTCGCAACACTGGATTTGTTGTACCAGTCCGGATCATCAGACGGCTGGACCATCACGTATTTTGCCGGGTCAAATGTCGGCTCGGTCAACATCTGAACGTCGAACATGTACCAGACCGCATGCGGCTTGTAGCAATAGAAGGCGTATCCTTCACCCTTGGCTATGCTGTCCTTGATCCGCGCGGTCTTCACGCTTTCCTCGGCACGTACCGGCTCGATGAAATCAAGCAGACCGTAGTCGCGCGTTTTGACTTCGTTCACATTGGCCGAAGCCCAACCCGGCGCGCCAATCCACATTTCACCTTTGCCATTGCCGTCACTGTCCATCAATGCGGCTACATCCGGGCGACCCAGATCAGCGATGTCGGTGATGTTGTTGGCTTCACCAAAGTCTTTGCTGACGCAAAAGCCCTGATTGCCCTCGTAGGGGTTCGACGACAAGGTAACGGTGCCGGCTTCGTCCACATACTTCTTGGTGAAGCTTTCCTGGTTGGGCAGCCAAACGTCGGGATGCACATCGATATCGCCCTTGCCCTGATCCATCGCCTGAAAGATCGTGGCGTTGTTGCCAGGCACATATTCCACTTTGCCACCGATGCGCATTTCCACGACCGCGCCCAGCAGATGGGCAATGGCCTGTGCGCCGGTCCAGGATGGCACGCCGATCTTCACTTCTTCGGCTGCGAATGCAGGCACGGCGCAGATGCTGACCGCAGCAGCCATCCCCAGCGTTTTTAGATTGGTTCTCATGGTCTTCTCCTCTGTTGAAATGCGCCGTGGTTCGGCGTCGTTTTTTCCGTCGTTCGACTTTCCTAATGCGCAATAGGGTCGTGCCAACATGCATTTGGCCGCAACTTCGGACGGAAGGCTGAAAAGAGGACCAACCGCCAGACCCTACCCAGAAGTCTAGAACAGGAACTTTTCCGAGAGCCAATTCGAACATTTCATCAAACTATTCTGTTTCTGCATAGTTCCTGTATGCTTGTTGAAAACGTTCGTTAACAAGCGGGGATACTCATTGGATCTGAATTGGCTACGCGACTTTGAATGCCTCGCCCGGACCTTGAACTTCACCCGTGCATCCGATGAGCGTAACATCACGCAATCCGCATTCAGTCGCAGAATCAAGGCGTTGGAGAGCTGGGTCGGGCTGCCCTTGGTCAATCGGGCAACGTATCCGGTGCAACTGACAGAAGCCGGCAAACAATTCCTGCCTGTTGCTCAGGCGGCGATTTCACAGCTGTCAGAATCCCGCCAATCCCTGCGGGACGCCGACCGGGGCGACAGTCGGTTCATCCGTTTTTCGGTTCTACACACCATCGCGGTTAATTTTTTGGCGGTCCGCATAGAGGAATTGCAGAAGCAAATCCCGGATCTGCGAACACGCGTTCTGTCTGATTCTCTGAGCACCTGCTGTGATCTCTTGGTCGAGGGCGCGGTGGATATCCTGCTGTGCTACTATCACCACTCTGTCTCGCCCATGATCGACGAAACCGCGTTTGAGCGTAAGGATCTGCTGAAGGATCGTCTGATACCCGTAGCTGCCGTTGAGCCGGTACGGACAATGGGATGGGATTTATCCAGACAGGATGGCCCGCCGATCCCCTACCTGGCCTATGACCGATCGTCGTTTTTGGGCATGGTCGTCGAAAACACCGTTGACCGGAAACCCCAGAATACCGAAACGATATATGTCGATAGTCTGGTCGAAACGATCAAGCGACGATTGATGACAGGCAGCGGATTTGCCTGGATGCCCGAAACGGCGATTGCCGAGGAACTTGATCAGGGGGTACTGGTGCCGGTCGGCGATGATACTTGGTGCGCGACGTTGACGATTTCAGCCTTTTCCAATCCAGTCAGCTTGGATCAGATTGCGTACCAGCTTTGGCAGCGTTTGTGACCAAACAAAACCGTTTTGGGCCCACCGACTGCCGTTGAAAAAAGCCCTACGCTAACTCGCAGAGCAGCCCGTCTGAGAAAAACCGACGATCGCGCGGACCAGTAGATCGACCGTGTCCACTGCTTTGGCGTCGTTCGCGACGCTGTCGGAAATGAGAGAAAACTCGGAGCAAGCGATAAGTTGCAAGTCCGCCCCCGCCTTGACCAGTGCTTTTGAAGACGCTCGCAGTGTTTCGCGCGCCTTGTCACTTGGGCCGTTGACCTTAATCTCGCGGATCGCCGCCAGCATCAGGTCATCATCCGCTGGCCAAACAGGTGATAGCCCGCGCGCCTGCAGTGCTGTATCGAAAAGACAAGTACGGCGCACTGCAGGAGAAGCGAGCATACCAACGCAACCGCCTGCCCCCAGTTCACGGAGGGCATGATCCGCTGCCAGATCAACCATATTCAATAGCGGAACAGTCACGGCATCGGTGATCGCCTTGGCATAGTGATGCGCTGTGTTGCAGGGCATTGCCAGCGCCACGGCGCCGGCATCCTGAAGGCGTCGCGCCATTGCTGCCAGTGTCGGCCCCGGATCTTCACCCGACCCTTCGATCAGATGAGCGATCCGCGATGGCACCTGTGTGTTCATGTCGATCAGAAGCGGAATGTGGTCCCGATCATCGCGCACCGGTACAGCCTCCACCAGCTTACGCTGGAGGAGGATCGTTGCCTCGGGGCCCATGCCGCCAAGAATGCCGATGGGGTGCAGCATCATTGCTCAGATATTCACCCAGCGGTTTTTGTGATCGAACGCAAAGTCATACCCCGCCAAAGCCGCGGCGCCGCCAGTGTGAAGGAAAACGACCCGCTGATCTTTGAACTCGCCTTTACGCGCCAGATCGATCAGACCCGCAGCGCCCTTGGCCGAGTAGCAGGGATCCAGAAGAATACCTTCCAATTCAGCAAACATCTGAATCGCTTCGATACCGCTTTCAGTGGGCAGTCCATAGCCTTCACCGACATAGTCGGTATTGGCCATGACATCTTCGCGCTTTACCACGCCTGCGCACCCCAGTTTTTCGGCTGTCTTGCAGGCGAGGTCGTAAACCATCTGTTCCTGCTTTGGCTGAGGTGCCCTTGTCCCGATGCCAAGCACCGGCACCTGCGCATTCATGGCGCACATTCCTGTCACCAAACCTGCCTGCGTACCGGATGACCCGGTTGCATGTACCAGACGGTCAATCTGCAATCCGCTGTCATTGGCCTGCCCCAACAGTTCAAAGGCCGCGTTTACGTAGCCAAGCGCCCCGGTCGGGTTCGAGCCGCCGCCGGGAATGACATAGACGTTGCGGCCATCTGCCCGTTTCTTCTCGGCAGCCTTTTCCATTTCGCCCGGCATATCGTGACCTCCGGGAAACTTCTCGGTCGTCGCACCGTGCAAGTGGTCCAGCAGGACATTGCCGTTTGTATTGTAGTTGCCATCTTGATAGCCGGTGCGGTCTTCCAGAAGAATATGGCATTCAAGGCCCAGTTTGGCGGCAAATGCTGCGGTTTGTCGACCGTGGTTTGTTTGAGTGGCACCTTGCGTCATCACCATGTCCGCGCCCTGCGCTTCCGCTTCGGCCATCAGGAATTCCAGCTTGCGGGTCTTGTTGCCGCCGGTTGACATGCCGGTGCAATCGTCGCGTTTGATCCAGATTTCCACACCCAACTCTTTGGAAAGCCGCTTCATCGGTTCAAGTGGTGTCGGAAGATGGGCGAGGTGAAGGCGGGGGAAGCGGGCGAGATGCATATCACAATTCCTAATATTGATTTTCGTCAATTTATACTTTCAATAACCGCGCTGCTAATTCGAAATTCAGCAAATATGTTGCAACAATTGCATGTTAATCGGGGCTGCGGTATCTGGTACACATGCGCCTGGAATGGATCGATGACATATTGGCCGTGTTGGACAGCGGATCGCTGACACGCGCCGCGGAAAAACGGCTGCTGACCCAATCTGCCTTTACCCGTCGGGTGCGGCTCATCGAAGGTAGTATCGGTGCGACCCTGTTTGATCGTCGCCGCAAGCCCGTATCCCTGATGCCGGGTGTGCAGGCGTTGGAACCGGAATTGCGCGAGCTGAGTGCGCGTCTGCACAAACTTCGACATACCCTGAAAACCGAGAGTGATCAGGCCAGCCAGTCTCTGTCTTTTGTCTGCCAACATGCACTCACGACAACCGTTTCACCGAAAGTGGTCCGCACTTTGACCGCAGATGACGACATCTCGGTTCGAGTGCGATCAGGGAACCAGGACGAGTGTCTGTTGCAACTGATCTCAAAAGAAGTCGATTTCGCGATCATGTACGCGATCTCGGACGGCAGGATGCAAAACCTCGAAAATGCATTTGAGGCAAAGACGCTTGGCGCTGATACTTTGATCCCGGTATGCGCACCCGCAATGCGCAGGGAATTGGATGGTGAGACTGTTCCCGCGATTATCTATCCGCCTGATGTATTTCTTGGGCAGGTGTTTTCCCGATTGATTGCACCCCGTTTGCCCGACAAAACCAGAATCACGGCCAAAGCCGAGACGGCCCTGACGTTGGCGATGCTGCAATATGCCGTGAATGAAATCGGCGTTGCATGGCTACCCCATTCTTTGGTCGCCACGCCGCTTGCTCAGGGGCAGCTTGTAAGCGTTGAAGAAGCTCTGCCTGCACAGGCGCTGACAATAAGAATGGTCCGTTTGGCTGGACCGCAGTCGGAGTACAGTGAACAGATTTGGCAACGTCTTGCCGGGCAATTGCAAAGCTTTTGGTAGTCGCAAGATCAAAGCAACGCGGCGACCGGCGCAGTTCGAAGATAAAGACGCCGGGTCTGCTGATCGACATCGGAAGAATACGCAACGGAATGGTAGCAAAACCGAGTTGGTTGTATCTAACCTGAGCTGAAAAGACAGCAACAGGGCAGGTCTGCGGATGTTCACGAAGGTATTGAAAACGGGTCTAGGTGTCGTGGTTCTGGGCATCGT
Source organism: Ruegeria sp. YTSB088 (assembly GCF_059609825.1). Taxonomy (NCBI): domain Bacteria; kingdom Pseudomonadati; phylum Pseudomonadota; class Alphaproteobacteria; order Rhodobacterales; family Roseobacteraceae; genus Ruegeria; species Ruegeria sp. YTSB088. The sequence continues at coordinate 19,105 of NZ_JBXWMM010000020.1, read as the reverse complement.
GGGTTTGCTTGGTTATCTGCTGATCGCCCCTCCGGACTTGCTGAAAGTGGGCACGAATTACTCGGCCAAGATTGTCTGTTCGAACGTTTTCATTGCCGGACGTGATCCGGACGAGGTCCTTACGGTGGATGTGCAGGCCCCGGGGCATCCGCTGCTCAAACACGTTTCGATTGAAGTTGATCGAGAGGCGCAGACTGTTCGCGCGCGACTCTTTCGGTTCTTCGCGCCCGCCACGTCGCAGTTCCGGCAGGGGCTTGGTTGCACCAACGTCCATGGTACATCCCTGAGTGAGCAGCGGCTTGAGGCCGCCAAGTCCGCGCCGACAGGTCTTTGGCCAAGTGGAACCGACGTTGCGCTGTCTGATGATCCAAAAGTTCGGGCTGTATTGTCGGATGACAAGCTGCTTGGCGAAGGATACCGCGCCGTAGTGGTGGTTCAAGGCGGGCGCATCGTGGCCGAACGCTATGCCGAAGGGTTTGACGCCGACACACCGTTGCTGGGCTGGTCCATGACCAAGACGGTCACTGCGGGGCTGATCGGAACGTTGATTGACGTGGGTCGGATGAACGTATCGGACACCCTCGTGGACAGCTTTCCCGAATGGGCAGAAGATGCAAGGCGAGACATCACTGTTGCCGACATGCTGGGCATGACAAGCGGTCTGCAATGGAATGAAGAATACGGAGACGTGTCGGACGTGACCAGGATGCTGTATCTCAGCGATGACATGGCCAGTTTCGCTGCTGACCGTGCACTGGAAGCCGGCATTGGAACCGACTTCAACTATTCCTCTGGTACATCCACCGCATTGTCCCGGGTGTGGCAGGACAACCTGCCCGATGGCGGTTTGAGCTATCCTCGGGTTTCGCTTTTTGAACCGCTCGGCATGACTTCGGCGATCATCGAGACAGATGTCGCCGATACATTCATCGGGTCCAGCTATATGTACGCAACGGCCCGTGACTGGGCGAGGTATGGCCAGTTTCTGCTGCAAAAGGGGGTGTGGGACGGCACGCGGATCTTGCCCGCAGGTTTTGTAGACTGGATGTTCGAGCCCGTTGCGGTTTCTGACGGGAAATATGCCAAAGGTCATCTTTGGCTGAAGTCGCCGGGCGACCTGCCATCCTTTGAGGACGCGGTTTGGTTACAAGGGCATGATGGTCAGTCCATCGGAATTTTCCCTTCGCATGACATGGTTGTCGTGCGGATGGGGCTTACACCGTCACGGTTGGGCTATTCTTCTTTGCCGCTGGCGAAAAAGCTTGTTTCGGCTTTCGGGGGGTAAGGGATCGAGCCTTGTGATCGACGCTGCTCCGACCATTTCGGCGGACGTTGCATGTGGGCAGGACACCGGGTCGCAGATCGATACCTTGCATCTCGGCAAGTTTTGGTATACCGCCGCATACAAACATAAGGTGCCGGTCCTTTTGTCGGCTCGGTGCATCAGCTAAATGGTCGGAACCCTCATGAGCCTTTACACAGAATACCTGAACGAAATCGAAACGCGCAAAGAACAGGGTCTGCACCCCAAACCCATCGAGGACGGCGCCCTTTTGCAGGAAATCATCGGGCAGATCAAAGATGCGGATAACGCGCATCGCGCCGATTCACTGAACCATCTAATCTACAACACGCTGCCGGGCACAACCAGTGCCGCAGGTGAAAAGGCACGCTTTCTGAAAGAGATCATCTTGGGTGACGCGATGGTCGAAGAAATCTCGCAGGATTTCGCGTTTGAATTGCTGTCGCATATGAAGGGCGGCCCATCAGTGGAGGTTCTGCTTGATCTGGCGCTGGGCGACGATGCAGACATTGCGCAGAAGGCGGCGGCAGTTCTGAAAACACAGGTATTCCTGTACGACGCAGACACGGACCGTTTGAAAGCGGCGTTTGAGGCCGGGAACGCCGTCGCCAAGGACATTCTGGAAAGCTATGCCAAGGCCGAGTTCCTTATCCGGCTTCCCGACATCGAAGAAGGAATCAAGGTTGTGACCTATGTGGCGGCTGAAGGGGACATCTCGACTGACCTTCTGTCGCCCGGCAATCAGGCGCATTCGCGGTCGGACCGTGAATTGCACGGCAAGTGCATGATCTCACCTGAAGCACAGGCCGAGATTCAGAACTTGCAAAAGCAGCATCCGGATAAACGCGTCATGCTGGTGGCTGAAAAAGGGACGATGGGCGTTGGATCGTCGCGCATGTCCGGAGTCAACAACGTCGCATTGTGGACCGGAAAGCCAGCCAGCCCCTATGTGCCTTTCGTGAACATCGCGCCGGTTGTTGCCGGTACAAACGGGATTTCACCGATCTTTCTGACCACCGTCGGCGTGACCGGTGGGATCGGCATCGATCTCAAGAACTGGGTCAAAAAAGTGGATGCCGACGGCAATCCGATCCTGAACAATGACGGTAATCCAATCCTTGAGCAGAAATATTCCGTCGAGACCGGAACGGTGCTGACCATCAACACCAAGGACAAAAAGCTGTACAATGACAAAGGCGACAAAGAGCTTGTCGACCTGTCATCGTCCTTCACGCCGCAAAAGATCGAATTCATAAAGGCCGGAGGATCTTATGCCATTGTCTTTGGCAAAAAGCTCCAGACATTCGCAGCCGAGACGCTCGGTATCGAGCTGAAATCCGCTTTCGCACCGTCCAAGGAGGTCTCGCATGAAGGGCAGGGCCTGACGGCGGTTGAAAAGATTTTCAACAAGAACGCGGTTGGCGTGGCCGACGGCAAAGTTCTGCATGCGGGCTCGGACGTTCGGGTGAAGGTCAACATCGTCGGTTCGCAGGACACCACCGGTCTGATGACGTCGCAGGAACTGGAAGCGATGGCGGCGACATTGATATCGCCCACCGTTGACGGTGCCTATCAGTCTGGCTGTCATACTGCTTCGGTTTGGGATTCCAAAGCGCAGGCAAATATCCCAAAATTGATGAAATTCATGAACAACTTCGGCCTGATCACCGCGCGTGACCCTAAAGGTGTTTATCACTCGATGACAGACGTGATTCACAAGGTCTTGAACGACATCACTGTGGATGACTGGGCAATCATCATCGGTGGGGACTCGCATACACGTATGTCCAAAGGCGTCGCATTTGGTGCGGATTCGGGTACTGTTGCACTGGCGCTGGCCACTGGCGAAGCCACCATGCCGATCCCGGAATCGGTCAAGGTGACCTTCAAGGGCCAGATGGCGGATCACATGGATTTCCGCGATGTGGTTCACGCCACCCAGGCGCAGATGCTCAAGAAATTCGGTGACAACGTGTTCCAGGGCCGGATCATCGAAGTTCATATCGGAACGTTGCTGGCGGATCAGGCATTCACCTTCACCGACTGGACAGCCGAAATGAAGGCCAAGGCATCGATCTGCATCTCTGCGGATGACACGTTGATCGAATCTCTGGAAATTGCGAAAAACCGTATCCAGATCATGATCGACAAAGGAATGGATAACGAAGCCCGGACACTGCAAGGTCTGATCGACAAGGCCAACGCGCGGATCGCGGAAATCAAGTCGGGTGAAAAGCCGGCCCTGAAACCGGATGAGAACGCCAAGTACTTTACCGAGCTGGTGGTTGATCTGGATGAGATTAGCGAACCCATGATTGCCGACCCGGATGTCAACAACGCGGATGTATCCAAGCGTTATACCCATGACACGATCCGGCCGGTTTCCCACTACAAGGGGGAAAAGAAGGTCGATCTGGGATTTGTTGGATCGTGCATGGTGCACAAGGGCGATCTGGTCATCGTCTCGCAGATGCTGAAAAACATCGAGCAGGAGACGGGCACAGTAGAGTTCAAGGCCCCGCTGGTCGTCGCAGCGCCGACCTACAACATCATTGATGAGCTGAAAGAAGAAGGCGAGTGGAGCATTCTTCAGAAGTATTCAGGCTTTGAATTCGACGATCTGTTCCCAAAGAGCAAAGCGCGGACGGAATACGAGAACATCCTGTATCTGGAGCGTCCGGGATGTAACCTTTGCATGGGCAACCAGGAGAAAGCCGCAAAGGGCGACACTGTCCTGGCCACGTCCACACGTCTGTTCCAGGGGCGTGTTGTTGAGGACGCGTCGGAGAAGAAAGGCGAATCCCTTCTGGCATCGACCCCGGTGGTGGTGCTGTCGGCTGTTTTGGGCCGGATGCCGACCGCCGAGGAATACAAGTCGGCCGTGAAAGGTATCGACCTGACCAAATTTGCGCCTCCGATGGAAAAGCCAGCAGGCACGAAGTCAGCGCATTTCTAAACGCAAGGTACTTCATTGATTGCCCGGCCACCCCTTCAGGTGGCCGGGTGATTGAATCTCGGTGCGTTCAGGCTTGGTTGCAGCGTGTGCCGCGATGACTCTAATCCAAAAGCGCGGCATGAGAATGCCCCCGGACCATTCGCACGACTTCGCGTGGACCACTCGGAAAAAATCCATGACCCACGGTCAAACGGTCGCTGTTCGGCGTCAGGCTGACAGCTCTTTATACATGTAAGTTGTGGGTTCCAATTTGGTTTCGAACGGGTTCCGGCAGTAGTTCGGAATTTCCCCTGCGATCTGAAACCCAAGGTCCAGATAGAGCATTCGAGACGGATCGGTACTGCGCGTATCAAGAACCAGCATCGTACGCTCCAACTCTTTTGTTCGTTGAAAGAGGGCTTCCATCAGGGCGCGGCCCAAACCACGCCGTCTGGCGTTCGGGTGTACCAGAAGCTTTGCGACATCAGCGCGGTGTGGCTGATTTGGCATAATCGCGGGGATCAGTTGCACCGTGCCCTGAATGCTCCGATTGTCATGGGTGACAAACACCTCCAATGCACCGGATTTCAGTCCAGGCTGAACGTTTTGCAACCAGTACCTCCGTGCATCGTCCAAGGTAAACGGAAGGACAAAGCCGATGCTGGCCCCGTCATGTACACAGGCGTGGAGGATTTCCGCCAGATCATCAACTGCCGCGCTGAAATCGAGATCGGTCAGACGCGAGATCATGTCAGCACCAAGAGATAACGCGCACCGCGAGATGCGCCGGTTTCGAACCGGGTTGGGCCTGACAGGTGATAGCGCAGGCAATCTCCGGCGCTCAGCGCATGGGGCGTTCCATCAACAGTCAGTGTCAGCGCGCCATCGATCAGGATCAGATGGTGTTCCTGTCCTGATTTTGGTGGCGTCTCGTAAGTGATGACCGTGTCACGCGGCAGGTGGCATTCCACGACCTCGGCATTCAGACCGTTTGCTGGGGGTGAAACTGAACGGCGGGTAAAGCCCGTCGCGGGATCGCGCCATTCGGTCTGGCGTTCAAATGGCACTTTGGGGTCAAAGCTGTCTTCGACCATCATCAAAAGCCGTGACATTGGCAGGTCAAAAGCGGCACAGAGACGGCCAAGATTCTCTGCGGTGGGGCTGACCTCTCCTTTCTCCATGCGGGACAGTGTGGCCCGACTGATTCCGCTGTGAGCGGCCAGTTGATCCAGCGACCATCCGCGCCCGTGGCGGAGTTCGTTCAGACGTGCGGCGAGGCGGTTCGAAAGGTTATCAAGCATGGCTCAAAAGGGAGAGAAAATTTCAATTGCGAGAAAAGTATTAAAAAAATATGAATTTGTAAACGAGAAAGGACGCGGAAACTCCGCGCCCTTGGTAAATCGCTGACGATGCTGCGGATTATTTCCAGCCAACTTCGTTGAAGATTTTCTGTGCTTCCGGGATGTTCTTGGCGACGTCTGACAGGTTCACGTCGTCAGCTTTGAAGTCACCCAGTGCTTTTACCGAATCTGCCAGCTCAACGCTCTGTACTGCCGGGAATTCGTCATTTCCTGCCGAAAAGTACTCCTGCGCCTGATCGCTTGCCAGATACTCAAGGAACAGGATTGCGTTTTCCTTGTTCGGTGCATGCGCCGCGACGCCACCGCCCGACAGGTTCATATGCGCACCATAGCTGTCCTGATTGGGGAAGACCCAGCCGATCATGTCGAGGTCAGAGGAAAGACCTTTGACGTCTTTGCGGATGGCCCGTGCATAGTAGTAAGTGTTCGACACAGCGATATCGCATTCGCCCGAAACGATGCCACGCAGCTGGTCGGTGTCACCCCCTTGCGGGTCCCGCGCCATGTTGGCGACAACGCCTTCCGCCCAGGACTTTGCAGCTTCTGCGCCTTCATGTGTGATGATCGAGGCGAGCAGGGTCTGGTTGTAGGTGTTGGTCGAGGACCGGATGCAGATCAGGTCCTTGTACTCCGGCTTGGCCAGGTCTGCGTAAGTGGCTGGCGGGTTGGTGACGTTTTCTTTGTTGTAAAAGATGATCCGACCGCGCTGTGAGAAGCCGAACCACTGGTTGTCTTCGTCCTGAAGGTTGGCGGGGATGCGCTCTTCCATGGTTTCGCTGTCGATTACTTGCAGAATGCCCGCATCTTTGGCACGCGCCAGACGAGAAGTGTCGACGGTCAGCATAACGTCGGCAGGAGAGTTCGCGCCTTCTGCTTCCATGCGCGCGATCAACTCGTCTGCCTTGCCTTCGATCCGGTTGATCTTGATACCAGTCGCATCTTCGAAGTCCGTGTACAGACGTTCGTCGGTGTCATAGTGGCGCGACGAATAAAGGTTCAGCTCGCCTTCAGCCGCGGCGGATGTTGCGATCAATGCCGACAGAGCGGCGGCCAGGCAGGTTGTGGATTTCAGCATAGTTTGCCCCAACAATTGAATTTCGCGTCGGTCGATAACCCGACTGATTTGCTCAATTATACGATTCTCGGCGGGATGCAAGAAAAACTGACAAATTTACTTGGTCAAATAATGTCGCACCGCTTACTGGGGCTTTTTCATTTGTTAACCATGTCGGGATCAGTTGGTAGGGCCGCCGCCGGACACCGGCAAGTGCTCAGGTGTCAGGTGGGCTCGGTGCAAATGGCGGGAGGGCTGTCGAAATGGTCGAGGTGTTGCTGGATGCCGTGACGCTGCTGTTGCTTCTCGGGCTGGTCGCGGGACCGGTCTGGCTTTGCGTAAGGCAGCCCGATTTTCCGTCCGGGTTCACCTGGAGCTTCGTGGTCGTCGTCGGTCTGACCATCCTGTTTTCGTGGTGGCGCGACTACGCGCTTGGTCTGGAGTTGTTTGCAATGGGGGTCGATCTTGACGGTTTTACGACCGATGAGCGGATGCGCGGTGTCGCGCCACATTTGCGAGACCAGGCGGAGCGCGTGGTCTTTTCCCCCGAACGGTTGGGTGTCGGCTGGCCGATAAAGACAGGATTCGCCCTGTTCGATTCAGTTCCCGCCGCGATGGCGGTCTGTTCCATTCCATGGATGGTGCGGATGGTTCTCAGACGGCGCCGCGGGGTCGAGATAACACAAAAAACCGCGCCCGAAGGCGCGGCTCTTTAAAGCGGTGTTTCGCCGTTCTCAGCCCTGACGAGCTTTGAACTTGCGCTGCGTCTTGTTGATAACGTAGACGCGGCCTTTGCGACGCACAATACGGCAGTCACGGTGCCGGTTCTTGAGCGAGCGGAGCGAGTTCTTGACCTTCATGGTCTGTCTCCAATCTGCGGCGCCTTCATCAAGGACGTGGCCAGCGCCTGGGTTACTCGGGTGTCCCGGATATCCGGAACAGTGAAATCATGGTGGGCGGTACAAGGATCGAACTTGTGACCCCTTCGATGTCAACGAAGTGCTCTACCGCTGAGCTAACCGCCCACTTTCCCTTTGCGTGCCCTGCCCCATAACGAAATGGGGCGCGGAACCCCGCGCCGGTAGCGGGGTCTATAAAAGGAGTCGCAAAGGGGTTCAAGGGGTTTGGAAGAACTATTTTCCGGTCTATGTTGATTGCGAAGAGGGAGGGATCATGCAGAACGCAGCCTTTGTATTGGATATGCCGGAAAACCGCAGTTCATGTGTGGTTTTTTCATCCCCACATAGCGGGCGGGACTATCCCGAAGCGTTTCTGAAGCGGTCCGTTCTGAACCAAAGCGTGATTCGGTCCTCGGAAGACGCATTTGTCGATCAATTGTTTGCGGCAGCAGCCGAGAGTGGCGCGCCTTTGATCAAAGCAACCATGCCGCGCGCTTATCTGGACCTGAATCGCAGTCTGGACGAATTGGACCCGGCGTTGATCAGCGGCGCCCGCAGGCACGGGCATAACCCAAGGGTCGCATCGGGGTTAGGCGTGATTCCCCGCGTCGTGGCCAATGGACGAGCAATTTACAGCGGCAAGCTGACCATGGACGAAGCACGGCTGCGCTTAGATACCTATTGGCGTCCTTATCATGCACGATTGAAGTCCTTGTTGGCCGAATCGCATGAGAAGTTCGGGCAGGCCATTCTGGTGGATTGCCACTCGATGCCGCATGAGGCGGTGTCCATGGCTGGTACGACCCGAAACAAACGGCCCGAAATCGTGCTGGGTGATCGGTTCGGTGCTTCGGCCTCGTCCGAGATTGTGGACTTCATCGAATCGGCGTTTTCTGCGGCAGGACTGAATGTGGCGCGCAATGCCCCGTTTGCCGGGGCCTATGTAACGCAGACATATGGCCGCCCCACCCGCCAGCAACACGCGATTCAGATCGAAATTGACCGCGCCCTGTATATGAACGAAGAGAAGATTGCGCCGAACGCCAATTTCATGACGTTTTCGAAACTCCTCCGGCAAGTGGTTCGCGAGATATGCAGCATCGGTTCCAAGCCGGTCCGTCTGGCTGCGGAATGAGCCTAGCGCAAAGCGCGGCCCTTCACGATTGCGTCTGCGCCGAATCTCTGACGGATTTCGTCGGTGGCCCGCTCGGCCCGCGATCTGCGGACGGCGCCGGGATCAAGCAGGTCGCCGGAAATGTCGGCCAGATCCGCCGGGCACAGGTCAGACAGACCACACCCCAACAGGCGGTACGGCCCCTGATCCCCCACCTGATCAAAAAGCCCCCTTGCCGTGCGATAAATCCGGTCTGCGATCTGCGTCGCGTCCCGCAACGACACGCGCCGTGTCAGAATCTTATGATTGGCTTTCTTCAGCTTCAGCGTAACGACCCGGCCAGCTAGATCCTTGGCCTTGGCCCGGTCCGAGACCTTCAGGGCCATGCGCCACAAATGCCCGTCCAGAACGTCAATATTGGCGGTGTCCTCGAAAAATGTGGTCTCATTGCTGATCGATTTCATCGGCTCATGAGTTGAAACGCGTCGTTTGTCTTGACCCCGTGCCAAATGCCACAGGCGATACCCCATCGAGCCGAAACGCGCAGTCAAAGCCTCCTGATCCCAACGCAGCAGGTCGTTGAAGGTTCGAATCCCCGCACGGTCCAGTGATTCCTGCGCAGCGGGGCCAATGCCCCAGATCAACCGTACGGGTTTGTCATTCAAAAACTCTGCCGTCTCGGCCTTGCCAATCACCGAAAACCCGCGGGGCTTATCGAGGTCCGAGGCAACCTTGGCCAGGAACTTGTTGTGACTCAGCCCGATAGATCCGGTCACACCCAGTTCATCTTTCATGCGTTTGACGAGGCGCGCCAACATGGCGGCAGGAGGTGCCCCGTGCAGGCGTTGGGTGCCGGACAAGTCCATGAAGGCTTCGTCCAGGGACAGAGGTTCGACCACTGGCGTCAGTTCATCCATCATGGCTCGGATGTCGCGTGACACCTGGGCATACACAGACATGCGTGGTTTGATCACGACGGCATCAGGGCACAGTTGCAGCGCTTTGAACATGGGCATGGCGGATCGTACACCCCGAATTCGGGCCACGTAGCATGCCGTGGAAACAACGCCGCGTTTGCCGCCGCCGATGATGACAGGTTTGTCTGCCAGTTCCGGATTGTCCCGCTTTTCCACCGAAGCATAAAAGGCATCGCAATCCATATGAGCGATGGTCAGGTCAAGGAGTTCGGGGTGTGACTTTACCCTGGGGCTACCGCAGCCCGTGCAGCGCCGTTCGTTTGTCAAAAGGGTCAGGCAATCTCGGCAAAGACCGGGCATCTGCGTCCTCGTGTGTTCCGCAGTTGGCTTGGGAGTTCTTTATATCATGCAGTGATATCGATCAAAGATCATTCAGATAAAAGAAAACCCCCCGCAGCATCGCGGGGGGAAGTAACGAACCTCAGGAAGAAAAGGTTCGTTGGGGAGTTAATCCCTTTAAGAATCGCCAAGATTTCCCTACGGAGATAGAGTGAAGGTTGCTTTGGAAAAACTCACTTTCTGAATGTGTGTTTTCTGGCACAGGGACGATTTGGCGCGGATTCGTCAAAAATTGACGTAAGGTCAACCTGTTGCGGCGGTTTTTTCAGTACGAATACCGGCTGAAACGATGATTCCGGTCATCACGTTTTCAGAGAACTTAGCTCGGTCAAAACGGCTGCGGCTGCGGATTTTGGGTCATTCGCCTGATAAATGGGACGGCCAACAACGATATGATCCGCTCCGTCCTGGATGGCGCTGGCTGGTGTGGCCACACGTTTTTGATCTCCCAGTGCCGCGCCTGCCGGACGCACGCCGGGGGTTACGATCAGTCGGCCCCTTGCCTGGGGCAAGGCGCGGATCAGGGCGGCCTCCTGCGGGCTTGCGATCACGCCGTCGGCTCCGGCCTCAAAGGCGCGGGCGGCGCGTTCCACCACCATGTCCTGCACGGCTCCGGTCTTCATCAAGCCCGCATCCAGATCGTCGCGGTTCAGCGAGGTCAGGATGGTCACCGCCAGGATCTTCAGATCCTTACCCGCCGCCCCTTCCTTGGCGGCGCGCACCACGTGCGGGTCACCATGCACGGTCAGGAAATCCAGATCGAACTGCGCCAGCCCCCGCACCGCGTTTTCCACCGTGTTGCCGATGTCGAACAGCTTCATGTCCAGAAAGATTCGCTTGCCGTGTTCCTGCTTCAGCTCATTGGCCAAGGCCAGCCCGCCGCCGGTCAGCATGCCCAGGCCGATCTTGTAGAACGAAACGACGTCGCCCAGCGTCTCGGCCAGCTTCAACCCCTCCAGTGCGTTGGGGACATCGAGGGCTACGATCAGGCGGTCATCGGCGGTTTGGGGCATTGTTTCGACCTTTCAGGCTTGGCGGGATCGGCGCTTCTGTAGAGCGTCTGGCGCATTGAGACAAGAAAAGACGCAGGAGAATTCGGGATGATACGGTTGGGTGTGGTGGCCTCAGCGGCATTTTGGCCGGGGCGGGCGCGGTCTGGGCCGGTGCGACGGATTGCGACGAGGCCCGACTGGTCTGGGCAGACGTCAAGGACAGCGGGTCAGCGACGGCCATCGAGAATTTGCACAGATCTACGCCGACTGCCCGATCTATGCCCAACTGGCGCGCAATCTGCTGGCGGGGCTGATGGGTGACGCTCCCGCGCCGGCAAAGGCTGACGCCCCAAGGGACCGCAACGGTGCCTGCGGGTCTCCGACCTTCGCCCTCGGCCGGAAACCGCCTCCGACGATCCACCGCAGGACCCCGACTATTCGGACGGAGAGTACGACTGCCTGATGGCTGCCGCCGCTCCGGGCCAGTCGCCCTATTTCGACGGGGTAAAATGGGTCGACATGGACGCCGAGAACGCGATGGCGATCTGCGCCGATCTCCTGCTGAAAGACCAGGATGTCAACGCTGAGGTCGTGGCGGCGTTTGGCCGCTCGCTGGTGAAGGGCGGCAGGCTGGAAATGGCGCTCGAGTTTTCGGAACTGGCCGCGATGGAGGGCAGCGGGCTGGCGATGAACACGCTGACCACGCTCTATAACGATGGCGAGATCGTTCCCGAGGACGACGAAACCGTGTTTGCCTTGTACATGGCGGCCGCCGAATCCGGTCTGTCGATGGGGATGCATAACGTTGCGTATGGCTACGAGAACGAGGACGGTGTGGCGCGCGACATCGACAAGGCGCTGTACTATTATCAAAAGGCCGCGTTCCTCGGGTATGAGCCGTCTCTGCTGCGCCTCGGCACATTCTATCGCGACGGAACGCATGTCACGCGCGACATGCAGCGTGCGGTCGACTATCTGAAGATGGCGGCCCGTAACGGCAGCGCCGATGCTGCGGCGCATCTGGGCTTATTCTACGAGACCGGCGAGAACGGACATGTAAAAGACATCGAACAGGCGCTGGGCTATTATTTCCAGGCCGCCGAGCAGGACGATGTCGTCGCACTGCACAACCTTGGTTCTCTGACCTATCACGGGCGGGACGGCGTGCCTCAGGACACCCAAGCAGCCTTTGTTTTCTGGGTCAGGGCTGCGAAACTCGGCGATATTGAAGTCGCGGCGCAAGTTCGGCCGGTTGCTGTGCGAATCCGGCGATGTCGCGGGGGCGTTGAAGTTTTGTCGCCTCGCGGCCGGGCAGGGGGACGACGTGGCGCAACAACTGATCCGGCAGATTGAAGGCGATTGAGACCTGAGTCCGGGGGACGTGGTTTCCCCGCACTGTCTCAACTGTGCTATGGTGCGGCCGTTCAGAAACGGAATTGCACCAAAGGGACAGACCATGAAGCACTTCATTCCGCTGGCTGCGGCAGCGGCCATAGCGGCCTGCACCGACACGCCGCCGAGCGCACCCGAAACCGGTGCCGCCCCGGCCCCCACCAATGACGACCTTTACCTCGTCCGCGGTTATCGGTCCGAGGATGACTGGTGCCAGTTGACCGGCGAAACCGCCTTTACAGGCAATTTCCTTGACCACACCGCCGATCTTGTATCCTGCCCCACAGGCAGCGCCGCCGCGCAGACTCTGGTCGAGATGTACGATGCCCAGCAGGTGGCCGAAACCGGAGGTTACACAGTCTATACAATTTCGCGCGGCTGACGGCTTTTTTCACTCTCCAGCCTCTTGAAGCGGTGGGGATATTTCCCAGATTGAGGACAAGGCCCGGACCACTGCGTGCTGCCAAGCGGGCGCAAATCCACCGGGCGCTTGGAAAAGGAGAATACCATGGACTTGAACAAGTTCACCGAACGGGCACGGGGGTTCGTGCAGGCGGCGCAGACCATTGCGCTGCGCGAGGGGCACCAGAGGCTGGAGCCCACACATATACTCAAGGCATTGATGGATGACGATCAGGGGCTGGCGAGCAATCTGATCACGCGCGCGGGCGGCGCGCCGGACCGCGTGGTTGAGGCGCTCGACGCTGCAATGGGCAAGATCCCGAAAGTCAGCGGCGATGCGAGCCAGATTTACATGGACGGCCAGACTGCCAAGGTTCTGGACGAGGCCGAGAAAATCGCCACCAAAGCGGGCGACAGCTTTGTGCCTGTCGAACGCGTGTTGATGGCGCTGTGCATGGTCAAATCCAAAGCCAAAGAGGCGCTGGAAGCCGGTGCCGTATCTGCGCAAAAACTCAATGAAGCCATCAACGACATCCGCAAAGGTCGCACTGCTGACACCGCATCGGCGGAAGAGGGCTATGATGCACTCAAAAAATATGCCCGCGACCTGACCGAGGCCGCGCGCGAGGGCAAGATCGACCCGATCATCGGGCGGGATGAGGAAATCCGCCGCGCGATGCAGGTCCTGTCGCGCCGCACCAAAAACAACCCGGTTCTGATCGGTGAACCCGGCGTCGGTAAAACCGCGATTGCCGAGGGCATGGCCCTGCGCATCGTCAACGGAGACGTGCCGGAATCGCTGAAGGACAAGAAACTGCTTGCGCTCGACATGGGCGCGCTGATCGCAGGTGCGAAGTACCGTGGGGAATTCGAAGAACGCCTCAAGGCCGTTTTGACCGAGGTCACCGAGGCCGCAGGTGAGATCATTTTGTTCATCGACGAGATGCACACGCTGGTTGGCGCGGGCAAATCGGATGGTGCCATGGATGCTGCCAACCTGATCAAGCCTGCGCTTGCTCGGGGTGAGCTGCATTGTATCGGTGCGACCACGTTGGACGAGTACCGTAAATACGTCGAAAAAGATGCGGCCCTCGCGCGGCGGTTCCAGCCCGTGATAGTGCAGGAGCCGACGGTCGAGGATACGATCAGCATCCTTCGCGGTATCAAGGAAAAGTACGAGCTGCACCACGGAGTCCGTATTTCGGATTCGGCGTTGGTATCGGCCGCGACCCTGTCGCATCGGTACATCACCGACCGCTTCCTGCCGGACAAGGCTATCGACCTCGTCGACGAGGCCGCCGCGCGTCTGCGCATGGAAGTGGACAGCAAGCCTGAAGAACTGGACCAGTTGGATCGTCAGATCCTGCAGTTGCAGATCGAGGAAGAAGCGTTGAAACTTGAAGATGACGCGGCCTCCAAGGATCGGCTTGAAACGTTGCAAAAGGAATTGGCCGACCTCAAGGAGAAATCCGCCGAGATGACCGCTCAGTGGCAGGCCGAGCGGGACAAACTGGCCAGCGCCCGTGATCTGAAGGAACAGCTCGACAAGGCGCGGGCCGATCTGGAGATCGCCAAGCGTGAAGGCAATCTGGCCAAGGCCGGTGAGCTGTCTTATGGCGTCATCCCCGAGTTGGAGCGCAAGCTGGCCGAGGCTGAAAGCCAGGAAAGCAACGCGGTCACGGCCAAGGAAACGGTGCGCCCTGAACAGATCGCAGCCGTCGTAGAACGCTGGACGGGTATCCCGACCTCGAAGATGCTGGAAGGCGAGCGCGACAAGCTGCTGCGTATGGAAGAAGCGCTGCACGCCCGCGTGGTCGGCCAGGACGAGGCCGTTACAGCTGTGGCCAACGCCGTGCGCCGGGCCCGTGCCGGTTTGAATGACGAAGGGCGGCCGCTGGGTTCGTTCCTGTTCCTTGGGCCAACCGGTGTCGGTAAGACCGAGCTGACCAAAGCCGTCGCCGAGTATCTGTTCGACGATGAAAACGCTATGGTGCGGGTCGACATGTCGGAATTCATGGAGAAACACGCCGTTGCCCGTCTGATCGGTGCCCCGCCGGGTTATGTCGGCTATGACGAAGGCGGCGTTCTGACCGAAGCAGTCCGGCGCAGGCCGTATCAGGTTGTCCTGTTCGACGAGGTCGAAAAGGCTCATCCGGACGTGTTCAACGTGCTGTTGCAGGTGCTGGATGACGGTGTCCTGACCGACGGTCAGGGTCGTACGGTTGATTTCAAGCAGACGCTGATCATTCTGACCTCGAACCTTGGTAGCCAGGCACTCAGCCAATTGCCTGAGGGTGCCGATAGTGCGCAGGCCAAGCATGACGTGATGGATGCCGTAAGAGCCCATTTCCGGCCCGAATTCCTGAACCGTCTGGACGAAACCATCATCTTCGACCGGCTGAAACGGTCGGATATGGCTGCGATTGTTGACATCCAGCTGGGTCGTCTTCTTAAACGCCTGGCCGCGCGCAAGATCGACTTGGTACTGGACGATGCCGCCAAGGAGTGGTTGGCAAACGAAGGCTATGACCCGGTCTTCGGTGCCCGCCCGCTGAAACGCGTCATCCAGCGCGCCTTGCAGAACCCGTTGGCAGAAGCTCTGCTGGCCGGTGAGATCAAGGACGGCGAGACTGTTCCTGTGACCGTTGGGACCGATGGTCTGATCATCGTTGACCGGTTGGGAAATTCAAAACGACCCCGCCCGGATGATGCTGTGGTGCATTGATCTGACACCGGAAACTGGAAAGGCCCGCCTTAAAGGCGGGCCTTTTTTCATGTCGGCTTTCCATAGCCTTTGTTCAGATACTCGTTGAGCGCTTTCATCCAGACCTGCGCTTCCTCCAATGGAAACTGGGCTGTAAACCTAAGCTTCATAATACAATTGTCCACGACGCCAACCGCCAGAAACTCGGACAGGCCATCTGATGCTTTGGCCTCGGCCCGAAATGGCAACACCTGCGACGGATCACGCAACTGATAGGCGTTGATTTCGCCGAGTTCAGCACCGCGCCGCGCAGCTATTGCAGCGATATCGCGTGCGGCTTGTTTAAAGCTTTCAAGGGCCATTTCGGATGAGACGACCCCTTGTTGGTGGTCATAGAAGAAAACTGTGATCTTGGAGGATGGGTCTGCAAATGTGGCGGAATAGCCAAGGCCCGGGTGGCTGTCTTCATAAACTTCAGACCCGGCCTGGTTCAGATCGCTCAGGACCTGCGACGCGCGCTCAAACAGCTTTTTGCAGGATTGCACATCAGCCAATGCCGATCCGCACAGTAAAGACAGAGAAATAACCAGTGGTCTGAGCAACATGGAGGCAGGGTGTCCCGAACAGTTCAAGAAAGCACAAAGTCTTGGTTTGCAACTGTGGCGGAAATTTGGCCCTGCCGGAAAGATGGCCGGGCGGGCGTTGGTCAGCCGCCCGGGAATTTGTCAGATCAACGCAAAGATCCGGGCCGGCCCGCCGGTGCCGCCTTGGTGCTTGGGCGCGCCGACCACCAGCGTTGCCCCAGACGCAGGCACGCGATCCAACCCAGCCAGGCATTCGATCCCGAATCGGCCTGACGGCAACCACGCGTAATGCGTCGCGAAATCTGCGGACATGCCGTGATCCAGGGACAGGGTATCAACGGCAATTGATCGTGCTCCGGTCTCCTCCATCAGCATCTGCGCTGCTTCAACGTGGAAGCCCGGGTAATGCTGCGCTTCGCCGTCGAAATTGCGGAACTCATCCGTGGCGGTTTTGCCTGCCCATCCGGAATGCATCGCCACGCAGGCTCCAACAGGGATATCACCATTGGCCGCAATCCAGGCTTTCAGATCATCCGGGGTGACGCGCGTGTCAGCATCCTCGGCAGCTCGGGCAGCGATGTCCACGACGCACAAGGAGGCGACCAGATCCGTGACAGGGATTTCGTCAACTGATGTCCCATCCGCCGAGAAGTGAAGCGGTGCATCGATATGCGTACCCGTATGTTCGTTGATTGACAGGTTGAACAGATTGAAGCCGTGATCAGAAAAGTTGAAAGCTTGCTCGGCCGAGATGCCGGGCTCGCCGCCCCATGTCGGGAAATTCGGGCTCAGCGTGTGGGTCATATCCTCGACACCGCCATGCCCAGCCGCCAATGCTGCGGGCGCGGCGGCCCCGGTTGCGGCTGCTGCAACACCCGAAGCGGCAGCAGCTTTGAAGAATCCGCGACGAGACAGCATCTTGTCTTTGACGGCATTCATTACACAAATATCACACATTTTCTTCCTCCCATTGCGGCCAAAAGGCTGCAACCGCAGCCTTGCCTCGCGTTCGGCTTGGCGTGGCGCCCGTATGACAGAGTGCAGCTTTGCGTCAGCAGTTGTAAAGTTTTGTGCCCGTGTTTTGATTGTAATCCAAGAAAAACCCGGTTTTCTGCCGGGCGCTAAAGGTTCTCACGTCTATGGTTTTCGTTGCTGACACCGTTCCCCGAAGGTCCGGCCACACCGGAACGTTACAATCACTTCGCTCAATCGTTACGCCTGTTTCTGTGGCTCTGTGCTATCAGCACACTACGTCAACACTGACTGTTGCACATGACGGAGACCCATATGGCGCATCGCTGGACCAACACTTTGACACATGCCGACGTCACCCCCCGGGCGGCGTTTCTCAACCGGAGGCAGGTTATGGCCGGGCTGGCAGGTGTCGGCCTGACTGCGATGGCCAAACCGGCGGCAGCACAGGATGGGTTGGAGCCGAACACCTGGGAAGAGATCACCACGTACAACAACTACTATGAGTTCGGGACCGGAAAAGATGACCCGGCAAAATATGCTCACACGCTGGTGACCGAACCCTGGAGCGTGCAGATCGACGGTCTGGTTGACCGCCCGGGCGACTATGATTTCCACAGTATCCTGTCCGAGATGACGATCGAGGAACGGATCTATCGCTTCCGCTGTGTAGAAGCGTGGTCGATGGTCGTTCCATGGAACGGCTTCGAGCTGGCTGACCTTCTGAACCTGGCAGGTGTGCAGGAGGGTGCAAAATATGCGGCATTCGAAACGGCCTATCGCCCAGACGAGATGCCGGGAACGCGGTTTCCCATTCTCGAATGGCCGTACCGGGAGGGCTTGCGCCTGGACGAGGCGATGCACCCTCTGACAATCATGGCAACCGGAATCTACGACCGACCGATTCCCAACCAGAACGGCGCGCCTTTGCGTTTGGTCGTTCCGTGGAAATATGGCTTCAAATCGATCAAGTCGATCGTTCGGATCACTCTGACCGAGGAGGAACCGCCCACCAGCTGGAACATGTCCAATCCGCGCGAATACGGGTTCTATAGTAATGTGAACCCGAATGTGGACCATCCACGTTGGTCTCAGGCTTCCGAACGCGAGATCGGGGGCGGGCTTTTCGCGTCACGTAAGCCGACCCTGATGTTCAACGGGTATGAAGAAGAGGTCGCCAGTCTTTACGAGGGCATGGATTTGGCCAAGAACTATTAGAATCATGCAGTCGATTAACCAGACACTCCGCCGTATTCCGGTATGGGCGATATATCTGCTGGGGGCGTTGCCTGCGCCCTGGCTGTTTTATCTTGGCCTTACCGGTAGTCTGGGGGTCGAACCGATTGAGGCGTTGGAGCATAGATATGGTGAACTGGCCCTGCAGTTGCTGATTGCCGGTCTGGCCGTCACGCCTCTGCGCCGGCATGTCGGTTTGAACCTGATGAAGTATCGCCGAGCGATCGGAGTGCTCACTTTTGTATACGTCGCGTTGCATCTTCTTGTGTGGCTGGTTCTGGATGTGCAGCTTCCCAGCCAGATCTGGGCGGATATCCTCAAGCGCCCGTACATAACGGTCGGCATGGGGGCGTTCCTTCTCCTGCTTCCGTTGGCGTTGACGTCCAATAATTGGTCGGTGCGCCGACTGGGATCACGCTGGCGCAAGCTGCACTGCCTTGTGTACGCGGCTGCGCTGTTGGGGGGCGTGCATTACGTCATGCTGGCAAAAGGATTTCAGATCGAGCCGCTTGCTTATCTGGCAACCATCATCGCCCTGCTTGCCCTGCGTCTTCCGATTCCAATCCTGTCTTTGTGGTCCAACAGGGCAGATTCCGCCTGACTCGGAGGTGAGTCTGTGGGTAATCATGTACATAACGCGTTGAGCCGCGAATTCCGACCTGCATTTTCTTGAATTTCGGCGGCGACGCGCCTGATGAAATGTTCTTAAGTTTCTGTAATAAATTGATAAATTATCTTTATGAGAATTTCTTTTGTTTTTGTGAATTTTCCACTTGCGGCTTTGTCGGGTTATACTTAGAACCCCCTTCACCGGCGCTGCTGAGGCGGTGCTGACGGGCTG
>NZ_JBXWMM010000019.1:0-52186 GCF_059609825.1 Ruegeria sp. YTSB088 | reverse complement strand
CTGAGAATCCCTCATCATTCATTGTTCGTTTCCTTCGTCGCCTGGTAGCAGGTCCACAACCGCTGCACTTCCACTCCGGGATCGTCTGATGTCCGCCTGTTCTTCTTCAGCTGATCTCGCATCTCATCAGACAGCTGACGGGCCGGGAGAATGTCCACTTTTTGCAGATAGCCGACGTCCGCCTCTGCAAGTAGGCGTTCGATTAGTGCTCCTGTTGCTGACGAATCTGAGTAGACCCAGCCGTCCGGACATTGATCAATGAGATCCAGTGTCTGCCGAGCTACATCTACGGCAGCTGGAGCTGTCGACAGGTCGACAGGTGATGCGTCCATAACCTGCGTTGACCAGTTCAGAGCAGGGTAGATGCGAGACGACCAAGTTCGAGGCTTGTCATCTACCACTCTCAAAACTGCGATCTCGATGGGGTAGAATTGCCCTCTCACGGCCACGACGCGCAGGTCGCAGAACACCAAACTGACAACAGGTTCTGGCAGCCCAATATCGGTATAAACACTGCCTGATCCTGCGGTGATATTATCTTTTTTGTCACTCATTGAACGGATCCCATTCACCACGGCCTTCACAGTGTGCACATAGCACGCTCGCCTTATCTTTTTTTCGGACGACGTCACCCTTGTGGCCGCAATGCGCACAAATCCGACAACTATCCAGTTCGATCCGCCTTAGCGGCTGATCCAGGCAGTGATCATATCTGCTAAACACGATGTTGATTGAACCATTTCGGGTCATCTTTACATCGGTAATTTGCACCACAACCGGTTCTTCGAAAGCTTTCCGGACCACATGTTCTGTCGCTTGGAGAAATTGCCCAAGTGGCACAAGCCAGCCTGGGCCAATGTTCGGCCTAAGGCTCGCAGCATCTGCGCTGACCAGATCTGGAAAGCGATCTGCGATATCGAGTTCGAGATCTGTCGGCCACCTCATCTCAGCCCCTTCAAACCGTTCTTCGAGGTAGTCGTTGTAACACCAGCAACAAAGTGTCGTCAGATAGCCCTGAATGCTCTGCACCTGCGCCGCATTCCCACATTTCTCACAGGTCCTCTCGATCTCATCGACACGTGTATCAACCTCGTCGAGGATATTTTGATTGCATTCTCGCGTGTACACGCGAAGGCCTCCCCTTTTTGGTTTGATCTGCTGGACGTCTGGCAGCTCATCTCCAAAAACATCAGGATATCGCTCAACGCTGCGCTTTACGTCTTCAAGCACCAGAGCAAGTTGGTCAGCCCACCCTTTGCGATGCTCACCAAGCTCTCTGAGAACGCTGCTATGGATGTCATTCCAGTCGACAACTGATTTCATTGCATATCCTTCAACTGCGCCACCGCGTCAGCTTTCTCATTAACAACACGCATGATCTCGTCATCGGTGAGATCTTCGATACCTTCGAAATCGGCCGGCGAGATTGGGAACGCGACATTGTTTTCACTGTCGTGAACTGCAAACGACAACTTCAGGAACCTGGAGGCTTCCGTCCTGCTGAAAACTGGCTCAATTGTCCTGGTCATAGTCATTCTCTTTTTTAGTGATGCGCTCATCTAACTCACGAATGCTTGTTCGGATTTGCGACAGCAATTCGTTGCGATCTCCATCCACCTTACGAGCTCTGATCTCATCTGCGCTGACCGGACCAGATAACCTTGCCCGGCCAAGTGCGATCCTTGCCTCTTGCAGTGCCAAAAGCGCACTGGTCAGTGGATCAATCTCGACGTCAGCAGCGAGCGCGTCGAACTCCTCTGCACTGCCGATTGGGCCAGTCAGAGGTGCCTGTCCGGCTAGGAACTCGGCCTTCTTCAACTTCAGGAATGCGTGCGTCACCTCTTCAGCCTTAGTGCGGGGCTCTCGCTCACCGGTCTTCTCCAGCCACATGGCGGCGACCTTCTCGACGAGTGCCCAAACAGTCTGCCTGCGATTATGCTGTGAGATCTCGAAGCGAACTGCTTTCTCCTTGATGTCGAGATGTTCGGATGATCTTTCGTTCACGCGCACTTCGTAGTCGCAGAGTCTGTCGAGATCGTCGCTGATGTTCCCAGCGTGGGCCCGGGCAACTTCGTGTTCGTTCACATAGACAACGATTTTGAGCATCATTCACCACCCTTTCTTCACACATGCAGGACACCGACCGCGGTCATCCGTTCGGTCGATCTGACCGAAATAGCCACAAACTGAGCAAGTCATTTGATCCCGAACAGGCTTTTTCCGAACACCAAAAAGCCTCTTCCGTTCAGGGTGGTGCTTGCTCGCGACATAATGTGCGCACCAACAACAAAGGGTTGTGTACCAGCCGTCCAATAGCTGGGTCTCGGCACTATTTCCGCATCGCTCACAGGTACGATTTGCTCGTGCAATCGTGGCGGTGATCATCGTCTGGATGTGTCGATCACCACACCTGTGGTAGATACGGAGCTCTCCCAGTTTTTCCTTGATCTGAAGAATGACGGGGTAGGGCGCCTGTTTCTGATCGCAGTACTGTTTGATCTCTGAAAAGAGCGTCGTGACCAAGCTGGCCCAGCCATTGGGTGTATGACCGAGGCTTTCCTCGACCGATTGCTTGATATCGCTGAAATCAACTGCGTTCGAAACACTATACGACATGTCGGACTCCTCCTGTGATTGGTAGGAGTGGAGGGGCATGATCCCTCGCCGCGACACTAATCCGGTGCAAAAAGCTTATAAGACTTCTGGCCCACCATGGCACTCCCAAAGACGACGCTGAATCAGCGACGTATGAGATTGCTCGACTGGTGCACAAAGTAAGTCATCGTGCATATTGGGTATGCACAGTTTCGAGTCGTGTCAACGGCCTGTTTTGGGCGCTGGTCTCGGGTCACGTCGTCGGATCAGCTCGCATCACTTCCCCGGATTGGATCGAACCCGTTGGTCGAAGGCTTGAAGATCTGAGCGTCGGTCAGGGACCTATACGACCGTTTGAAATCTAGGTCTGGCGTTCAAACTCAAAAGCGCGTTGCTCTCCCCATTACTTCTTCCAAAAGAACGCAGAATCCAAAGTTGAGTAACCATTTTGTGGAGGGGTTGGGTAAGAAAAATGTTGAGTTTGGCAACCAAAATCGCACGCCGAGAAGCGCTTTCAAATTCGTTTGGCTGCACGTTGCTCGGGCCTGTAAGCCCTCTCGAACAGATGGGTCAAATCCTGGTCACTTGTGTTTCAGATGGCCTGCTTGATCAGACTGTGAACTGGATGATTGGGGATCAATCGCGGTAGGGCAGGGGGCTCAAAAAGCTCGTCGACGCCAAACAAAATGACAGAGCGCGATAGGGCGACTACTCCATGGCTTAAACAAGTTCAGTAAAGTCTTGTCTTGGAAAGACTTGCCTTGCGTGACGATAGAAAGGCCGCGAGGGGCCCACTTTTTTGAAGGCTCTAAAACGAGGAAACGCTCCAGATTTACACCTGGAGCGATCCTATCTGGGCCGCGAAACGATAGTGTAGTCCAATGGGAGACTCTTATCGTCCGTTGGCGGCCCAATGGACCGCCTATGAGGGAGATATGGCAGTTCAGATGCGCGTTGCAAGTCTTTGGGGTTAATCTTTCCTCTTCTGGGCGATTTGCTCTAAATGCTTAAAAAATAGTTAAGAATCGCCCTCATCGCTTCTCAGATTTCTTGATTTGAGCCAGGGCATCGCTTACTTCCCACTCAGCCGATCAATTTAGGTTGGCCTCAGGACTAGAGATCGCCGGCCGCGAGTTTCTGGTCTTGAAGCATAACAAATGGATTCTAAAAAATGTTCGTTTTGGGCAACCCAAAGACGCATGCTGTGTGTCTTCAGAATACAGACTATGTGCCAATCCTGGCTCCACCATTTGCGCGTGCTGTAACCAGCACTGCGGCAGGCCGGAAAGTGTCCGGCCCAGCGTGTCGAGCCTAGTAACAACGACCCAGGTTAAAGAACAAGTCCAGGAAAGCGTAAGTCTGATCCCGCTGCGGATCCAGATCGATGCTGACTTCTTACCATCTTATCGAACCTACCTGGAGCAGATTGTCTATAGTTGCCCGGCTCCGTGGACGCCCGAGGACTACTTCCGTATTCTTTGGGGCCCATGTGTCGAGGCCGGGTATGGCGGCAGCTATGTCACTATAGAGCGAAACTATGAACGCGTCCTTGACGAGGGCGTCACTGAAGAAGAGCTCGAGATCTGGCGTGCTCAGGATATGTTCTGGAGAGAAAAGGTCTCGCCCAATCGCAAGTGGATCACTAAGTCGTTCAAGATGGATGCTCTTCTGGATCCCAAGGGTGACGACGCTGCATTTAAGGCACTGGCCGTTATGACCAGCGTTGAAAGAGAAGGTGATATCTACTGCTCACAGAATCCGGTTGGCAACAGCTGGTATTGGATTCCACAGCTTCACCAGTATCGCGCTGAAGCGGAACAAGGCGTTCCAGTTGAGGATCGCACAAAGATTATGCCTTGGCGGAGATGCGAGGATAACGTCGACATCATCCGGGCTCTGTATCTCGATGTTGATGACTTGCTGACCAATCACAATATGGACGCTGATCAAGTTGCCGCTTTCGTTCTTGCAGCCTGCGAGCAGAGAAACATTCCTCTGCCCTCGGCCGTCTTTCATACGGGCCGCGGTGTCTGTGCCACCTGGTATGTCAAGCCAGTGAAGGGTGCCAACAAAATCAGGCGTTGGCGCCTGACAATGCAGCGCCTGCGCAATATGCTTGCAGATGTCATGCCGGACCCAGCCGTTGCAGATCCCAGCCGAGTGCTGCGGGTGCCAGGTTCGATCAACACCAAGAGTGGCGCGATGTGCCGACCTCTCTGGGTTCGCCCGGGGCAGGGAGGACGGCCCTATGAGCACGACTTTAACAAGCTATGTGATGAGATCCTGCCTATGTCATCAGATGAGTATCGCGACCTATGCATGCGCCAATACATCGAGCGTGGATTAGAGTTCAAACGCATCAATGCAGAACGCAAGGCGGCTACTGAGGCTTACAGGCACAGCGTTGTTTCCCTTACCAAAAAGTCGGCCACGCTTCCTCAGCACAAAGGTCGCCACAGTTATGCCCGCACTTCGGTCGAAGATCTTGAAAAGATTCATAAATTGAAGTGGGGTGGAGGGCATATCCCACGCGGCAATCGAAATCGTTGGCTCTTGGCGTGGGTTGCAGCAAAGCTTGTGCTTGTTCGCCCGGCCAATATGAAAGCGTTCACCGATGAAATCGTCGCCAAGGGTGTCGAGGTCGGCCTGAAGGGGATGGCCACAGCCAAGGCTATGGCGCCGGCTTATCAAAGAATGCTGGCCCAGCACGCTGTCAATTCGGGCCTGTTGGCGGGTGAGGGCGATGCCGAAGCTCTCAAATCAAAGACAAAATGGGGAGCTAAGGAAGGCTCCCAGGGGCGCACGGTTCTGAACTACTCCTTTTCAGCGAAGCGTCTCATAGACCTGTTCAGGATTTCAGATGCTGAGATGCGCAGTTGGAATCTGCGTGTTTTGATCTCAAAGAATATCCGTCGTGAACGTGATCGCACTCGTAAGGCCCTGGAGCGTGGTCAGCTTACAAATCCGATCTCCCTTGAAGAGAAAGCCGCGCAGTATGCGGCTGAGGGCAGGGCGATAAAGGCACTCATGGAGAAGAAGGGTCTCTCCCAAAGGGGCGTCGCAGCTGAACTGGGCGTTTCGTTGGGCCTGGTTCAACGCCGCCTGAAACGAATGGAGAACGAAACCGGCAGAACTGACTCGGCTTGTCCTTGTAAAGATAATAGGAGCGAGCCGGCGCGGCGAGGCGCAGATGAGTCTATATATAATAAAGGTCTCTCAAACCAGGAGGAGGCTTTGGTTTCGATCCGCAAATCCGCATCCGTTGTGAAGCTGTCGGACAAGAAATGGGAGAAAGTACGGGAAGGGGCGAAGGTTAGACCAGTTGAGCCTGAAAACCCGGTCGAAGCATCTCCTTCGAAGTCAAAGCCTGACAAAGAAACGGTCGAGATTATTAGTTTTAGACCCATCGCAACCGGCTCAAATCTCCAGGATCTTCACTTCCAACCTTTGGAGGGCCCTGAGGCACTCCAGAAGTGCAGAAAGCGCTTGCTTTGGTCGGGCTAAGGTGACCATCCCAGCGTGCTATTCGTGCTTTTAGGAACGCTTGACGTGTTTTTAGGAACATCCAGCTCGTGTTTTCACATGCGCCTTACTCACAGCTAGAACAGCGCGCTATAATTATCATCTAAAACAACATATTAATCCGCACCTGGTGATCAATCATTAACTGTTTGGATGCCGTTGTACGGGCCTCCCCGCTATCTCGATAGAGTGGTTGAAAACTTTGACCAATTTATTTGTAATTTAGATCAAGCCTTTACATGGTCTTTGTGACTGCGTTCCCGATAACACCACGAGCGTTCCTGAAAAGCGGCGGGATGACCCTCCTGCGGGCGGCGTAAATGTCGTCCATCTTTGCTCCTTCTTTTAACAGAGTGAGGATTTTCGCCGCGGATTTGCATTGTAAAGTTCGATTGGCCTGTGCCGAGGGTATAAGCTAGCGAGAAGCGGCATGGTATTTCGAGCTATCTTGTGACAGCGTTCGCAACATTATGGCGTTTTCGGGCCTGCCCGGCTACCGGCGGCCGAGCTGCATGGCTTCACCGGGATCATCGATCAGTGGCTGTCGGGAGATGTCTGGAGAACAAGATGAATTGCCCGGCGATTAAATCTTCCACAGTTTGGGTGAAACCTAAATCCTGATCAAGCAATGCTGTGCCTACTATGACAGGTTCCGGACGCACAGAGCATTGTGACAGCGTTCTCTGGCATCAGAATGCGCCGCAACAACAAATCAGAGACTATCGTCGTAACAAGACGAAACCGGGCTACCCGATTGAGAGCAAATCACCTACCTTCTGCTATTTGATATTGCATAGCGGTAAGGGGTGTTCCAGAATTCCGTCACATTTATTTGGTTTTTGGGTGCGAGGTTGGTTTCTGTGGCTCCATTTCTTTTAGTGTCAAAGGCTGTTCTATCAGGTGTCTTGAAGTGGTTTGTTTTTATCAACGTAGCGACGCTGTCAATTATTGCCGTCGTGTTCACTACAGAAGTTCGGGCTGAGCCAAGTGAAGAAAATGTACGAGAATATCTCACCGGATTATTGGGGCCTGGCCTCGAAGTCACGAACATTCGAATAAAAGTTTTCCCGTTGTCCAGCGCCGGTCAGGGGCGCGTAAGCGCGGCTGGCGACATTCAATCGCTAGAATCCAGGTACGATTTTGGCGATCCTACGATGGTACTGCGAGAACTTGTCGAAACCCTAAAAACTGGCGGTATGTCGGAGGATCAAATACAACGATATGGAAGGGCAGCTGGTATTTTTAATACGGGAGGGCTGTCAGGGTATCGGATTGTTCGACCGATTGTTTTACAAGGCGCTTCATTTCCCTTCACCGCAGAACTTAGTTACCTAGAAACAGTTGACGGATTTAATTTTAGTGGTGGTGTAAATCACGAAATCTGTTGCCGCACATTACATGAATTGGGCGCAAACGAAATCCCACTAGACAGTGACCGCTATCAGGCTTTATTGGCAAGTATGATGGGTTGGCTCGACTACGAGAACAGTACGCTCCCTAAAATTATTGAACAACATTTTGGTGGTATCGCTAACGGGGGGACTGTTTGGGAGGGCGATAAGCCCGTTGCGAAGTTTTCTTCCTTCGATCTGAGTTCACTTGATTGGAAAGTTCTGGGTCAAAACAGTAACAATGGAGCTTTCAGGGAAACGTACATTTCTACGGCGCCAACTAAATTGGAAACCATTGATGATTCTACCTTCAAGATTGGTTGGCGCGAAGTGGCAAGTGGTGGGCCAGAGAACATTGAAATCGAATTTCGGATGGATCTCTTCAACCCAACCCCCAGCGATAGCTGCATTGCCATTAAAACGAGCGACTGGAAGTCGGGATCATCCTGCTTGCAAGATGGTGTCTTCAGTAAACCCTTTGGCCAATATGGTGGAATTGCTGACGGTTCAGGAGAACATCGGTATGTCGTGAAACCTAGTGAGGTTGCATCAGAACATATTCCATCTATGGGAACTCAAGATAATCTCCGCAAAATAGTAGTTGATCAGACAGAACTGGCCCAAAACTCCGAAGACCCAGTAGGTCATTTTGTCGAAGCGACCTACGCAGCTCGAAGGCTACTAGAAGACTTTCCCGGAGGGAGCTACTCCAAAGCTCTATTGGGCCAAGGGATGTCAAGCTCCAAATTGCCTCCGTTAACAAAAGAGCGGCTTGAATTCGAGATGATCAAGGCATGTAGTTTAGAGCCGAATCTACTCTGTTTGGTTGACTGGTACTACATTGTTGGTGACCGTGCCTCACAGGAAAGTGTCGAACAGTCAGCTTGGTTCATTCGAGAAAATCCAGAAAACGTAAGTCCCAACTTTCTCCTGCTTTTTCGTGCAGATGCAGCTGTTTGGTATGCTGTGCAAGGGCACGCGGATCGGGTTTTGAGCACTTACCAGTACCATCTTTCAAAGGATATCGAAGTTGGTGTGCAAAACTTGGCTCAAAATGCTCCTGCATATGCGTTTGCACTGGCGTTAATTGGTTTAAGCGAAGAGGCAGAATTGGTGGCCGAAAACGCATTAGAACGCGCACTGGCGGTTAGCGAAAATGAAATGTATGTGGCTAAAGCCACGATGGTCGCGTTGCCCGCATGGCTGGAAGTTGCCCGCATGATGCGGGGAGAAGGGAATGCCGACGACTTGATTAGGACTGGGATTGATCCGGAAATTTTATTGCGAGTCCTAAACCAAGCGTTTCGATGGAGCGATGACCCTTTACTTACAAACGCAGCAGAAGTTGTTTTTGAAGAGTGCCTAAATTTAGGGGGTTTCAAAGCACCCAATTGTGCGACCGAAATGGCAGCAATATACGCGCATTCATCGCGCCTAGATGATGCGATATCGGCAACGAAAAGGCCGGCAAAGCGCGATGGCAATCTTTGGAACGCTATGCAACTTCTAATCTCAATGAATAGGGGAACTCAGGCTGCAATGCTGTACGAGAAAATCGATCCTCCGGTTCGAAGCCCTCTTGTTCTCGCCGACATAGGGTCGGCCGGAGCTCCCGAATACCTGGAAGAAGCAACTCAGTTAGCCAGTCAAATGGCAGATGTGGTAGAACGGGATCAAGCCTTCGAAAAAATTGCTCAAGCTTTTGCTAGAACTGGCGACCTCAAACGGGCGCAAACCATCGCAAATGAGATGAGTTCCTCGGACAAGACAAACGAGGTGATAAATTCTTTCGGTTCCCAGCGTTCAAAAGGGTTGATCCAACAAGGCGACCAACTTGGCTTTATTTTGTTGCCTGGGTTGCCACCCGAAATAGCGAGAGATGTAATTTACCACGCTTTGCCAAGAATGCAGAGAAATTAGGGCGTGGTGGTTATTGAACTGTGCCCCAAAGTATTTGGCAATTTGAAGGCACGAAGGAACGGTAGCCACCGAGAAGTCGAATCAGGAGGTCAAAATGAAGTTGGCTTGGATGAATATTGCTCTAGGCTCAGGACCCATTGATTTCCATTTGTTTGCGTGATTCACGGGTGGAAAACCGAGCGGTGAACATGTCAGAATCTATTCTGATTGAGCGACGCGCAGATGGCGTGGCTTGCACCTTTCTTACCGAAGTCCTGAGCCTAAATCTGTCCGATAGCTGCTGATGTCTGAATTTCTTGATATTCTGGGCTTCATTGCAACGCACTTGCGTCGCGACCCAATTCGGGCAGAATTGGAGTCGAATATTGTCGGAGGATACGAGTTGCGCATTTTCCTCAGCGTAGTTTTGTCGGTGTTCGTAATAATTGGGGTTATTGCAGCCAATGGTGTTCGAGCACAGTCGGGAACCACAGTTAACAATTTCACAGACTATGAAACTCAACCAAAATTACTTCAGGCACGGTTGAACGAGTTGGGTTACAACGCTGGTGAGGTCGATGGGTATCCTGGCCCCCAGACACGAACTGCGCTGATGTATTTCCAGGTTGAGCATTGCCTGCCGCCCACCGGGCAACTCGACACGGGGACTTCCACCATATTGGCGACCGCCAATTTTCACATTCGACCGTGCGTCGGACAACCATTGCCGCAAGGCATCACGGCAAACACACCATTAATAAAAGGTGTCTACATAGATAGCATCGCAAAATGCAACCTCGATTCTGTTGCGCCCAACTCTGCCTATTTTAGTCAGCGACTGATCAACGGAAAGAGTGTTATCTGGGGGTACGAAGATGGGTGTGAAACCCATCGAACTGACATACGAGGATCAGTTACTCTTTTTCGTGGCACGTGCTTTGTCGGGAACCAACAGTTCAAACACGAATGGCGGTACGACCTGACTTCAAATAACAGTTTCGTGGAACTGGAAGCGCCAACCGAGTCTGGAACATTTGCGCCGAGAGCCTTTTTTAGGTGCCCTGCGGACAGCAGGTTGAGCAAGAGCATGTTCGCCGGTGATTTAACGGCAAAGAGCGAGTTTACGAACGGATCCAATGACTCTTTTCCAGTTGAAGACGGCGTCTTCAGTTTCCTCCCGGAAGGCTGTCCAAGCTTCGACAATACACCTAGAAATCAAAGGCAACAGATAGCCGCAAATCTGCGGGTAACCTTCGAGAGAGGCCAATTTACTCAGGGCGATCAATCCTGCCCAATCGTGTCGTACTCCGTAGGTGACCAGAAGAATTATCTGAGTATGGATTGCGTCTACGACGGCACCCCAACCCACTATATCTTTGAAATGGAAAACCCGACCGCCAACAGCTTTGAACGCTATGGTGAATCCTACTCGCGATGTGTAAGCACCGCGTCCGACGACAATACAATGCCAAGCACTCCTGGGTTCAGTGGAGTTGTAATTACAGCGACAGCGACGCTCCCTATTGCAGCAGATGGGCGAGTAGCGCTTCTGCCTTACGACGAGCAAAAGGGTATTCTCCAATTTCAATTCGGGGGAAACCAACTGTCGTTGGTCTCATACTCAAATTCCAACGGAATTGGCGAGGGGATGGTCGGTAGCGGACTTGATCGCCAGTGCGTGGAGCTAATTCACCGATACCATGAGGCATTGGCAGGAGCACCTTCCACTTCCAAGCTCGGTAACGGGAAACAAGTAGCGGGCAGCCTGTCCAGAATTTCACCGAAACTGTTTGACTTACATTTGAATGGGACATCATCAGTTCCGCCGAGCGAAGGCTCTGTTATTTCGATCAACCTACCGGGCCAACTAGCAGAGTACGGACACGTGGGAATCGCTCAGAAGGTTGAAGCGGCGGGAGACAACCCAAACAGCTTGACCGTGACATTGTTTGACCAAAACTGGCCTACAGACAAAAGCAACGGTTGGAAGACCGTTACCTTCACCAAAGACGCAACGGGCGTGTGGAGCGGGCAAATGATGAACGGCGGCAAACCTGTCGACGTAGTCGCTTGGTCTAACGTGATTTCGCCTTAGTTGGGTTGTTTGCTAAGGTCTCTAAGATGGCCGTCGACGGACCCACTTGATCTAAACATCGGGTTTTCTCCAACTATTGTCTTCAAAATACTTTAGGCCTACATAAACGATTCAGTGGTTGACCCCAAAACTGAAGCAGTGTTGCAAAGCTCCAGACCAAGTCTCGATCCTCGAACAGTATGGTTTTCACTATAGTGGCGGCCATTTAATGTGCGTCATCCAATAAGGCCTGTTCGACCAAAGGACAGCAACCCAAGTGTATGTAACGAATGCTGTTCGCAAATGATCTCTAGTATGTTCTCGGAACCTGATCGTATGTATCCGGCCTTATGGCACCAAAGAATAAGTGTGTGTTTATTAATAAATCCACTGCCCAATCAACCGTCTGTATTGGGCTCTCTTGTTGAATCCGCCGCGCAATAAACGAACGGTTGCTTTACCCAAAAGCTGCAAAAAGGGGGATCTGGCACTTAGCCGCACTCGACCCCAACTGCATTCTTGGCGGAAATTGAGGACCAAGGTTTTGGTATCTAGCCCGGAAAAAAGGCTGGAATCTATCGGGTTTGGAGGGGTTGATTTGAGATCGGCTCGCTCGACCGTCTCTCTCGGCTTCCCCGCACAGAATTGCATGAAGCCGTTTTATAAAAAAATCATATGGAGGCAGATCATAAGAGAATCCGTCCATTTTCTTCGTCGGGCATGATCCTTGACGAAACCGCACTCACAGCGAATTGTAGACATACTGGTGTTGAGTTAGCTGATTATGGAGGAGTGCATGTTTAGAGGGTTCGCTTACGCTATGGCCGTTTATGTGCTCAGTTCCTCTGCACCTGCACTATGCGAAGACGCTCTGCTCAATGACACAAATGCCAATGCCTTATTTGTAGATGCGGTCCAGACTTATAAACACGCTGAAAACCTTCCTAAGGAACAAGCCCGCGGGAAATATGAACTGGTTCGCTTTTACTTCGAGCAGGTTGTCGCCGGCTATCCGTCGACAAATGCAGGTCGGGCAATTCTATCACTAGAAAACCCGGCAGGCGTGAATCTGCAAAAGATTGGCTTCTCGGTTAATAACGTTGGCAGTATTGATGCCACTGATGGTGCCAAGAGCGTAGCTCGTGATATTCTGAAAAAATATGCCGGTGACCTAAAAAGAATAAATTTGGTCGCCAACGTGGCTGACTATGCAATTCTATCCTGGGCAGCTTACGGAGATGAAGAAGGGCTGCGGGCAGCAGGTGACGCCGGGTGGCGCGAGTTACAGGTTTTTGAAGGTGACCGACTGTTAGTTGGTGATGTCTCCGCAAAGCTATTCGTTGCTGGTGACGGTGAAACCATTCTAGCTTTCCGTGGGTCTGCAACTCGCGGGGATTGGGTTACAAACCTGTATGGTACTGGGTCTCCGTCCGCCTTGTTTAACGAACAAGTAGATGATGCTTTAGAACTCGCGGCAGAACTATCAAAAAAATACCCTAAACTGGGCTTTACAGGCCACTCGCTGGGAGGGCGATTGGCGCAAGCAGCTAGTATGAAAACTGGCCACCCCGCAGTTATTTTCAATTCCGCGCCGCTCGGGTTAAACGAAATGCGTGAATTGGGATTTGGTGGACTTCAAGAGGGCAGGGTTTCCGGCTTTCGTAGCCCGCAGGATCAAGTATCAGGATTCTTTCGGCCCCAAGATGTCGAAATATCAAATATCGAAATCGTTGATGCTAGCACCTTGGCCAACTTCAGTAATCTCAAAGACTACACTCACGCAATCCACGTTTTGGCTGGGGCAGCAAAAACGGTTAAGGTTGCTCGCAACGAGGGATGGCTAACAGCCTTGCTGCGAGATATGGCAACTTCTCCCACCAATGCTTCGCCTGCGGTAGACGAGGATTGGGGTCCTAATGTAGTCGCCGAACTGAATCGAGAACCTGGATACACTGAGTGTGGTGGGTCTGGAATGGAAGGCTGTTGGCGTGAACTTGGTATGAGTGAAGAAGCAGTCAAGTTTTCCGCGAGTGTAACACATCCCGATGACATCGCCTTCACTCGGGCTACAGCATTTCATGAACTTGGTCCACTCGACCTAATTCAGGCTGAGCGCAACGCGGACCCACGTCGGCAAGACTACATAGTTAATGGTCCAACAAAAGAGCTGCTGGTGCAACTAACACATTATTTATCTGGAGTATTTCAAGATGAGACGAGCCGTAGAATTATTCAACAGTACCCTGAAGCAACAAGTTGGTTTGGCGAAGTATTCTCACATCGAACACTCTCGAATGGCACTCAACGTTTTGTATTGGCGGAGATCGCACAGGA
This sequence comes from Ruegeria sp. YTSB088, assembly GCF_059609825.1. Taxonomy (NCBI): domain Bacteria; kingdom Pseudomonadati; phylum Pseudomonadota; class Alphaproteobacteria; order Rhodobacterales; family Roseobacteraceae; genus Ruegeria; species Ruegeria sp. YTSB088. The sequence continues at coordinate 38,371 of NZ_JBXWMM010000019.1, read as the reverse complement.
TCAGTGCCGTGGTTGTAGGGTCATCGGGAGCGCAGTGACCTTCCTTGAGGTTGGAGATGAGACCGGCGGCACAGTGCGATACGTGCCAGTCGGTCTGCACTCTTCAACATTAGATTATTTCAAAAGTGTCACTCCTCAAGGAATACTAACTCAACCTTCCGTACTCCAACTCGCTCTCAACTTACGGGGTTACGATGCGGGACCCATGGACGGTGCTGTCGGGCCACAAACTATCCACGCGTTACGGGAGTTTCAGGCGGATCATTGCCTCAAGGCCAGCGGTGCATTGAATGAATCCGTTGTCTCACTTTTGAGTTCGCCAGACCGCTTCAAGGTGCCCCCATGCAATGGTCTCAGTTCAGAAATCGGAATTGCCCAGGCTATTGATCCTCCTGCGGTTTCAAACGGATCACAGAATCAAATCTCTGGGACACGCATGTCTGACTTCCTAGGTGCCAGTCAAGGACAGAAACCGAGCGCGGAACCTCATCCCTGTAATGGTAGCTCTAACCCACTTGCTTGTACTGTGCAAAACGGTTTCGGGGCACGAAACTCTGACTTTTTGGGTTCATCTCAAGGGTCAGCTAACTCTGGTGTACAGACTGGCGCACGGTTTCCAGGTTCAAGCTCTTGGCCGGTAGTATCAGCGACTGACACAGACGAAATCGGCGTCTTTGGAAGTTGGTACGACGGAGGGCCAAATTGCGCCCATACTGAAAACGGGACGCAATCCGACGAGCTGATCCTCCGGCTTTGGTACTGCGAAGTAGGTATTGAGAATTCAATCCCTCAGTCACTTCGCCTCCTTGACGGGGTTTATATGAGCGAGGATAGGAAAACGTCTTTAGTTCTTAATGGGGAAGGCAAAATCCGTATTATCCTTGTCGATAGTTTTCTGGACAAATTGGGCAACACAATCGGTCCCGATACAGCTTACAATCCCGTTTTTCGCCGCAGTGAAATAGCTTATTCTCCTCCCCAGATCGTTCAAGAAGTCGACAACCAGAAAGATATCGGGCTGAAGAGCGAGACCTCCCATTCTGGAACTCAACTTAGTGCGGCCTTCCAACACTGTGCTGTTGTTGAAAACGACATAGCAAGGCTCCAGTGTTTTGATGAGCTTGCCGCTCAACCTAAAGAGAATGGATTACCCGCCAAAGATTTACCGGTGTTTTTTAGCAATCGAGACTGGGCGCTGCTTCTGCAAATGATGAACTTCCGACATCGGTTAATGAAGTGGCCATACAGTACGCAAGTTAACGATTGCAAGCTACACTTGAAATATGTCGTGTCATGGGTCAAAGGCAGCTTACAGGGCACAAAGGATGTTGAGGCCATTGTCGATCTAAGGCTGCTAGACACCGAACTTAGCGGCGCTAGCAATATGCGAGACCGGGGGGCTGGCTTTAAGTTTGTGGCAAAGTATGGAAACGATTGGAGGCTTGTTGGCTCACCTGGGGAATCTGGGCCGCAAGGTGTTCATCGAAATCGTATTTTGCACTGGATAGTTGCCGAAGATCCCGTCGATGCAAAAGCTGTTTCAAGTTTGCTCCTGAAGGCAGCACGCCATTGTCAGGAGAGATAGTTCAATAGGTCACTCGCTTTACTCCTCAAAAGTAAGCGGTGCTTTAGCCCCACCTTCTGTTTTGGTTTGAGATTTGAGATTCCGGCCTGAGAGATAGTTTTCAGGGAGTTTCTCAATGGAGCAGTCAACGTCGTTTCTCAATGACATTGATATGGTGGTTGGCCCTCGTGGTCATCGGCGTTGGCCTCGTGATCTGAAGGCACGGATTGTTGCGGAAACACTTGTGGACGGCGCCACGGTGAGCGAGGTAGCGCGGCGGTATGATATGCGACCGAACCATTTGTCGGCGTGGCGACGCGAGGCGAAGGACGGTCGGTTGGTTCTGCCTGCTGCCGAGGAGCCCGACTTTGCACCTTTGGTTGTGGCAGCTGATCCTGTTCCTGCGATCTCGTCAGCGGCCGCGACGCTGGATCTGCTGCGGGGTGATGTTGTGGTTCGACTGGATGCGTCCACGCCGCCAGAGCGGATCGCAGAGATTGTTCGCGCGTTGAACGGGATCTCATGATCTTTCCGTCGAACCGAGTTCGGATTGTGGTGGCGACGAAGCCTGTGGATTTCCGTAAAGGTCATGACGGGCTGGCGGCGCTGGTGCAAAATGAGCTGCGCAAGGAACCGTTCACCGGGACTGTGTTCGTCTTTCGCTCGAAACGGGCTGACCGCCTGAAGCTATTGTATTGGGACGGCACTGGATTGGTGATGACCTACAAGCGGCTAGAGGAAACGACTTTCATCTGGCCCGAGATCCGGGACGGGCTGATGTCGTTGAACCATGCTCAGTTTGAAGCGCTGTTTGCGGGGTTGGACTGGCGGAAAGTGAAGGCGCTGACAGCGCGTCCGCCAACTGCGGCGGAGTGACTCGGCCTCTGTTTTGCAAAGGTATCAGCCGGGTGGGCGTGGTAGGTCGACGCCATGATGCGCCCGGCTGATCTTCCCGATGATATTGATGCCCTGAAGGCGATGGTGCTGGCCGCGCAATCGCGGGCCGACCAGCAGGATGGTGTGATCATTCGTAAAGAGGAGCGCATCGTTCAGCTGGAGAAGTTGGTCACCGACTACAAGCGTGCCCTGTTCGGGGTCAGGTCCGAAAAGGTCTGTCCGGAGCAATTCGAGTTGGCGCTTGAAGACATCGAGACGGCGCAGGCCGCGATCCACGCCGAGGACGATGCAGACGACCGTCTGATCAAACGCCGACCCCGCCCACGCAAAGCTAACCGGGGCTCGTTACCAAGGCATCTGCCGCGTATCGAAGAGGTAGTCGAGCCGGACAGTACGATCTGCGACTGTGGGGCTGACCGGCATGTGATTGGTGAGGATATCAGCGAGCGGCTCGATATCATCCCGGCCCAGTTCCGGGTGATCGTCACCCGCCGCCCAAAGTATGCCTGCCGATCCTGCGAAGAAGGCATTATTCAGGCGCCTGCTCCGGCGCATCTGATCCCCGGTGGAATGCCGACCGAGGCCACCATCGCTCATGTGACCGTCAGCAAATATGCGGATCATCTTCCCCTGTATCGTCAGGCTCAGATTTACGCCCGGCAAGGGATTGATCTGGATCGCTCGACCCTGGCGGCATGGGTCGGCCGGGCAGCGTTCGAATTGCGCCCTGTTTACGATGCCCTGATGGCCGATCTGAAACGTTCAACCAAACTGTTCATGGATGAGACAGTCGCCCCGGTCCTCGACCCCGGTCGCAAGAAGACCAAAACAGGTTACTTCTGGGCGCTCGCCCGCGATGACAGGCCATGGGGTGGGGATGATCCCCCCGGTGTGGCTTTCACCTATGCGCCGGGACGCGCCGGTGAATACGCAAAACAAATCCTGCGCGGCTTCAACGGCACACTGCAAGTAGACGGCTATGCCGGATACAATCGCCTGCTCAAACGGCAGGAAGGAGCAATCCAATTGGCTCATTGCTGGGCGCATGCCCGCCGTAAGCTCTTTGACGTGACCAAGTCCGGGAAAGCCACTCCGATTGCCGATGAAGGTATCGGACAAATCCGGGAACTCTACCGCATCGAAAAGGAAATCAGGGGCAACGCCCCCGAAACCCGAGCGGCGGCGCGGCAGAAGCGCTCAAAACCGATCATCGATCAGATGGAAATCTGGCTCCGGGAAGCGCGCTCCCGCGTCTCCGCAAAATCACCCATCGGCGTGGCCCTGAGCTACATTGCCAAACATTGGAACGGCCTGACCGTGTTCCTTGACGATGGGCGCGTGGAACTGGATTCCAACAGCGTCGAGCGCACAATCCGCCCGGTTGCCTTGAACCGAAAGAATGCACTGTTCGCAGGACACGACGCCGGAGCTCAGAATTGGGCAATCCTCGCCTCAATGATTGAGACCTGCAAATTGAACAATGTCGATCCGCACGCCCGGCTCACCCAAACCATGACCGCCATCGCAAACGGTCATAAGCAATCCGACATCAGCAGCCTGATGCCCTGGAATTACGCCGCAGACGTGTGATCGGCGCACCGCTTACCCTCAAAATGCACTAGTCCGCCAAGATTCTAAGTGACGAGGCGCTCAAAGCAATTCTCTTGCAATAGCGACGGGATTTAGGATTTAGCCGCATAAAAAGAGCAGCGATTAGAATCGGACCCACTCATGACGAGCTTTTGGTCTGCAATTCGACCACGCACTTGAATGCGCCCAAGCAACAAACCCCAGTTGATCTCGGCATTCATTGTTCGCCCAGACAATTGTCCAGAAAAACGCCCCTTAAATCCTTGTGACTGCTGTACATTGCCCGAGTAACGGTTGCCGCCGGCATGAACAACATCCAATATACCAGTGATTTTTGTTTTACCGAGGCGGCTATTGGAACCGCAGTTGGTTGTGAAACGCCAGCGTCCAGATAGGTTTCCTGGTCCGACTGCGATTGGCGGCGGAGGATCATAAACCGCTTGATTTTTTGGATCTTGAAGCCAAGCAGCTAGGGGTTCGTCAGATTCAAGCCTGAGCGCTTGGAGTTGCTCTTCGCTCAGAAACCCACTACCGACTGTGCCCATATTCAATTGCCACGCCGAAATTGCGTTCCGAGTGCCTTTCCCGATCACTCCATCAATCCCATTCGGATCATAGCCCAACGTCAGCAGTCGGGCTTGGATATCCCGAACATCCTTCTTATCAAGTTGTAGTAAACTTTCTGTTTCTGTTGTTGCACCTGATATCCTTGGGTGAAGATTGCCCGGCTGCGGAGCAATCAGCGTCAGTTGTTGGTCTGATAGCGGCTCATTTTCAATAGCATCATTGTTCGAGTTTCGATTGTCTGCATTGCCTTCGATGCTGCTTTGGCTTCGCATCGCTTCAATCTCCGAACTGAGGGCGCCGCTTTCCTTTAAAAGCTTGTCAATTTCGGCAACGTCAACTCCGTCAATCCTCTCCGACAACAATATCTGCACCGCCAAATCCGATGATGGATAGTTTTCAACGATCCGGTCCAAAAGGCGACGAATTCCCCGATATAGTTCAAGCTTTTCAGAATTGGTTTTCTCTTGTGCTATTCGATACATGGACTTTACGGTGTTGAATTCTTTGTCCTCTAGACCCTCACTTTCCGGATTGGATACCGTCGGCGCCACCGCTTTGGTTCCTTCATCGAGTTGTACCGATTTGTCGTCTTCCGAACCGCTCAAAAAGAAGTAACCGCTGTAAGGTGGTTTAGGCACCCGAGAAAAAGTACCGTCTTCCCACCTCCAGATGTACCGGTCTTTTGCAAACTGATTTCGCTGCTGCAAAAAGTATGGGCTAGCAAGATACAACTCAGCAATGGGGGCTGTTGTGCCGCTTATCTCGACTACAAACGTGAGATTGACTGTCTGGCCAGCGGTGTAATTGATCACGCCTAAGAAGGTGGGAGAAGAAAACGTAACCGCACAAACAACTGAAAAACCGAACGTTTCCCCCATGCCCAGTGGGCCAAGGTCCGCTGCTCGACCAAAGGTATGCATGTTATTAGGGCAAGATATCGAAAACTCTTTTTTCCGACTGTCCAAGTTTCCGAAGTATACGTCGCTATCGAGCCCAAGCAGAAAGGCCTTTGTGTCTTGTAGTAGTCGACTCCGGTTTGCGATTGAGGTGTTCGCTTGTTGAGTTTCTTTTGAAACTCGTGAGAACGCTTGGTCCAGATATGCTTTCCACTCCAAGCTATCCACGATGTAGGAACCTGGTGAAAAGTTTCGAACCAATCGGCCGGGTTCATTTGACCTCGTAATTCTACCGTTGAATGAATAGCCATTAACTGTCTCGCGATAGTTTAGCTCAGCCTCAAACTCAACCGATGAGCCAGTCGGCCCAAGTAGTACCCATTCTGAAAACCCACCGGTGCGCAACACTGACCCAATCTCTGAATTGATTTGGTCCGCCGTCAAACCTTTGGCCTTCAAGTAGCGCTTTGCTGATGAGCCGTCTGTTTGTTGATATACTGGAAGTGTTCGTCTCAACGTTCCAGCTACCGAGGTTCGGCCTGTCCCAGCTTCGCCAGTGAAGTTTTGAACTTTGACAGTCTCAACGCGATACCTGGAGGTGTCTATCAAACGTTGGATAAATTCCGAAATTTCTTGTTTGGATGGCTCTGATGCGCCAATCGTTGGCAACACCATCAGAGCAATTGTTATGAAGACACGAAACAAAGGTATTACTCCTCCACATAAACCTAGAAACCGTTCAATCACTGTCTGCACGCCGTCATGCCTGAAGGCAGGCGCAGATTTCATTATCTTAGAGGAATCGGCGGTAGGAGTCATTCGCTTGCCAGATCACCTGCCACAGTTTCTTCAAGGCCAGTTTCGTACTTTTGACCTGTTGGATCACACTGGGGTCGACTCGGGTTGGGTGCAAAATAGGGCGGTAAGGTTTTAAGCGTTCATCCGTCGCCATCGATACTCTCCGGTGAGAATGATATGGGCCCAACCAAGGGGCGAGATGTGCGCGAGGAGGTATGCTGGCGTGTCCAACTTGGCCTTTTTGCGCTGCGCGACAGCAACGCCAAGCTGTTTTGTATTCCAGAAGATAATGATGGCGGTGAGCAGGTTGAGCCCTGCGATCCGGAAGTGCTGGCCTTCCGTGTTGCGGTCTCTGATTTCGCCCTGCCGACCAATCCGTAGGGCACTTTTCAGAGCATGGTGCGCCTCACCTTTATTGAGACCAATGTTGGCACGGTACACCCGACCGCATCAGGCCCTCAACATGCGCCCACCAGTCCCCGAAACCCTAGTCCGAGATGGCCCAGAACACGGGGGCTAGACACGCCTAAGCCTCGGTGTGAATCCCTTTTGTCAACACAACCTCGGAGCGCGAAAAAAAGCCAATTAAAACATGCCATAGCTGTATGATACACTCTATCTGCAATTCTTTGTTTTGAGCCTAAAGGCATTTTTTGAAACATCTATTTCTGCTAGCCCCTGTGCAATTAATGAGTGGGGTATGAAGCCTCCAATATCGACGTTGAGACCAGCTTCAGCCAGTATTTTTGAGGCGTTCTGATCGCCAAGGAGGCATCCATGTCGTTCCCAAATAGAAATGAAACCATCGATATCAATCTTGGCAAGTTCTCCAGTTGCCTGGCACCAAGTTTGACCAACTTTAATCGTACTTTCACTAGAAATTTCACCAAGGTCACACTCGAAACTGTAGTACTGTGGAACCCCAGTTAAGGTGAGGTAGAGACGTCCATTTGACATCCTCCCTCCCGAAATTTGAAAGTTTTGAACCCCTACAAGAAATGGCACCTTCAGGGTGGTTTCCGCAGTCACATTGGACGGGTTTAAGAATGAAAATACTACCAAAACTAGCTTCATAAGCTTCATGTTGTTTCACCATCTGAAGTTCAAACTGATCAAGAGTGAGCAGACTTATCTGACTGGTCCAAGTTGACTGTTAGCGCATCATTGGCCTTTGATCCATTGAGATGATGGTTTCGGGCGCTGGCGGGCGGCAGCCCAGAGCACTGTGAGGGCGTATGGGGTTGTGTGAGCTAGGCCTGAAATTCGGACACTGACGTAAGCTATGATTTGTTGTCTGCTGGTCTTCGACGAGAAGGAGATCAGAGATGTCGAAAACGGAAGAACCATTCGCCCGATTTCAAGGCGAAAGTTGCGCTTGAGGCTTTGAAAGGTGAGCGAACTGTGGCTGAGCTTGCCAGCCAAATTGGCGTCCATCACACGATGATCCACAGTTGGAAAGGGGTGCTTCCTCGACAACATCTTCGTCGAGCGCTTCGACGCTTGAGTATCTGAAACCGCATGGACCGGGCCAGATACACAGAGTTCATGACACTCCCGAACGGGCGAAGGTTACACCCTTTGAGCATGAAAAACCGGTCGAAGCCCATCCTCCGAAATTAATACCTGACAAACAACCGGCCAAGATTATTGGTTTTGGACCCATCGCATCTAGGCCACGTCCGCAGGATCTTTACCTCCAACCTTTGGAGGGACCTGAGGTGCCCCTGAATTGCAGAAAGCGCTTGCTTTGGTCGGGCTAATAGAAGCTCAAGTTCTGATCGAGCAAAGGAAGAGACAAAGCGGCCCAAGAATGTTCCGGGCTATCGACCTTGAATAAGAAATTTCAAAGGCCGCTGGACCCTATTCTGATCCCTCTGAAGATTGTGAGTCTATATAAGTCTTCGCTGCTTCAACGGAATAGAATTTTCGGTTGTCGACCATCACCTGTTTTCCGTCCGCGACCATCTTTTTTCCTTTGTAAACAGCATATTTTTCTTTCGCATCAGTTGTTGGAACACTGCCCACATTTTGTGAAGAAGCATCACTGCCTTCTAGCGGAGAATGACCGCCTCTTGCGATCTTTAGCATTTCTCTAGAAAGTTCTGCGCTGTCCAATGATGCTTTTGTTTGCTGGCATGACATTATGAAGAACAGTCCTAACGCAGCCGTTACCAATCCGGGCAACATTGAAATCACGCGCAGGATAATTGGAGTTTCCGCGCCACCAAAATTTCGCGACGCCACACCCAAAAAACCTCCCGATGCAAATCCAGCAATTGCCGTGAGCAGCCCAATAACAACTATAACCCAGCCTACGATCTCCAATACTGAAGCGACCGTGCGACCAGTTCTATAAGTTCTTTCATAGCTGTACATTTTACAAACCTTATACCTTTACCTAAGGCAAGCTTGCCAAAGAACAGATGTTAGTCAAGAAGCTAACCTCTTCAATGAGATATTGACTGCACACTGAACTTAATAAACCCTAATGAATGGCTGCTACATTCTTAACCTGCCAGAGTAGCAAGAGTAAAAATCGGTTCCGATCACATCCACCTTGGGCTGAGTCAAGGATCATTGACAGAAAGGTATCAGCGCAAACCGAGGGCCCTCTGATTGCAATACTTTGATATGCCGAAAATTATTGCGCCCCGGCGATTGGTTGGTCTTTCTCGAAGGCACCCGTCAGCTCCTTTGTAGCGAATTTGCCCGTTTGGGCCGCGAACTGTAGGGAAACCTTTGACTTTTTGAGTTTTCGGGGCAGCAGCAGCGGCTTTCTTCCACTCCTGGAATTTTGTTTCGCTGAGTTCATTGAGCAAGCGAAGTTGTTCCGCATCGAGAAAACCAGATTGTATTAATGCGCTTGCTTGTTGCCAATCTGAAATAGCACTGCGCGAACCGGGCCCGAATACACCGTCGACGCCTTTAGGGTTGTGACCAAGCAGCAATAGACGGCGCTGGATCTCGCGTCTATCGTTCTTGTCAAGAGCCAGAAGGCTCTCCGTCGCTTCCGATGCTATTGGGGCACCAACACATCTAAAATAGGCTTGTGTGTCAGCGGCGCCCTGTACTCTGAAAAAGATAATGTCACCTGTAATTTCTCCAGCGATTGGGGCTCCTCTTTTGTCAGAGCCCTTAAAGGCTTGGCCGTCAAAGTCACTCACTCTGATGAGTTCGACAGAGTTTCCAAAAAAGAGCTCAAGCGTGTTATCGGCGATTTGCGATACGCTGATCCAACCCTTGTCCTCAGTGCATCCTTCCTCATTGCTCCACTTGCTGTCGAATATTCGTGAGGGAAAACTCGGTGGGCTATCAGCTCCTGTTGAAAGCTGGTCGTTGTTTGCAATGCCAGTGGAAACAACATTTTCGCCAGCACCGTTTATGAACTCGTCCAAAGTGGCTATATCAATTCCAGCTACTGGCTCGCCAAGTAGAATATCGATAGCCTCATCAGAGTCGGGGTGCTCAAGCGCAATCTTGTCTAGGATATCACGAACTGCTTTGTAGGAGTTGAGCTTTTCCTCGGGGGCTTGTTCCTCAGCGGAAACGTACAGGTGGCGGGCGTTTTCAATGAGCTGCGCAGGTGTCTGCTGAGCCAGGATTGGCGTAGCAGAGAGAATAAACGCGAGAACAAATAGCTTTTTCATGGTTTGCTTTACAAGTTTTCGTCGCCGCTTCGGCGGTTCTTTGGTAATTCTCTAGTTCTTTCCGAGTGGTGACAACGGCTCATTGTATGGCCACCCCCAATAGTCAATTGAAGTCAGTTCTAATGCTCTACAAGCTTGCCGACAGGTTACTTTCAGTGTCAACTGAAAACCAATTGGTTTGAGTGAATTCAGCTATAGGTAAAGGTATGAGAAATCGGCGTTTGAAATATGTAGTGTTTTCGTTGGCGGCGCTAAATCTCTATTTACCTGAAGCTGTGGCTGATCAGATGATTGCCTCTGATGAGATTGTCGGCGCGCTTCCTGACTTGCTGACCAAAAACTGTCTAGACACCTGTTCTATTGGAGCTCTTTCGTTTCGGGAAGTTCAGTTCTCTAAGGATCTGAAAATTGGTAGTCGTAGTTCATTTTTGGTTTGGGATCCCAGGTTATGTGGTTCATCTGGATGTCCGACCGCAGCAATCGTCATAGGTGACGATGGAGTCTTCTATTTAGGCGACGGGCTCGGATTGAATGAAAATTCGGACTCAATCTCCGTCCTGGCGGATCAAAGTTACATCTCGGAGAATCCATACGCACGAGTATCGACTCTACCTCAAAGCGAGCCGGATAAGAGCCTGGCTGAGCGATACCCCAGCGTACAAGCGCGACTGGACGAGGTTTTTTCAGGAGAAGCTTTGGCGCGGGAAGCCGTTACTGAAGCTCTTGAGAAGGTAATCGAGCTGGCATACTCAGAGACCTTCGGCCAACTCGTTTTGAATAGGTTGAACATTGGCCCGAGTGAATTTTTGGACGAATTCTTTTTGGGAAATGACATATTTGGTTCCGGTCTGAACCCAAGCTTCACCCAAAATGTTGCGGAAGGTTTTGTTAAGGATGCGGCAATTTCCATTACGTCGGACTTGGTCAGCGAAGCTATAGTTCGGAACGCATTGCCGAATGCAGATTACGCTTACCAAAATCTTGCCATAGCCGCGCTTTCAACAGCCATTCAAGAGCCGCTGCATTACATCAGCGCTCCCCATGGAGCTTCAATGGTGTCTTCTGGTTTGTTCCGACGGTTTTGGGATATCGTAGATATCTATCTCGCGACGCGTGGTCTCATGGAGGTGCAAGATCAGCAAATGATTGCCGCTGTTTTGAGTACAGATAGCGTTGCGGAACTGATGAGCCAAGAGCCCACTGAACGATCAGATCAAATAGCAAATGATGTGTTTGTAGATACACTTGGACTTGCGGAGAACATCTATGGTTCCGACGATGCTGCTGCAATCGCGCACATCCTCAAGCTGACTCGAAGTGCTCTGATCCGCCGAAAGCGAGGCGATATTGAAAAGGCAATTTTGCTTCGCGACCGAATTATCGAAGTTGGAAATGATACTGCCAACCTGTCTCCGCTTACTTTGGTCAATGACCCTAAAGATTGGATTGATGCCGCTTTCAATTGGGGTAGGGATGGACCACAGCGGGCCGCTCGAATTGCTATCGAGGGAACAAGCCTGAGGGATCTCCCTTTGTCATCTCCAACGAGTGAAGCCCTTTGTCGATCAGTTGGGGCGCAGTTGACAAATGAGAGGCTCAAGAACTCATTTACTGACGCAAAACTTGTTGGAGTTAACAGCAAGGGCCAGGCTTGGAGTGAATACCTGTCACGTCCCTCACCCGACGGTTGGTCAGGCAATACAATTCTCGAAAACCATCAAGGCCAGTTGTTCCATGGCGCGTATCGTATCGACTACAATAACCTCTGCTTCGGGTACGGAAACGCTGATAGCATGAGATGCAAGGTTGTATCTGAGTGTCTGAGTAATGAAGGCGAATATGTTATTTCAGATGTTGTTGAAGGCAAACAGACCTCAGTCATAACGAGTTCCCAGAAAGGCCTCGGGCAATCGTTTCACGACCAAAACTGGGACCGGGTAACTGAAAGTGATGGTACTTCTGTTGAGGCGGTTAGTAACAATTCTCGCAACTACACGCCGATACCGGGATCGCACCGAGACGCTATTCTAAGCGTTATAGGAGCCCTCGCAACTGGCACTCAGTTTGTGCAGATTTCCCCAGATGCTTGCACTTTGACGGCTATCGATAAACGGCCGATTGAACAGCAGACTGTTCCACAAGGGAGTTTTAGCTGGGGTGACTGGATGGGGCATACGACAGATGGCAAGCTAACTATTGGAAGCTCGACGACTAGCTATCAGATCAGCCTAGAAACTATCGATAGCGTCACCGAAGGCTCTGCGGGTGTGTTAGTTTTGAACAGTACCGGCGGTCAAGTTTTGGAGACAAAACAAGAAGAATACCCGCAAAATCCAGAGAGAAACGTGCACCAAAGCCGTCAGTTGGCAGGGGGCATTTCGATCTCAGTTGCCGACGGGGTGGACAGGTTTGTCCTGTTTCGAAACGTGAATACTCTTATACGCCTTTGCAAAGGCGAGACGGTTCATGCTGCCGTCGACGAGAGGGTTTCTGAAAACACATCAACATCTGAGTCAGCCCATGGTTCAGAAACACCCTCAGAACAGGGTGAGATACCACCGGGCTCTGGATTGGCAGCTGCACTGGCCACGTGTTCGAGCATCGAGAGCACCGAGGCGCGCCTCCTGTGTTTTGAAGCTGTTTCGGCCTTGGTATCATCAGAGCAGGCAAATGGCTCAAAAACATCTGCCGCGAACCAACATCAGGAAACGAAGGGATCGTTTACAGCAGCCGATAAACAGAGGTTCCTTCAACTTGCCGGCGCTGTGTTGGGCAACAATCCATTCTACTATTTCGAAAACATCGAAAATTGCGTGTACAAGAGGGAGGAAAGATGGACGCATCGCGGCAAGAACTTCGAGACATCTTTTGTGATCCCATTGGCGCAGGTTGATGCTCAAAAATCCCACCCAGGAGAGATGGCGGTGGGTAGCAGTAATGTACAAGTATACAGAATCCATGCGAAACGCGGCCTTTTCTTCGATGTTAAAGACAGCGTTTCAAATCGCGTTAACCCTGAAAGCTACGTATCCAAGTTTGTTGCCAGAAATGATGTGCTTGAATTCGAAAGTTTGCTGAAGCTGGCGGTCGCGAGTTGCCAGAAGCTTTGAATATCCTGATCCTAGTCATCGATTAGGCCAGCACCTAAGTTGAGCTCAGTCAGCTTGCGCGGAGCGCATTCAAAATATGGAAAGGAACATTGAGAGTCGCCGCCGATATCGAAACCGAATAACCAAAGGTCTTAATGCAAGTGCTTGTGAGAGGCTTCCAGTCACTTCCTTAAGCATTTTTGCACGCTTACATTCGCTATGGTGGAATGCGAACTAGCGTACAAGTTAATGCAAAACTGTGGTAGAAGAACTGGGGCACAAAAAACCTTGAAGAGCGATCTGGATGAATAACTCGCAGACAATTGGCAAGGTATTAAAAGTTATTAGTTTGACTTTGATAATTTTGGCTTCAACGTGTTTGATGCAAGCTCGCGCTCAGTCGTTGACAGAACCAGAAGACTTGCTTGCAGACGCGTTGGAGAGCCTTGTCGTTCTAAATGAAGATACGGAACTCGAGACGAAGGTCGCGCAAATTGAAGAAGTGATCTCGACGTTAGAGTACATCTTAGAACGGTATCCAGACTCACCGGTTGCTCAGCAAATAGGAGGTGCAGGAGTTGAGATTCTGAGCGGAAACAGCGTTTCAAGAGTGACTATTGCTTCACTGAAATCGCGCTTGAAAACTCTACAGTCAATTGAAGGCACTATAGCTGATCCTGATAACGAGGTATCTATCGCGGCGCTGATCCTAGAAATGATCAAAAAGTTGCCCAAGGATCGCCCACCAAACAGAGATGAGAACCCATCCGCAAAATTGGATGCTGTTCAAAAGGCGATTGACGAAGTGTTTCGACTTGATCCCTTTGGCGAGATAGCTAATCACCTTCTAACGTCTGGGTTAGAAGTGTCAGAAGTTGGGCCTGTTCGGTTTGCTGACCTAGTTAACATTAGAGTGAATAGCGACGTCAGCTTTGAAGAACTTTATTCATCCGAAAAACTACTTCTTGCTGAATTATTCATTATCCACCCGTTCCGACCAAACATCAACGCTTGGAACAATGACCTCAATTCTTGCCTTGTACTTGAGCGCCCAAGTCTGGTGGGTGAGCGCTTGGATGAAGACTCACCTTACGAAGCAATGGCACTAGCAAGCTATCATGGAATACGAAACGATGTATTGAGATTTGGAGGTTTTTTCAGGGAGCCACCAACTGCGTCTGAAGTTCGCGAAGAGCAACTTCTGGATGGCATAACGAGGTACTCGATACTTCTTGAAGATCCAAGTGTGGCAAACATCCGCCAAGCGATGGGTCAAAGCGGAAATGAACGCCGAAATGCAGAAGATCAAGAGATTGAAGCGTTGCGTGGTCAGGTAATGGCAAAACACAGTAAGTCAATTCTGGCAGCCGCAGCATTTGTGGAGGATGTGGGCTTGGCTCTTGGCAATAGCGAATCCGAAGTGCAATCGAATGTTGGAAAAATTTGCTCGGCTATACAATCTGAAGTCTGGCAAAAAGAACCACAAGGTAGCGACAATGAGGTCTCCGTTACCGACAAAAAAAACATCTCGCTTGCGATCTCACGCTGCTGGAACATCGGAAGCCTATCAACAAATGCTTTGTCGGTTACCGTCAAAGTAAGCTTTGAGGTTGATGCCCAGAAACGGCCGATTGCTGACACCATCTCCGGTATAGGATTGAGAGAAGGTCGCAGTGAAAATGGGAAAGCCTTCGAGCAAGCATTCCAAGCTGCAAGCCGCGCGATTCTGAGGTGCGGAGCCAATGGTCTGCCAATTCCTAAAAATGGACCAACACGCTTGGAGGTAGTTTTTGACCCTGACACAATGCGTGTTGCCCCCGATCCGAACGAATGGAAATAAGGTGATTCTTGCGACGGAAGACACCTATTGTTTTTAACATAATGTATATTACACGAGTTTGGATTTCACACTCACCCTAAGACAATCCCGTTTGTCCCCTACACTACCAGTTCACACAGCACCGGATTCTAACCCCAATGGGTTTTGACTTCTGTCAGCCATTCAAGACTGTCCCCGATTCCCCACTCCAATGGCTTGATTGCTCATCATATTTTGAGGTCACCCTAGCAATGAAAGGACAGCACATGGGACGCTACAACGGCAACGACCACAGCAAAGACGAGAACGACAACCACTCGGATCAGATGAACCCGAACAACGACACATATTGGACCGACCGGGGCCACGACGAGCGGCCGGACGACTGGGAAAGCGTCTACGACGACGATTAAGGAGTCAGCGCGGGGACGTAGGAGGTCTCTAGGTTCAGAGCCTCCTGCAATCTCTCTTTAGGCATAGCCTGAAGTTCCCGATAATCGTCAAACGGAGAGATCGGATCAAGCGTTAGGTTGCTGGTTTGTCGTAGACGCTCAAATGCCCGCTGACAGAAGCTGGCTGTGTTTGCGAGCATAAAGAGTGCGATATCCGATCTCTCATCCAGCCTTGATTTCGTGCACAGGTTTGCATGAACACTAAGACAAACATGGTGCGCTGGAATACTGGTGCCAGCCCGAAACCTTTTAGCCTCTCTGTGTGTGCTGGGCTCTGCGGGAAGATCAAACGCCTTCCTGTAAAAGTCAGCGTTGGTCTCAATGCCACTGATTTTCTTTGCTCGATCCAGGAAATACCGGATGGCCTCAAGATTGCCTGTGTCTGGGTTTCTCGAAGCGAGCAAATCAGCAAAACTCCAGAAAGCTTTTTCCGAAGGGTTCCTTTCAGCACTCTCAATACTCAACATGCGAAGGAACGCAAATAGCCCCAAGGTTTGTGCCGGAAAATGCCAGTCATCCGAGAGATCTGCCTCATTTGTTCGGAGCGCAGAAAGATACCATTGCATTGTATCCGTATGCGCCCAAGGCAGCTGGGCAATCATATCAATCGCCTCTGAGCGCCTGTTCACCTGCCAAAGGGCTCGACAAACGATAGACCCTCTCGCCAACTTTGTAGTGAAGTCCGCCGTCTGCGGGGCCCAGTTTTTCATCCGGGCAGATAGCAAAAAGCGAGACCAGTCGGACTCCCTTTCACTTGGTGGAGCCTGATTGAAAAATTCCACATCAGCCTCACCGTAATTTAGCTTTCGCAGCAAAGCATCAAATGCGTCCAGAAAATCCTGACCACCCTTACTGTTCGCCATCTGCGACATAGGAGTGTTCTTCGCGCGAGCACGCTGAGCTGCCCGGTAAGCTCGCTCGTTGCCGCTTTTACTACCCAAAATGAAGGTGGTCAGATTGCCACCAACAACTCTGTAGACATCATCAGGCTCTGAAAAGAAGTACATTTTTAGCTCAGTAGTTTCAATGGGTCCAAGCAATTGACCAAGACGAGTTTCGGTAGGCCTTGGCTATCGCCTTCCTGAAGGCGTCAAGACGCTGTCCGATGGCGGCTCTGAAAACAAACTCAAAATCCAGACGAAGACTATGGCAACATTTTCTTGGTATCAGCGCTATCGACTCTGAGCCCAGGTATTTCAGTGTTCATTAGTGCGATAACAATCGCGGACGCGATCTCCGCTGGCCCAATAATACCCTCATCATTGAAATCTGCACCAGCCTCAATTTGAGCCGATCTCACCCAGTCCTCCAGCTCAAGCTGGCCAGACATATAGAGATCGTAGTCTATGCGAAATTTTCCAATTCTCATCATTCTAGTCCGCCGTATTAGATGTGTCGGACCTAAAAATGCATGTGAGGGGGCTGCAACATGGGATTCATCCCATGTTGTCGGAACATCTCCCATAATGAGAAGATCCCGTGATGTTGTCCACTCACGTAAAAATTAACTTTACGTGAAAGTACTTTTTACGATATTTGATGCATAACGTGAACTGGCTAATCGTGAGGACTACCTATGGAATTCCGTGCATCTAGTGTTGCGGCCGAGCAAAATGCGCTTGCTTTGAAGTACCTGACGCAAAACCTGGAGGACGCCGAGGCTGGACGCCAGCTCTTCGATGGCCTGGTAGAAGGTCTGGGGTGTGCCGTTGAATCTTATCCTGAATGGCACCCAATCCTGACTGCACCACCCGAACCTCGTCATCGGCCACCATATGATCTTGGAAGCCTCCCTGTTTTTGATGGTATCGATCACACGATCCGCTTCGTGCGCGGCTTTGTCACCTGCCCATACTCGGAAGAAGTCGCTGATCGCCTTGTCAACAAAGTCAACAAAGTCCCGGATCTCTACGCCTATCGACCTGATGGCCCCTTGTACGCTGACAGCGCCTATCCCGTGGTCGTTGAGGCAACCAGTGTGACACTGGAAGCGGACGGTACGATCAAAAGCCGGGATGCGATCCGGTGGTTTGTCGAGAAGACCATCGAGGTTGGCCGCGATGCTGAAGTCGCCGAGACCTGGTGGAACATCCGCTCCTACCTTCTGGGCAGACCACATGGTTCGCGGTCATCTCTCTTCGTAAATCAGTACGCTGGTGGGCATATCAGAAAGATCTTAGAGACCCTGAATGCCAGCGGCATCTTTGGCGAGATCAAAGAGTCGTCGCTTGACATGCTGTCTGAAAAGAAGCGGGATACCATCAGCCAAACGCTCCTCAGGGCAGCGTTGAAGGCGTCAAAAAGCAAGGGTGAAGAATTCGATTTCGAGCTCAGGGGTGAGACCTGCAAAGCAACCGTACGCGACACCTGGAGCGACGGGCATGAGCTATCGATCAAGGTCATGATCGGGGACTACGACTTGAGCACATCGGGGTTCTATTATCAAAAAGGTGACAAGTTGCAGTGTTCGGATCCGCGTGGAAAGCGAGCGCTGGCAGAGAAATTTCTCTGATCGGGAGATCCTCCGGCATTGCAAGCGAACATGTGCATCTGGTTGGGAAGCCAAGATCTGCATAGTTCGCTCTTTACAGCTGCCGATTTCTGAACTTCGATGTCACCACAAACTCTAAGTTTTTAGGGGGCAAATGTACTCTGGATTTGAAGCTGATCTGCCGGCCTCTCGCGTTGAACGTGTGGCTATGCTTGAGGGTATTATGATCAGCGCGGCGACCGGCGGAAGTCACGCCGATCCCAACTATGCGCTTCTCCGCACAGAATTTATGAACGATCCTGAAATCAGAGATCGCCTGCCCCACTTTGTCCGGAAATACAGAAGCCTGGATGCTTTCTGGCCTTACATCAAACATGAGCGCGGCACATATGCTGAGCGCCGACAGGTAATCTCTGAAGCATTCACGCCACTGATAGATTATTTGGAAGCACCGCAACGGAATCCAGGTGATACCCGCGTCTCCGAAGCATTGTCAGAGTTTTCGGCCGCAGGAGTAAACGAGGCCTGGGCTCGCGCACTGTCACGCCGTTCAGCTGATCCAGCAGGTGCGATCACAGCGGCGCGCACCTTGCTGGAAACAGTTTGCAAGCATGTTCTGGACGATCTGGGGAAAACGTACTCCGACAAAGAAGATCTCCCCAAACTCTACGGCATGGTCGCGAAAGAACTAAACCTCGCACCCAACCAGCATGTTGAGGAACCAATAAAGGCCATATTGGGCGGCGCCATGAACCTCGTTAATGGCCTAGGAACCCTTCGAAATCGCTTTTCAGATAGCCATGGCAGGGGCGGCAAAGCACCTGTGAAGCCTTCTGCCCGCCACGCGGCGCTGGCAGTGAACATGGCCGGCGGTTTGGCCGCATTTATCGTAGAGACGCACAAAGAACATTCATAGCTTTGAAAGCGAGTAGCAATTAGACTTTTACAATAGTGAATTTAAGGAACGCGTTTTGAGTAAGATTAATCACAGTCGCCCGCACCTTCGTTTCATCGACAACCTGCGTCGAGAACTAGCACGCGAAGCCTCGGAGATTTCCCTTCCAAGCGACCACGCGCAAGGCCAAAAAAACCGTGGAACTTCCAATGCCGTATCGGGAATGCCCCGACTTGGTCCAAGTGCCGCAAAAATCGCGATCTCCTTGCTGGACCTGCTAGAACAGTACTACGACAATCAATCTCAACTAATAAAAACCATCTCCCCTAAGGCGGCCAAAAGCGAACGCAAAAAGTCGATGATACTCAGGGCGGAAAAGGATGCCCTAGAGAAGCAGATCTTTGAAGAATCTATCATACTTTTTAAGGAGGCATTCAGAAAACAAGCGGCTGGGGACAGCTCTGTTGCAGAATGGGTGGACTGGCTAGAGGCGAAGGCAATCAGCACGAATAGCTATGCTCTTCTCGACCTGTTTGAAGTTGGGTTCAAACCTGCTTTTGAGTTCTTGAACAAAGTTATTTCGCAAAAGATTGGAGATAGATGAATTGCGTTTGCTGACAAGCTGCCGGGCTTTACTCAAAATATTCTTCGAACACAGGAAAAACAGCCACAGGGTAAATATCACCTTTAAAAGGAACCACCGCCCCCAATACCGATAAGTTGAGAGGCATGGCCGCGCCCTTCACCGGGTGCGGTCTTTTTTTGATGATGATGCGTATTGCCCTCGGCATTACCTACTCCCGCGCTAGGAATTGCAACGAAGGACTGTTTTGAGCCGTCTTTAACACATTTCTGCGAAACAGCTATACCTGCAACCGGACAAGAACCAAGAATCTTTGAAATTGCTTTGGATTGCCAAGAGACGGTTGGCAAGGAGAAGCGTTCAAGCTGCTTAGCTGTCTAATTGATGGGCCAAGTAGTCCTGCCAAGCTTTTTTGCTGGTTTCATGCAAATCGATACGAGGGAAGTCATCTCGAACTCGCTTCAAGATGTACTTCAGTTTTTTTTTCATCATATCTCTCGCTGAAACGATTTTCTGCCATTCGGCTTCTTTCTCGGGGGGCAGTGGCATATCTCCAGGGTTGGAAAAAATCGCCAGCGTACCTCCCTGATTTAGGTCGTAAAGATGATCCTGCGAGACAGTCTGGTGCCATGCTCGGGTGAACGCACGAAAAGCAGACTCTAATTTTTTGTCGTTTAGATGAAATAAGCTGTTCCCAAGTACAATCCCGTCCACACCTGCTAAGAAGTGCAACCCTCGATAGGGAAACGAATGTGGCAAACTCGCTAGATGGTCGTCAATTGTTGGGATGTGCATTTCTTCAAGCACCCATTCAACCGTACGAAGATCACGAGAGTGGCGCAACTGCTCTTCAGTAAGGCCGGCAAGTTCCGAAGGACGCTTTGGGTCCTGGGCGATGATTCTGTCTACCGCAGTTGCCACTAGCTTTCGAAGCGTTTCGTTCTCTTGCTTTGCTGTTGTATCTGTAAGTTCAAAGTGGCTCGCCCTATGTCTATCGAAATCGAACGGTAGATCGTCAGGAAAGGTTCCGTACGCAGTGTTGAACAGTAGGACAATTCGCGACCATCCGAGTGTCTGAACCGCATAGCCAAGCTCAAAAACAACATTTGGATTTGGGCATTTCCTAGAGTCCTTGTCGTGCAAATTTATAGTCGACACATCAGCGACAAATACATCTGCTTTTCCTATCTTTTCCAGTATGGTCTGTGGGATGTTAGGACTGCCAGACTCATCACGTGTTGCTTCATCAATGAGGACAGGAAAACTGCTGGTTTTCTTGAACGCCTCCAAACTATTTTTGATGGCGTAGCGAGTTGACTTTTTGGGCAAGTCACTCTGCCAAGAGTAAAAGACCCGTGTCGGCTTGGATTTCTTTGACATGCTCTTCCACTAGGACACCTAAAAGCTGCCCTTCCTTGCGTTTCTCTTTTGGTCTTTTGTCCGGGGTGAGTTGCTCCGCGCCAATGTTGTCGAAAACCTGGCGACCTTTAAATCTAACTAAGTGGTAGGTCCTGCGTCCAAGTCACCGTCGAGGAATATCTCAGACAATGAGGAACCGTAAAGCACCGCGCCGACACTGCTGGCAATCTCAAAAACAGTCCACAACCGCGCACTCTTCTTCGGCTTTGATGCCAATCATCGACTTTGTTCTCAAGATACTGTTGCTTTCATTAAGTCACCTACGCCGGTGGCCTTAATGTACTTAGCCGGATTTTTGTCTTGAGCCAGAACCGCGAAGTGTTCCTTTCCGCAGGCAATTTTTGCGCCCTCTTTGTGCCGCAGGTCATCCCACCAGCCGCTGCCTTTGGTTTCGACCACAAAGAAAAGTTTTTCCTGACCTTCATCTTCGATCAGCACGGCCCAATCAGGGTTATAGGTGCCGAGCGGTGTCGGGACTTTGAACCAGCCTGGAAGCTTTGCGTAGACCCTCACCGCTTCATTGGCCTCCAGCTCTTCGGCGAAACGCCGTTCAACGCCCGCTGAGTCATAAACGACATGCTCGTAGACGGACTTTTGTGTCTGTAGTGTGTTCTTCAGATAGCCCGTCAGTTCTTCCTGTTTGAAGAGTTCCTGAGCGTAGTAATGATCGTCGCCGATGCGATGGTACTTGATCCCATCGACGAGAGCGAGACGCTTTGTGCGGTTGATAGCCTCGGACGCCAAATCGATGAATTCCTGCGGGTTCTTTTTGAAGTCTGGCAGACGGCGGCTGTCGCTCAATATCTTGACCAGGCTTTTGCGTGTGAGCTGGGTTTTGTCCTGAAGATCCGTCAGCAAATCGGGAAGCTCTATATCGCTCTCGCTAATGGATGTAAATCCAGACGCCGATGTCTCGTTGGCCTGAACACCGCTTTTTCCTATGGCGATGTCAGCAACGCGGAACTGTGCGCGGGTTTTGGTGATGCTGGGGCCGTCCGTGATGGCACGTGCGCAATCTTCGATGAGCTTGGCATTGTCGAACTCGACGCGGTAGGTTGTCTTGTGCTTGATACGTTCCCAAAGCGCCTTGAAGCCTTCGCTCTCAAGTACGGCCTCTCGGGTGCGGATCGTGATCCGCTCGTCTGCGTTTTTGATGTCGAGCTTGCCCGCCAGCTTGCGCAGAATGTCTTTTATACCGCCTTCCTGCTCTGAAAAGTCCTCAGGCAGTTTCAGGGTGTTGTCTTTGAGCGCCGTGCGGAGCGTGTCCTGCACCTTGCCCTTAGTATCAACGAAGCCGTTATCCTTGAGATATGTCCAGACCTCTTCTGACCTATCAACTCCGAGGGGGCTGGTGGTGCCATCTTCAGCGGTGACGGCCAGGTTAGCGAATTGGTGCTTCTCGACTACTCCAAAACGAATGCCTGTATCGGCTTCGATCTCTTTCTGGAGATTGTCGGCGAACTGTTCGTAGCTTTCAGTGGCGATGACAGTAAGGGTATTCACGTCGAAACCGCGAAGCCGCTGACCTTCCTGATTGACGCATAGGCGAAGCCCGCGTCCCAAGGTCTGACGACGCTCGCGCTCTGTCCCGATATCGCGCAAGGCGCAA
Organism: Ruegeria sp. YTSB088; assembly: GCF_059609825.1. NCBI lineage: Bacteria > Pseudomonadati > Pseudomonadota > Alphaproteobacteria > Rhodobacterales > Roseobacteraceae > Ruegeria > Ruegeria sp. YTSB088. The sequence goes on along the minus strand of NZ_JBXWMM010000019.1, from coordinate 16,055 downwards.
ATCTGGAAGACATTCGGATTGTCCCAGCCTTCCTTAAGGGCCGAGTGGGAGAAGATGAATTTCAGCTTGGAGCCAAAGCTGAGCAGCTTCTCCTTGTCCTTCATAATTAGATTGTATGCGCGCTCTGCGTTGTCGCGGTTGGTCTGGTTGTTTTCCGCCGTCTCGGTCCAACCACCTTTTTTGTCGATGGAGAAGTAGCCGTTGTGCACTTCATCAGCTTCGATATCGAGATCGACCTTCTCGAAGAGGGTTTGATAATCGGGTTGCTTGGCCAGCTTCCGATACTCCTCTTCGAACATAAGGGCATACTTGCCCTTTACGATGTTTCCGTCCTCATCGTACTGACGGTAGAAATCTACGCTGTCTATGAAGAATAGGCTCAGCACTTTGACTTCACGCTTTTGCGCGGCAAAGCGCATTTCCTTGTCCAGATGCTCTTTGATGGTGCGGCGGATCATTAGCCGCTTGAGGTCGTCTTGATTGACGCCCCCAACTTCATCGCCAGGGCGCAGCAGGGCTTCGCCACCCGGCATGCTTAGTTCCATTGACTGATTGTCTTTGCCGACCGTGATCGTGTCGACGCGGAAGTTGGCATACAGCTCGCGGCCTGTTTCTTGTTCCAGATCGTCGCCGTCCTCGACCGTGAAAATCTGACGCTTGATCTTGCCTCCACTTAAGATGTCAGCCTCAATCTTAGCTGTAATGGAGCCGCGCTTGTTCTCGGTTGAGATCAGCCGCACGTATGGTTTGTTGTGCCCGCCCTCGACTTCGAGCGACGCCACTTCGATCTGCTTCACCAGCTCGCGCTCATAGGCATCTACCGCATCCAAGCGGTAGACCATGTGGTGTTTGTCCACATGGGTGGCCGAATAGCGCAGCGTGCAAAGCGGGTTCATGGCTTCAAGCGCTTCTTTGCCGCGTCCCGTCATCCCGCCATCAACGCTTTGCGGCTCATCCACGATGATGATGGGGTTGGTCGCGCGCACAAGATCGATGGGCTTCTCACCGCCTGTCTTCTCGCTCTCCTTGTAGAGGTTGTTCACATCCTTTTTATTGATCGCCCCGACTGTGACGACCATGATCTGGATGTTCGGGCTGGTGGCGAAGTTGCGCACCGTTCCTGGCTTGCTGGAGTCATATTGAAAATACTCGTAGCCCTTGGCCATCGGGTAGAGGTTCTCGAAGTGCTCGCGTGTGATCTGGAGGGTCTTGTAGGTCCCTTCCTTGATTGCAACGGAGGGAACGACGATAACGAACTTGGTAAAGCCATAGCGCTTGTTCAACTCGAAGATGGTGCGAAGGTACACGTAGGTTTTACCCGTGCCTGTCTCCATCTCGACGGTGAAGTCACCGCTGGTCAGGGATTCCGACGGCCGTAGTCCGTTCTTGAGCTGGATTTCCCTCATGTTCTCCAGGATTTCATCATCCAGAAGCTCAAGCTTGTTGCCGATGCCAAGCTCGCTTTCAGTGACGCCGAACGAGCCCTGCGCCGCGTCGCCAGAGCGGTAGGTGACAGTGAACTCGGTGCGGTTGATCTCTTGGCCTTTGAACAGCGCCGCCACGGATTCTATAGCGGCGTGCTGATAGTCGAGATTGTCTTCGAAGTGCAGTTTCATCGCTCAGCCCCCGATCCTACAGGCTGCGCACATGAGCGATGCCGTTCTGTTCCAGAATGGCGGTCATGTTTGTCTTGGCGATGTCGTCTGCAAAGGCGCTGTCACGGAAGACAACTTGCGTGTCTGCCGCTGGCTCCAGATCCTTGTGCCAATCCGTGATCCCCTTGGCGAGGGTCTCGATCTCGGTGCTGTCGATGGTCTCGTCTAGACAGGCAAAAAGCACGCCGTAACCGATGGAGTAGACCGTTTTGCCGGCGATCTCCTTGTCTTCAATTGGGACGGCAAGATCGACGCCGCGTTTGAGGAGAAGCTCGTAGAGCACGTCCTGCTCACTGCGACCCTCGACCAAGTGTTCTGCATGCTCAAGTAAGCTCTGTTCCAGATCGGACGCATCGGGGTTCCACACGCGGATGTTGCTACTGTCGAGTTTGAAAACCTTGAAGCCAAGGTCTCCATTGAAGCTGGGGTTGTCGTGTTTTATTTTTTTAGCTGCTCTACGAATTCGTTCTTTAGAAATCTCAGCAATAGTTGAGAAGCCTTCGCGAAATGCTTCGGTCTCGCTTTCAATTTTTTCAGGCAGTTGGACCATAATAAATCGTCTATCGCCATCATCCGAGGCATTCAGCGACATAACCGCATGAGCGGTTGCTGAGGAACCTGCAAAGAAATCAAGGATAATATCACTCTTTGATGAGTTCGGCGCAATTTGTACGCAGCGCTCGATCATTGGCACAGGCTTCGGGAAGTCAAATACCTTCTTACCATTGAACAAAGCGCGCACGTCACGCGCCGCCTTCTTGTTTCCATCCAAGTCATTCCAAAGCGGTGATGGGCGCTTGGTTCTGCCTTCAAGGTAATACTTCACATATGGCCACCAAATCTCGTCGTCGCCACGCTTAGTCTTTTTCCACAGAATGAAATTATCCTTGAGCAGTCGCTCATATGTCTTTTTCTCGAATCTCCAGCAGCTTTCGTAGCCAGCTGGAGCGATAGGAAGTACATCGTTGCCGTCAGGGTCCTGTACCGGATAGAAAAGTTTCGGGCGGTCTGAGCGCCTATCATTCGAGCCAGTTTTTCTCATTTGATCGTAGGCAAATTTTCCTCGCTCATCTTCGTTATCGAAACGCTTAATGTCTTTGGCAGAAAGAGGAAGGCCGCTGAGGTCAAATTCAGCTTTCTTCGAGTAAACCAGAAGGTAGTCGAAGGAACTCCCTAACCCCCCGCTATCTTGACCAGTTGTTTGCCCGGTTGCCCTACAAACAGAACCTAGGAAGTTTTCTTCGCCAAAAATCTCATCAAGAATATTCTTAAGATTTGATAGTTCGTTATCGTCAATCGAGACGAACATAATGCCGTCATCGGTCAGCAGATTTTTGGCAAGCTTGATCCTTGGATAAATCATGGTCATCCAGTTCGTATGCTTGCGACCACCAGTCTCAGTATTACTGGAAAACTTCGCTCCCTCATCATCGACTTGGCCGGTGTACTTAAGGTATGTGTCTAGATTGTCTTGAAATTTGTCAGGATAGATAAATTCGTTTCCCGTATTGTATGGGGGGTCAATATAGATCGTTTTTACTTTGCCAGCATAACTTTTTTGCAAAAGCTTCAAGACTTCAAGATTGTCACCCTCGAGAAAGAGGTTTTGTGTGTTCTCCCATTCGACACTCTCTTCATGGCACGGTCGTAATGTGCCAGTTGATGGTGTGAGTGCGATTTGACGGGCCTTCTTCTTGCCGTGCCAAGTCAGTCCGTACTTCTCTTCGCTGTCTGCGACGTCATCTCCAAGCAACTGACGCAACACATCGAAGTCGATCCCATCCTCAGTGAACGCATCCGGCAAAATTGCCCTAAGTGCTTCGATGTTTTCGCCCACGATGCTTAGGCTCTCACCGTCTTCTTTTTTCAATGCGTCCATTGCTCTTTCCTCAAATTTCTTTTCGAATAGCTTCGATGCTATCACTGAGTTTCTTGATCCGGGTATTCAGATTGACTTGCGTCCCCAGATTTTTTTCTTTCTTCAATTTATTGCGGGTTTCGGCCCGCTCCTGATGAAGCTTGTCCATTTGCCGCAGGGCCTCCAGGCGGTCGGCCTTCGGTTTTGTGGTCTCATTCGGCGGTGCGTACTGCCCCGAGTGCGCTGCGCAGTTAAGCGCAATGATCCTAGAAACCGCGTCTTGATAGAAGTCGTAGAGATTGCGGTAGCTGAAGTTGTTCGTGCGGAAATCCGATAGAAAGGCGTCCTGTGCAGTGCTCGGCTCAGATGTGTCGATCCAGCCCGTGTCGTAGCTCGCCTCGACTACAATCTTGTTCGCATCTGCGCGGTTGATCCGTTTGTCGGCGGCGTTGATTGCCATTTGATCCCCGCGCACGAAGACGATCAAAAGCGGATACGGGATAGATTTCTGGATGACCGAGGCAATGCGCGCATGCCGCCCAATAGCGGTCAGACCGATTTGGAGAACCGCGATCTCCAGATACTCATGTGTGTCGTCTTCCAGCTTTGGTATGTTGATGGTGGACGGCTTGAGCGTGTAGCTCCAGTCGATCCCTTCGATGTCCTCGACAAAGGCCTTCTTGTCCGCCGCGACAAGCTGCCCATGCTCATAGAACTGCTTCTTGAACAGCCGCTTTCCGAGGGAGCAGGCCTCGGGCACTCCCAGGTTCGCGTAGAAGTCCTCGATGCAGCGAACGTTGCTCACGGCGCGTTCACCACCATGTAGCTGATGACCTCGAAGTCTTCCATTCCATGGAAGCTCTCCTTAGTCAGGTTTGTGCCGCCGCGCGAGAAGAGGCTCTCAACGCCTTTCTCTTCGGACTTGCCGATGATGCTGCTGACAGCAGCCTCCAATAGGCTGCGGTAGTGGCTTACATCTTTGCCGTTCTTTGTGATGCCATTCATGCGGGCGATGGCGACGGTGTCTGGTTGCCGTTTGCCGTGGCCGTGCTTCTTCAGCACGTCGAGAATCTTTTTCGACTGTACAAAGTTCAGGTTCACTTGGCCGTCATCGGTGACATAGGTCAGGTAGTAAGGCGCAAGGGCATAGCCGTCTTCGCGGTTCACGGGCTTGCCGACATTCTTCAGGCAGAAGACAACTCCGGGCGGCAATCCGTCGAGCTTCAAGCCAGCGTCTAGCGTTGCAGCGGCAAAAAGCCCTGTAGGTGCTTGTTCCAGCTCGCCGAGATGCTCTTTCATGAACTCGGACAAGTCCATGCGGAAGTCGTTCAACGTCAGGTCCGTTATCGAGACCCCACCTGACATTTCTTCCAAATCGACCACAGTGTTCTGGAGTTGATGGAGCTGCTTGCGGCGATACTCCAGATCATTCATGCCGCCAGCGGCATCCTGTTCGATGACGTTTTCTTCGCCAGTCGCCGAGATGTCGAGAAGGACCATCCTGCCGCTGACGCGCGCTTCCAGATTGATGTACTCGTCCAGCTCCAAATTCGGCCAGAAGTTCGTTAGTTGGATCGCTTTGTTCTTTGATCCCAAACGGTCAATGCGGCCAAAGCGCTGGATGATCCGAACAGGGTTCCAGTGGATGTCGTAGTTCACCAGATAGTCGCAATCCTGAAGGTTCTGCCCCTCCGAAATGCAGTCGGTCGCAATAAGAAGGTCGATCTCTTCGTTTGCGGCTTCATCGATTTTGGCGCGCTCTTTCGAGACCGGCGAGAAGGAGGCTAGCAGACCGTCGAAGTTACTGCTTTGACCAGGAAGGTTCGTCTTATTCGTTCCGCTGCCGGTGATCTGTGCAGAATAAACGCCAAGCTCCTTGAGCGCCCATTCGGCTAGGTGCTCGTAGAGATAGCCAGCGGTATCTGAGAATGCCGTGAAGACGATTGTCTTTCGGTTGCCGTCATTTATCGGGTTCTTGCATTTGTGAACGATCAGCTCCCGCAAGGCTCGGAGCTTTGCATCTCTGCTGGCTTCGATCTTCTGCGCCTCGTCCAGAAGCGCTGCCAGCTTAGCACGGTCATCTTCCAAGTCCTGTCGCCAGCGATGCTCGTCCATGTCTTTGATGAGCACCTTGACCTTGCGCCCAATGAGGAAATCCTCGAATTCCGGCGAGTCCGTTTCGATATCCTCAATGCCCAGCTCTTCGATGTCCGAGGCGCTGTGGCTCTCAAGCTTTTCGAGTAGCATCTCGACCTCGGCCAGAAGCTTGCCGAGCGTTAGGCCAAACGAGTGGATCGAGCTTTCCATGCGCTTGAGTAGGTTGACACGCATCAGGTGGATAAGGCTCTGCTCGCGGTCCACCTGGCGGAAGACGGAGGCTCCGCCCTTCACCTTCACATCGTACTTGCGACTATACTCTTCACGCTTGTCAGCACGGACGTATTTGAGCGGCGAGTAAGCGCTCAGGTTCAGCTTGCGGATGGTCCTGTTGATCTCTCGGAGCGGCGGGAACTGATCCTGTGTGTCGATATCAGCCTTGATGTTGATGGGCTGCAATCTCTCTGGGAATGATCCGATCTCGCTGATGTCGTAGTACTTCTCGATGTGCTTGCGTGAACGCGCGATGGTCAGCAGATCAAGGAGTTTGAAATAGTCGAAGTTCATGGTGTCCAGCAGGGCCTCAACCTTCCGCTCATGATCTTCCAACCGCAGCCAATTGTTGAATCGAGTCTGAGCCTTGCGAAGGGTTTCTTCGATGCTTCCAATGCCGAAGTCGCCATAGGCGCTATCGATACCTTCGGTGATGAACGCGACCTGGTTCTTCAGGTCATTCATTCTGTTGTTCACGGGCGTAGCGGATAGCATGAGAACTTTGGTCTTCACGCCGGAACGGATGATCTCATCCATAAGGCGGGAGTAGCGAGTGAGGCCTTCCTTGGCAGAGCTGGAGTTGCGGAAATTGTGGGACTCATCGATCACTACGAGGTCGTAGTTACCCCAATTCAGCGTTTCCAGGTTGATCTCGCCCGAGCGCCCCTGCAACCGCGTGAGGTCCGTATGGTTCAAGACATCGTAGTTGAAGCGGTCAGCGGCCAGTAGGTTGCGCTTGTCGTTGACAGTGTAGACTGTCCAGTTGTCCCGCAGTTTCTTCGGGCAAAGCACCAGAACGCGATCATTACGAAGCTCATAGTATTTGATAACGGCCAAGGCTTCGAAGGTTTTGCCGAGACCAACACTATCGGCAATGATGCATCCGTTGTATTTTTCAAGCTTGTCGATGGCCCCCAGAACGCCGTCGCGCTGGAATTTGTAGAGCTTGTTCCAGACTATTGTGTCCTTGAAACCTGTTTTGGATTTGATGATGTTCTCTTCGTCAATGTCTTCAAGAAAGTCCTTGAACAGGTTGTATAGCGTCAGGAAGTAGACAAATTCCGGAGACTGATCCGCGCTGAGGCGTTCAATCTGCTTAAGCAACAAACTCTTGGCATCTTCGGTAGCCTCAGTGTCGCGCCAGATCCCCTCGAACCACTCCAACATAGCTGACGTGCTGGGCGCATCCTTTGCGCACATGTTCATGTGGAAGCGATTGGACTCTGAGTAGCCAAGCCCCGTGCTCGTGAATGTAGAGCTTCCCTGAATAGCAACAGCGTTCCCATCAGCGCGGCTCGCGAGCATAAGGTTTTGACCGAATGATTGCGGCGAGCGTGCTGTGCGGACCTCGGCTTTCTCGGCAAGCCACTTGGAGCACTCTTTCGCAATCTGCATTTGGTTGAGCTGGTTCTTAAAGCGCAGCTCAAAGTCGTCACCTTCGAGCATCGGGAAGGTGACGACATCATCCCCGTTATTGTTGGATGTTGTTGGGAAAAGCAAAAAGCGGGCGCCATCTACGGCTTTAAGTTCTTTTTTGAGAGCCTCAAAGCCGTAGATAGAGAACAGACCCGACATAACGGAAAGCTTGGTTCCTGTCGAAAGGTGCTTCCTCAGTTCGTCGCCAACTCTACCGTTTTTCTTGTTATCAAGAAGCATTTACTCGCTCTTCCCGCCACTCTTCAGCCGTTCGTCAATCCAGGCATCGATCTCCTGCTTCCTAAAGCGCCAAGCCCCACCAACCTTGAAGCCGGGGATTTCTCCATCAGCAGTCAGACGGTAGGCGGTTTTTTCGGTGATCTTGAGATACAAGGCGACTTCCTTGATGGTCAGTATGTCGGTGTCCATCGAGCCCCTCGGAGTATTCATGCCCATATGAGAAAATATGGTAATAAGTGGAAAGCCTCAACACTGATTTACCAAACATGGCAGGTCAAACTTGTCCAATGCTAACAGTCCTAGGGAATTCTGGCCTATGCCACTAGTGTCAATCTCGAGACGCACTAAGTCATACAATCTGGCCGGGAACTAGGCTGATAAGCGTTCCTAGTACAGTGTCCTTCTCAAGCGGGTCGATAAGACTACCCAGCTCGAATTCGCTCGGCTCTCTGGGCATCGTTCTCAAATCAATTATTCACTCTTTCAATGAGATTTTCTCCATGATTTTCGGGTCTTTCTCGATCATTGAGAGATACTTTGCAGTGGGTCCTGATGGCGTGCGGCTACCATCCTCGTATTTCTGAAACGTCTTCACCTCAAAGCCGTACGCAACACAGAATTGCTCTTGAGTATAGCCGAGACGCTTCCTCAACCGCGGGAGGTTCACACCCTTGTCCGGCGTTGTAGAGACTGCCTTGACGCCAGCCTGCTTCAGCTCAGCTAGCAGTTCCTTCAAATCTGAGATTTTGGGGAGCAAGATCAGTGCAGTTGTTCCCGTTGTAGCAACCTGCTCAACAGCGCGTTTGGCTTTGAGAAGCGAGAGGCCGCACTTCGCAAGCGCGCGAGAGGCCTGAATGATGTCAGGGTTTTTTGATGCGCTAACCAGGGCGATTGAGCCTTTTGATCCGGATTGGTTTCGGACGACGTCCTTGACTGGCCCCAGTCGTTCGGCGAGCGCCTTCAATGATGAGTTCGTCATAGTTCACAGTCTCCAATACGTAACGGCCAATTGTTCTTAGCCGCGCTACACCCAATTGGTTCGCCTCTAAGCCCTGGATGTGAAAACCTTTGAGAATGATGATTTTCTCATTGAGCTCAGCCTCAGCAATCACCGTAATGAGTCCCTCGGGGACCCAGATCGAAGCAATAACCACATCACCTTCACTGTCGTCCCACTCGAACTCAAATCGAATGTTAGTCATTTATATACCCCTCTGGGGGATAACTTCAAGGTATCTCTTTTGCTAGAATTTGCTTCCACAGTACCTGTATTGCCCTTCATCCACCCGCCAGGTGCCCTACCCGAAACGGCTCTTTCGCATTAGCTTGCTCCTTCGGAAGGTTGAGCAAACTCTACATCAGAACAAGGGAAGTTTCGGGGAGCAGGTCATTCATAGTGCCCCCAACCGAATTTGACACCGATTGGGGACTCGAATTATTGGGTATCAGATTTCTGAAAATGCGATCACCAAATCTGTTAGTACAGCACCATAAGTCGCTAGGATTTATGATCGCGAACCAATTTTATGATCGTCTCGCTATGTGACAAGCCAAGTCGCGCACAAAGCGGGTCAAGTTCAGTCTGACAAAGCCATTCGTCAACCGCAACTAAAGCTGGATCCGTCAGCCAAGTGGTCCCCGGCCGAAATGGCTTAACTTCTTTTGGGCTCCAGACGACCGTTTCATATGGGAGCACGAGAGGCCCCAGAGTGACTTTTCTATCTGATGTTTCGCTCATAATAGTATCCCTATCGCTGTTGCATAAGTGAGCGCCCGGGATATTCCCATAACTCCTGAGCACAGCGCTGGTTGGTGAGCTGCCAGCCTGTAAAATAAATCATAACTACAAAGGTTCCGATACCCGGAACAATTGCGGGGTTTCGGTAGCTTGGGCCCCTGCCCCGACGGTGATTTTAATTGCATCGCCCGGTCGTTCGAGGGAAAGAATTACTTATCGAGGCTGACACTCTCAACTTTCCCCGATTGCATTTGAACAGTCTTTGCCTTGGAGAGGCCGCCAGCCGTGTCAACTTCTGTTCGGTAATTCCAATCCTGGCAGTGGTCGCGAGCTAGCGGCAACAATCAGTGCAGGCGAATGGCCGGAACATGATCCTGACATCGAAACTCAACTGATTGGTCAAATGGAAGACAAGGTCAATGAGCTCCTCGAGGATCGAGAGATCGAAGCTTTTGCCGAATACGACAGTGATGGTGATCGCACATATTACCAGCTCAAGAACGGAGAAGTCGGGGTTCACTGGGTCGCTGCCCAATTCGTTGAAGCTGGCACGGTCGAAGATCTCGCCGAGCAGGTCGTTGGCGAATTTCGTCGGTGGGCCGAAGAGAATGAAGAGGCTTCCGGCCTGGCAATGTAAAAAGACATTCAGGTTCTCAGCGAAACCCCGTCGCAACCGGCGGGGTTTTCTCGTATTTCAGGCGCTCGGAGGCTACATGGTCATGCTAAGTTGATAGAAATGTTTCCTGAACATGCTGATGCCTGATGAATTATCCGCGTGCCTACGTGCCTCACTCAGTATTTTTGGGATTTCCTAGGGCAGGAGATGCCCCCTGCCCCACTGTAAGTTAAGTAAAGTCTTGTCTTGTCTTTACTGACCTAAAACTCAAAGTCGACATCGTGCTTTTCGAGGAAAGCCAGCATCGACTCCTCCATAGCCACGACGACACTTTTGCCCTTCTTCTTGGCAACTTTGTCCCACTTGCGATAGAGCCGAGGGTTCACCTTTGTGGAGAAGACCTGTTGGCGCGCCGCCTTTTTCTCTTTTTCCCGGCGCAGCTCAATCTCATCTTCCAGCTCTTCAGTGTCGAGCTCCCTACCCGCGTCTGCTTGGATCTCGGCGATCATGCGAACACGTTTGGCATGCTTGGTGTCAGAACCTGATGGTCTCCGACCATGCTTGTCCTTGTAAGACCATGGCTCATCGTCATCCATTGTGACTTTACCGATTGCGGATGTATCTGCACTCATAGCTGAACTCCCTATTTGTCGGCGCGTTCGCGCAGAAGGGTGAAAATTTCGTTGGTGATGGCTTCTACATTCTCTACCGCAGAATCCAGGTTGGAGCCTTGGTAGCGCGCTGGCAGATCGACATAGTCGCCTCCTGCGGAAACCATTGATTTGAAGATCGGCCGATGCGCCAACTGCGCACGCATGAGGGGGGCGTTGTTCTCTACCAGAACCTGGCGCATGTCCTTGCTGATGTTCGCCTCGATTGGGCCTGCTTCAGTAAATGTTAAAAGCACGCGTGCCTCGATATCACGTCCAAGAATCTTACTGCGTGACCGAACCCGTTTAAGGACCTGGACGGCCGCCTTTACATCTGGAAGAGACGCCTGACCTGGGATCACGACCAGGTCACTCACCAGAATTGCGTCAATGATGCTTGCATCGTCAGAGCCTTCGACATCGATCAGAACGACATCGTATTCGTCGGCGGCATACAGGGCTTGCTCTGTGATCTCTTCGCGTTCGACATGTTGAACGGTTATGTTCTCTGGGATCTCTTTGATATCCGACCAGCCAGATAGCCACTTCTTCGGATCGCTATCAAGGATCAGTACCCGCTTGCCGGCCCGTGCTGCCTCAAGAGATGTGAGAATACATGTAGTGCTTTTTGCGCAGCCGCCCTTCGAGCTGCAAAATGAAATAGTCGACATAACAAAATCTTCCTCAATGATTTTTTGATGAGCTGCTCGGCCCACTGAGGAAAATACGAAGTAAAGGTTTAGACAGCGTTTACTTTACAAGACTGGCCAAGACTTTTCTTTAAAAGGCAAGCCTTTACTGACCTTTACTAGTAAAGTCTGAACTGGACTCGTCTTTACTTTACAAGACTGACTTATCGATGCCCCTTATTTCATTGGGCTTTTGAAGTTCGACATTGAGTTTGAGCAGACCAGGCACCCAAACCGAGGGTATTACCCCCCCTTTTTCGTTACTAGCGAAAAAAGGGGGTAATGTCAGGGTAGCCTCCCTCTAAACCACACAATCTAAAGTATAAACTGTTGACAAGCACACGTAAAACAGGAGATTTTCGCTTCCTTGTAGATTTGATGCTTATGGGATCTTGAATGAGTTGATCGGGCAGGTGTCACTTAACCCGCCCTGCCCCTTTCGCTATCGCCTCCAAGATCCATTCGATTTGGTCCTGACTGGGCTTCGATCCGTCTTCCAGAGATACTTTGATCGCCCCTCCGCGGCCTGCGGATACCGTAAGGCCGTTACTGAGGATCGCCCTGCCCTTTTCCCGGGTTGCAGTTACCTTGGCCGGTGGTTGTGGCTTTTGCCTTTCTTCAGGCTCGTTGCCAGTCTCGGACGCAACTTGTCGGCCACCTGCAACCCAGTTCTTTACGGCCGGCACACTGGATCTGAACCATCGCACGCCCCTTTCTCGGAACCCTGGTCCAAACATGGCCTCGATATCGGCTTCAAGTTCATAGGCATCAACGGCAACTGAGATGTCTCCACGTCCGACGCCGAGCTTCTCAGCCAAGTAGTGCTGTGACACTCCGGGCATTGCATTCTTGATCTGAGCGATGCTGCGGATTTTCTCCCATCCGGATAGATCGGATCGCAATGCATTCTCTCTGAAACGCTCTAGCAGGTCAGCAGCTTCCGCAGGTGTATCCGCGGATTTATCAATGGACACAAACGCAAGAACTGGCCTTTCATTCAGTTCGCATGCCTTAGTTCTGCGCCGACCAGACTGAAGAAATAGTCTTCCGTGCAAATCGCCTGGAGCTGTGCTGGAAAGCTCAGATGGCTCACTCACGCCCATCCTGTTGGCCAGCAAGTATAGTGCTTCCCGAACCTCAGGTGTATCCGCGGATACACGCACTCGAATTGGCTGCATTTGGCCATTATCTTTTAGGTCTTTCTTCAGTTCTTCAAAGGCTGAAGGATTTTCCTGCGTGTTCCCCAGTTGGTCATCGCGGTCTGTTCCAACTTGATCGATAAGCCATGACGGATGGAGCTGAATAGATAGGCGCCCAGCCAGAATAGCATCAACTACCATTTTCTTTTCTCGTGCTGGGTTTAGCTTTAAGGCCTCAATTTGCTCACGAAGCTCAATGATCGTCTGCGCCTGATCGCCAGCCGCAACGTCTCGAACAACGCCTGACATTTGCGGCAATCCGTCGACCGCCATCGGATTTTCGTGAATTGTATCCGCGGATACAATTTCTGCTTCATCAATGCCGGCGTCCAATTTCTTGCGCTTTGCCATCTCGTCTTATCCCCACCGATCTTCAATGAACCGATCTGCAAAACCTCTTGATGGGAGGTTTGGCCAGATACGCTTTACCAGTGCATCATTTACCGAATTTGCATTTGCCATGAATGCTCTCGCTGAAGATCGCCTGCTGTCAGGTGGCTGGTATTCATAGATACTTTTGTATTCTTCGGCGGCGTTCGCAATGGCGTCCGAACGGGAATACCAAACCTGCGAGATCAGGTCAGGTGCACGTCGGTACAAGTCAACAATATGAGATGTATCCCGGTCGTTTGCCTCCTGGATAATGGTTGGCAATACGACGTGACCACCAGTGCCAAGCACCAATGCCGGATCGTTCGTTGTTAGTGTTTCCAGGTATGCTCGCAGCACCGAAATGAATGTCGTAAGAGTGCTGAGGTCAAACCCTTTCATCGTCTGAGGAATTACAAGTGTATCCGCGGATACAAGCGGGTTCAGCTGCATCAAACTGATGGATGGCTGTTGGTCCACGATGATGACATCCAGCGTTTCTGACAGGGCCGCCTGGTAACGATCCATGTCGAAAGATCCATCTTCTCTGCGCAAGTCCTCAGGCATCGTCTTGGGCTTGTAGGCGTCCGACCAGGTACGCACGGCGTTGGAGAAGACTTTGTGGATCCGGGTTGTTGTGCGCATGAAGTAGAGCGCCACGTCGCCAGCCAGGATGTTCGCGCCTCCAGGGAGTAGCCTCAGACCAGGCCAAGGTGTCGATTGCCAAAAGTTATTCAGTGTTTCGGCATCGTGCGCAGTCGGCTTATCTTGTCCGGGCTCATCAACACCCATGAAGTCGGCGAGGGTCGGGGTGTCTTCCTTGAAAAGGGGCAGGTCAGCATTGGCGAAATACAAAGATGCCGTGCCCTGAGGGTCGCTGTCGATGACCCCAACGCGCATGCCATATGTCAGCGCCAGGTATTGTGCCAGGTGGGCGGCCGAGAGGCTTTTACCCGTCCCGCCTTTCTGCGCGCCGAAAACGATAATCTTCAAATCCTCGTCCGGCTTTCTCCAAAACAGATGTGGGCGCTTTTGAAGCTTGTTCGATCCGATCAATGCACGGATCAGCATGATTTCGTCAGGACTGAACGTGCGCTCTCGACCGCGAACTACGCCTTCCGGGAAATCTGGTTCGGTCTTAGCTAGACGGATGAGGTAGTTCTTGTCGACACCAAGGAACTCTGCGACTTCCCGTTGTGAAAACCGGCGCGCAACACGGTTTCGAAGGGTTAGGTCCCTTTGAAGCTTCGTATTGACCGTGCCCATCACACGCGCCATGCGCTCTGTAAAAACCTGAAGATCTTCGCCCGGAGTCACCTGTGTATCCGCGGATACACTCACATCTGCACTGCTCATTTCACCACTCTCTCGTCGGTGTTTCTGCAATCACGATAAAAGAGCTACGCAGCGGTTGGCAACCTTTTTTCTCTTTTTTCCCATGATTTAAGTGAACAACCGATGTCGACAAGCTTGTTTAGGGTCAAAACACTTGGCATCGCGTGTACAACAAAACCGGTGAACTGGTCCTTTGTTGGCGGCTTCTTCCAGTGTGATTGCCAATGATCCTTGATTATCTTTTTCAAGTTCTGAAGGCCTTCATCTGAGCACTTCTGTGACATGAGAAGGTCTGCCTGATCCGCGATTGTATCCGCGGATACACTTACGCCTTGGCTATTCCAGATTAATTGTAGATCACCGACCACCTTGTCCTGAGGGAGGGGATCTGACACGGGAGTTTCACTCAAAAGCTTCTTCGTGAATTGCACCAATCCCTCAGGTGGAGCATGTCGGAAGTTGCCCGAACGATCCATAATCTCTTTCCAGGCTTTATCTACATCATTCACAACACTTGCGAGCCGCCTCGCGCGCTCGCTGGTCTGTGTTTTATGAATTTTGTTTTTCTTCGAAGAAGGGCGTTCATTAGGCTGAGCACGGCGTTCAGCTGGCTGATCGACATTGGCGGGCGCCCGTTGAGAGGCATGTTTCTCTTTTCGGGAATTCACCCAATCTGCCCAGAATGTCACCAGATACTTGCAACGGTAATTGTATCCGGATGCCATCTTTTGACTGGTGGTTTCCACCAGGCCGAGTGTTCGGAGTTCTTTCACATAAGCCGAGATCGAAGCCTTGGAGCGGCCGATCTTTTCGGCCAATTGGTCTTGTCCGGGCCAGCTGTATCCGTGGATACATGCAAGGTTGCAGAGTTCGACAAGGACACGGAATGCTCCCGGTGACATCTCAATATCAAAGATGGAAGCGGGCAGGGCGACGAAGCCTTTTGCGGCGTCTATTGTAGGAACTGAAGACAATTTTTCCTCGCTCGCACAAGTGAAAACACTTGCGACGCAAAACTCGTCTTGCTATCCTGAAGATGCTAATCAGTAGGATATCTGACGAAGATATTTCTGAATTTTTGAAGACCGGGCGGCTGCAACTGCTCGGTTTTCGCTTTTCTGGGGGTCGGGATTATATCATCTGCCGTCTCCTGCTCCTCGGTTCTCAATCTGCCTCAAGGCCTCTGACGGACCTTTGGTTGTTTACTCTTTTGCTATATTTAAACCCGATAACGGTGCACGAACGCAAGAACTTTAGGCCGCCATCTCATAACCTATTGATTTTCCTAGCCTATATTCAGGCAACTTATTGATTCTATTAGATAAGCCCCCTCAGATTTTTTGATTCATAAGCCCTCTCACAGAATCGGATTAGACACTAAATCAGTCTCTAACACGAATCTCGGGCACTAGATGTGCCGACTCGGATTCGTCAGCTTGACCTTAACAGGGTAGGGCGGCACCATAACGGTATGACACCTGAGTTGATCAGTCTCATCCTTAGCATCGTCGCGACCTTCGCACTCATTGTTTACGTCCGCGGGGTCATCAAAACCGCAGGATCTGATCGCAAGGTTGACCCGGTGGCTGTCGAGGAGCTGATGGCCAATATTGACTGGTCCCACGCATATCGGGTTCTTGATCGCAAGAAGTCCTGATTCATTTGTTCTCTTTAATCCATTCGTCGGTCCAGATCGCCACATCATCAACTGCTGCAACGTGATCCTGCACAACGGCGAGCAACGCTGGCCAAACCGCTTCATCCACTTTCAATCGCGCGCGAATCCCGGCAATCAAGTCTTCAAGTTGAATGTCTTCCAGTGGACGCCCGAAGATTTCTTCTTCTGAGAATCCCTCATCATTCATTGTTCGTTTCCTTCGTCGCCTGGTAGCAGGTCCACAACCGCTGCACTTCCACTCC